>JBCDFE010000017.1:0-29199 GCA_039178745.1 Bacteroidota bacterium | reverse complement strand
GGGCAATCAGCAAACCTACTAAAACAAGATCCAGGTCACCATTTTCCAGCAATAAGCCAACGACCTGAAGGATACTTTTGGATTCGTAAAATAAGACTTGCTGTCCGAACTCCATGGTGGAGCCAAAGAGTTCAAAGCGTAAGCTTTCGATGCGGACATCTATGGCGATGGTTGGGAAGGTAAGGCCGCCAATGAGGAAGACGGATGCGAGGGTGACGGTGGAGGGGGTGAGCAAGGTGAAATTGGTATTTTTATAAATTTGCATATTTACAAAAAAGCCGAACAACCAAACCAAAATAGGCACCATAAACAGTCCAAAAAACAACAACTTCACCCACCAATATTCAATCTTCATCTCGAACAACTGCTCTCCCAATAACGCTCCACAAGTAGATAGATCTCCACAATCATACTGCTGCTGAAAGTACGCGCTAGCTACTTCATCTTGCCGAGACGCGCTCTCATCAATTAGTACATTCATCTGCCCAAGGGCTAGGTCTGCCAGGGCTTCGGCATCGATCAATTCATCGAAATCGTCGACTAGCCGCTCACTCATCTCCGGAACGCGAGCTCGAAAATCATCGAAGTCGACAATGTTGCCCCGCACAAAGGATTGAATGCCCGACAAGAGCGGGTTCCCTTCAGCTTTCTCTTCCAGCGTTTGCTCAAATTCATCGATCAATAGGTGGAGTAGTCGCTCTGTATACAACTGGGTATTGGCCTCGTCACCCAGTTCCAATTCAAGGTTTGCCAACCTGTCCACCAGAATAATCCTCGCCTGATCCCTCCACTCATCAACACTCAGCAGACCATAACGAACATGCAATGCCTCTGCCTGCTCGAACGCCAGCCGATTCATTTGCTGCTGCACAGGCCAAAAATAAACCATGAGGGCAGCCGAAGCAATAGCACAAATGGCGATTATTGTGGTGAGAAGTCTGTATATCATATAAGTGTCACTCCAAAGTATCTAGCGGGATCTGGGCAACACTTCGCCCACCAATCTCGCTCGTCTGCAAAACCCACTCCTGGAAAATCCCCTACTCGATTGTCTATATCGAGAATGACCTGAAAGTGCAAATGCGGCACCCATCCACCATTGACAGACAGCTCACCAACCTCACCAATAATAGCACCAGCTTCGATGATCTGGCCCGGACGAAACACCAAAGACTCGCAGCTCAGGTGCCCATAGAGCGTATAAAAGACCAGACCAGCTACAGGATTATGCTCCAAAATGATAGTAGGCCCATAATCTCTGAGCAAATCATTGTCTTGCAGGCTGTGCACTCGTCCGGCTAGTGGTGCAAAAACGGGTACCCCAGCTTCAAAAGTCCACAAATCGAAGCCCAGATGTAAGTTCCTGCGGCGGATGCGCCCCTCTTCTACGGATTCGTAATTGGCCGCAGAATAAACCGTGCGCCGCTCCAGATATCCTCCATAACCGTACTGACCACCTTGCAATTCGCATTGTCGTTTAAGCTCCTTGTGCAACCAATCCATTTCTACCTCATCAGAACCGGCGGCGGGAACAATATGAGGTAAGTCCAGGCGAACGGGAACGGCTTTCAGACCATCCAGATTTATGGGTGAAACCAGATCCCAATCTGTGTTCCGAAGCCATTGATCATAAGTTTTTCGCAATGAAGCGATGCGTTGATTTTGCATTAATCGAGCTTAAACTTGACCTCCAAACGGGTTCGATTCTGGCCAGTCCTGATCTCGTATTGATCGGCCTTGCGATTTCGGAATATCTCATCGGGCCTAAACTGCAGCGTAAAAAACGGACGATTGTACAGAGTCACGAGCTCGAATTTATCGGTGACATCCAGTTCAAATTGCTGCTGCGACATCAAACTGTCACTTCTCAGTACGGCTAGAGGCGACCGGTTGGCATCGAAATCTTCTTGGTCGAGACCATCACCTATGTTTACTTCCTCTACTATGGCTCTACGCAATTCTCGATAGTCTCCACCACCGCGATTAACGTACAGCATTGCACTTACTATGTCGACCCCAGCAGGGATTCGGTCTAGTGGAAAACTGAGATATGCCCGGATTTCCTTATTCTGCTCGGTATCGCCAAACCGCAATGGAAATCTCGGGCCATCTCCGTTGCTGACCATACTACCGGTCGCTGATCTTTCAGGAAAAATCGGGAGCATCCGAATTTTCCCCTCTTCATCTGTTTCCGGGCTATCTGTACCGCCACCTTGGCCGGATTGATCATCGTTGGTATCAGCATTGCCATTGTCGACTTGCTCCACTTGTGGTCTTCGGGGCGTTGGTGTCACAGGGTCTTCGGTCTTAGTCCTGTTGAGCATAAAAAAAGCAGCAATAACTACAGCCAAGCCTCCTAAAATACCAAGAATCAGGGGCGTGTTGTTACTACGCTTTGGTGCTGCGGCTGCCCCTTTCAAGTTGGGCACCTCGCTCTGGATACGTTCACCTCGTCTGGCAGACGCCACATCGCGGTCCAGATCAATAAGCGACAAGCGAATGCGATTGCGCTCTTTATCATCATCTATACCCAGTCCCTCTTGATGCTCTTGCTCATTGAGACGACTCAGAATATGGACCGCCCTATCGTGTAGCAGATCGTGATCTGGGTGGGCCAATAAATCTGCCTCGTGATCAACCTGATGAAGCAGTTCTCTGACAGCCGTTTCCAATCGACCTGAAATAATCAGCTCGCGCACTGTTTTTTTAGCGGACATGGGTAAGGATTCAAAATTTTAATGGGTGGCACCACAATATGGGGCTTTTTTTATTTTCGTACTTCCGCAGGTCGAGTCATTCCCCGCCACGAGAGTTGGGTTAAGGGTCCCAACTCGAAGTTAGATCCTCGAACGACTGCTGGTAACAGGAGTGGCAGGAGCGGAGCATTCCCCAAATGACGAGATCCCATAAACAATAAGTAAATACTGCTACTCTCAAACTCAGGGTATATTAGGTAGAGAAACAACCTGCGGAAGTCTACAAAAACAATTATTGACTAGTTTAGAGTCTCCTATGCTTAATCGACCAATAAAAACCTACACGTATGAGATATGCTTACACGACCTTGGCTTTTTTAGTGTTTACGATAACGGGTCAATTAAGGGGCCAGGACTGGAATACGATTATCACTTTCCTACCCGGCCAGACGCTTCAGGATGTTTTAGTCACCAATGATTCTACGATCTACGCGGTGAGTTCGCTAAACAATGGGCAAGGCACTGGGCTGAACATCAAAAAAAGTACCGACAATGGGAATACCTGGACACAGCAACAAACGAATATTCCCAACGAGAACTTCCGCAATATCGCCACCTCCGATGGGGAAACTGTTTTCGTGATTGGCAACAACAGCTCGTTTATCACCAATAACGGCATAGACACCTGGAGCAATGTGAATATCGATATACCCAGTCAGCCACTGCGCTGCATCTTTTTTGTCAATGATACCCTGGGCTGGCTAGGTGCCGACGGGGGAACCATCTACAAAACCATAGATGGTGGCCAAAGCTGGTTTGATCTGGAACCCGAAATTTTGGGCGACAATGTGGGCACCGTTTCCGAAATCTATTTTCTCTCTGAGAACAAAGGGTTTATCGCTGGTTCAAGCTATCTGAAGCTGACCGAAGATGGTGGCCAAACCTGGAACGATGTGCCCGGATTCAACCCCAACAATGGTGTTTTCAACCTGAGGGAAATTCAATTTCTCGATGAAGACACCGGCTTTTTATGTGGTGACTTAGGTCTCGTGGCCCGGTCTCAAAATGGCGGTGCTACTTGGACCATACTAGAAACCCCCACTACAGAGTCTATACAAGATATCAAGTTTCTAAATAAGCAGGAAGGCTATGCTTGTGGTTTTGGAGCTGTCATCATTTCAACCAATGATGGGGGCAATACCTGGACAGAAATGACTGCCGATCAGAATGAGCCGTTTCGAGCTATAGATTTTTCCCCAACAAGAGGATTTATAACTACTCAGAATGGTGATATTATGGTCCTTGAACTGACGACCAGTACAAGTTCAGCCATTGAGGAGCTATTTGCCAATGTATCCCTGTATCCGAATCCCACTCAAGACCGCCTTTACATAACAGGACTCGATCGGTCCATTTCTATATTTGGATGGCGAATTACCCATTTCAATGGCCAAACAATACGAACTAGCGAGTCTGAAATATGGCCGTCAGCTCCTATTGATCTAAGTAGGATTCCTCCTGGCACCTACATATTTAGCTTGGAAACCAGCAAAGGATGGACCAATAAGCTGTTTGTAAAGCAATAGGTACACGGTCTACTTGATGGCCATCTCTCTTTAGAATAGACATTGGCGATGGGGCTTGCTAAAAAGCGTCTCGCAACTCATAAAGGTCTGGTCAAAATCTCTACCATTTTACGCCCTACGTTTCCTTCTTGTTTCATTTCCTCTGCCACCCGACTAGCGGATGTCTTGTAAGCTGCGTTATTTAGCAAATCTTGCAACAACGGAATTAGCGTCTCTTCATTCAGTCGCTTAACAGGTATCCCCAATGGGCCAACTCCCAAATCAGCACATCGTTTATTCCAAAAAAACTGATCGATGATGTGGGGAATGATCAAAGAAGCACAAGCGTGCTTGAGGGTCGTATGCGTAGTGCCGGCTCCGCCATGATGAATCACAGCATAAACCTTAGGAAAGATCCAGTCGTATGGTATGGAATCGACAACAAAGATGTGATCTGGACATTCGGCGGGTACTATAAGTCCGCCACTAAAGGTGTTGAGAATAGCGGGCACAGCTAGTTTCGTACATGCCTCTATAATGGCATTGGTCTTCGCGACAGGATCGCTATTGACCATACTACCAAAAGTGAAGAAGGCAATTTTTTGCCCACGATGCACATCTAAAAATTGGATTAATTTCTGGCTTGGCGACCAGTTGTTGGTCTTTACACGTTCCAAATAGCCCATCACTTTGGCGCGTTCTGGCCAGTTTTGAGGTCTTGGAAACAATGACCGGGAGACCATGTAAAAAACCTGCTCGTGATCTCTCATGTGCTTATACACCGCCCGACCATTAAACGGCTTTTTGCCCAGATCTTCTCTGTATGTCTTTCCCATGCGTGCAGTCACCCTGGCCGTCACCCAATTGATAGCTCGGTAAGTCCACAGATTTCCACGACGACCCAAGTTTTTATTGATGGCCACATGCGAATACGCTTCTACCGGATGGAGCCAGTTGGCAATGGGGCTAATGGTAAAGGCCCGCTCTGGATGAGACATACCAAACATGCGACCATACAGGGCTTTAGGATGATACACGACTCGATCTGGTTGATAATCGATCAGGTAATTTCTTTGCTCAGTAATGAGTTGGTTCTGTAATTTGATCGACTGGCGCACTAGGCTTATGTACTGCCGAATGCGGCTCCACCAGCCACCTTTCTGGCCCATAATGGCTTTGCCTGCGCTAGTTTCTAGCAGTTCCAAAAACGCCTTGTCTAGCGGTCTGAATTCAAGTTCGGCATCTGCTACCAAATCTTCAAACTGAGTGGGCATTACACAGCGAACATTATGACCTGAGGTTTTGAGGATGCTGCCTATGGCTAGCAACGGCTCCATATCGCCACGCGTGCCGATGGATAAAAGAAGAAACTTCATTGAGCCGAGCTGGATAAGTATTGATCTCTAAAGCGCCTGGGGTTTTGGCCCATGACAGATTTAAACTTGCGATTGAAATAGCTCAGATTATTGTAGCCACTCTCATAGCATATTTCTGCTACCGTCTTTTTAGTATTGATGAGCAAACGACATGCATGATGGATTCGAAAATCGTTGACTATTTCAACATAAGTCTTTTTGGTGTGCCGCTTGACGAATTTGTAAAAACCAGCCTCTGATAGATTCAACTTATCGGCGATCTCTTTTACGCGTATGCTTTGATGAAAGTGTTGCATGGCATGCGCATATAATATGCTGACCCGGCCGAGTTGGGCCTCATTAAAATCGAGGGCATACTCTTCAGAGCATATTCCACCCACATCTTTTGTATTGGCTAGCAGGTGTAGCAACTCCAGTAAAATCAACAATCGATTAAAGCCCTCTGCATTCAGTAGCTTCTTGATTAGCTTAGCAGCTTTCTTTTTACATCGTGGACCGAAATGCAGTCCTCGCCTGGACTTTGTCAGAAGCTGCCTGATCTCCCACATCTCTGGTCTTTTCAGGAACTCGTAGCCAAGAAAGTCCTCCGTCATTTGAATGACGACCTGCTTACAGAATACATCGGTGGTAAAACCGTGAGGTAAATTCGGACCAAACATGACCAGGTCATTGGCTTGGTAATTCACGATTTGATTGCCCGTAAATCTTCGACCAAAACTCTCCATGGTGAAACAAATCTCTAGCTCTGGGTGAAAGTGCCAGGCTTGACTCAAGCTCGGTCGACTTTCCCTTTCGACAACTTTTACGAGAAAAGATTGCTCTGGACCCTCGATGATCTTCTCATAATCTGGCTTCACGAGTACTAATCTTTAGTATTGTTACATAAAATTAAGCATTAAAATATAGAATAGTGTTACAATTGGATAGAATTAGGCCATGTCGCCCTAGCATTACCAATATAGTTTTGCCAAATCGCTTTTAGTCAAAATATTAAACGAACAAACCCTCGTTTGTCAACTCATTGATTATGCAACTTAACATACCATTATTTATCAAGGGTCTATGTAGTACTATACTCGGACTCGGTTTCGCGCTCTCTGCCACAGCGCAGGGAACATTGAGCGGAACGATTACGGATGCTGATGGAGAAGCCTTGTTTGGTGTAAACATCCTGGTCAAGAGCAATGCTACCGGCACGATTTCCGACTTTGATGGTCGGTACGAGCTTTCCGTTCCCGAAGGCAGTCAAACTGTCGTGTTCTCTTACACGGGCTATTCAACCTACGAGCTCAACATCGATGTATCTAGCGGGAGTTCTTACACCCAAGACATCACACTGAGCCAAGATGCATTATTGCTAGACGAATTGGTGGTAACGGGCACCTTCAGTGGAAGAACACAGAAGGAGTCTCCCATGTCGATCACCATACTGAATGCCTCTCAATTGCAGCGACTCAGCAGCAACTCTCAAGCTGACATTCTTCGAACCATTCCCGGTATTACGGCCGAAGGTGGTGGCGGTGAGGTCGCTAGTAACGTCTTCGTCAGGGGCATGCCTTCTGGCGGCCAGTACCAATTTACGCCACTACAAGTAGATGGACTTCCGGTCTTGAGCACCTTCGGATTGAACTCGTCGGCTCATGATGTCTATTTCAGAAATGATATCGGTATCCGAAATCTGGAATTTGTGCGTGGTGGCTCTTCTACCCTGTTTGGTGCAGGTAGTGTAGCTGGTATCATCAACTACAGCAGTGTTACTGGTTCAGCTACACCAGAAAATAAGGTTCAGCTCGAATGGGCGAATGGAGGGCGAGTAAAAGCCGACTTCCTGTCTGCTGGTCCACTTTCGGAGAATACCTTCTATGCTGTTTCTGGTTTTTATCGCTACGACGATGGCCCACTCGAAACCGGCATGGCTACACAGGGCTACCAAATCAGAGGTAATATCAAGCGCTTGTTCAACAATGGCGAGAGTTCGTTCACGGTCTATGGCCAGTTGATCAATGACAATGTACAGTTCTATCTCCCCTATCCTTTGGCCAACGACAATGGCCAACGAGAAAGACCAACAGGCAATGATGGTGAAGAAATTTTCACCTTACTGACCAGCCAGGCAACTGACTTTTCCTTCGACACGCCTTTTGGCCGCTTCGAGTCACCCATCGGCAACGGAGTTAGCACACAAGGTGGCTACCTCATGCTGGACCTCAAGCACAGCTTTGGCAATGATTGGAGATTATCGGCCAAGGCAAAAACGGCATCTTACAATCACTTTTTCAATCTATTCCTGGATGGAGACGGTGTAAACAATGTACCAGAAACGCAGGCGGATTATCTGTCTAGCCGTGGTCTACCTGCCGACGCCGTACTCACCTACGCAGACGATGGCAGTCGCTTGGCTGCTGGAGATCTACTCTTCCAGAATAGAATTCTCGACAGAGAAAGGCCTATGAACGAAATTGTAGGTGAAGCTTATGTCACAAAGACTGCAGGCAGACACAATTTCAGCATAGGTACGTTCCTGGCCAATACCAGAGCCGACGACAACAATTGGATCAGCAACTTCGTCGGTGACTTTAGGAATGCGCCCCGAATGGTCAATGTCAATTTCGTAGATAGCCTGGGTAACCCTGCGAGCTTTTCCAATAGTGGGTTTATATCTGGGTCTCAGACAGCCAACAGATACCACACCAGCAGTAAGGTTGCCCTTTTCGTAGGCGACGAATACAAGGGCGACAAATTCAACCTCGATGTAGGTCTGAGATGGGAGCAAAATACGGGCACCATTGTAAGAGAAACGGGTGTTGGCAGCAATACTTTCCAAAGAGGTGAAGTCCAAACCAGCGATGTTGCCATTGCCATTGCCGGCTTGTACAAGCTGAGCAATACGACTAACATCTACGCCAACTTCTCAAGAGGTTATTTCTTCCCAGAGCTCAGGTCCATAAACTTCTCCTCATCAGCTCCTGGTCGACCACAGTCTTTCCAGACTGAGTCCGTCTTACAGGGAGAAGCTGGTATCAAATATGGCAATGACAAGTTGGCCATTACAGGAGCACTTTTCTATGTTGGTCTAAACGATCGCAGAAGTGTAGACTTTATCAATGATCCAAACAACCCTGGGAATATCATCGAAGAAGTATTAGTTCAGAGTACCCGCACATTCGGTATCGAAACCAGCCTCAACTACAACTTGGCTAAAGGACTCAACTTCTATGGCAACTTTACCTTCCAGGACCACGAATTCACAGAGGTAGAAGGCAATGAAGAGCAGGAAGGCAATGAACTGCGTCGTCAACCCAACATTATGGGCATGGCAGGCCTAAGCTATGAGCAAAATGGATTCGACGCGAATATTTCCAGCAATTTCTTAGGTAGCAAGTTTGCTAATGATGCCAATACTGTAGAGTTAGACGGCTTCAATATCGTCAGATTGGATCTTGGCTACCGCTTTTCTTTAGGGCAGGATGAAAGCATGAGGTTAGGTGTCTCTGTTTTCAATTTATTAGATACCGACGGTGTAACCGAAGGATCACCCAGACAAGGAAACAGCCAGACGGGCAGCTCAGAGTTTTTCGTTGGCCGGCCTATACTGCCAAGAAGAATCTTTGTGCGGGCTGCCTTTGATTTTTAATGCCTGCCGATTAATTATTTGAGCAAATTAATTGCTATCATACACTACTAATGGAGGGTAAAAGTCGAGCAATTGACTTTTACCCTTACTTTCTGATTGCCTCATGGAATACACCAAACTCATTGATCAAGCCCAACAAATCCTGGAACTCAACTGGCGAGATGGCTTTACAGTACCTACCAACAAGCTCTACCCATTCCAATGGAACTGGGATTCGGGCTTCACCGCCCTGGGCTGGTGCTATTTCGATCTTGAACGTAGTCAACGCGAAATGGAGTCCCTCTTTTCAGGTCAGTGGGAAAATGGGATGATTCCACATATCATTTTTCATTCAGAAACTGAGGAATCCTATTTCCCAAACTGGGACTTTTGGGATAGTGGTGTCAATCCCGGGGCACCTCAAAAACCTAAAACGTCTGGAATCACACAACCCCCTGTGCATGGCTTTATTCTGGAAGCCCTCCTAGATCGATGCCCAGACAATGAGCAATTGATCGGCTTTGTAAAACAACTGCTGCCAAAGGTCATCGCTTCACACCGGTTTTTATACGATTATCGTGACCCCGAAAAAGAAGGCTTATTTTTTATATACCATCCCTGGGAATCTGGCAGAGATAATTCCCCCCTTTGGGATGAGTCGCTCGATAGAATCGACATTGACCCAGCCCAAATGCCCAACTATGAGAGACGCGACCTGCAAATTGCCGATTCTGCCCACCGCCCTACACAAGATCAATACGATCGATATGTTTATTTGCTGGAACTGGGCAAAAAATATAAATACGAAGAAGTTGGTATCTCCGAAGAAAGTCCCTTTCTCATCCAGGATAGCCTTATGAATGCGGTTTTAATCAGTTCAAATGCTTCACTCATCAGGCTGGGCAAACGCTTTGGAATTGATACAGCGGAAATTCAAGAATGGCAGCAGCAGTCCAAAAGCTCCTTCCAAGAAAAATTATGGAATGAGGAACTAGGCATTTTTACATCTTACGACCAAAGAGCAAAAAAGCCCGTAAATCATTTGGAAATAGGCGGGGTCGCCGCCTTATTTGCAGAGGTTGCCACCCAAAAACAAGCTGAAAAAATAAACGATTACCTGCAGCGGTTGAATATCTTGAAATATCAACTCATGCCAAGCTTTGACCCCGCGAGTCCCTTGTTCGATTCAGCTAGATATTGGCGCGGACCCATCTGGCCTCAAATGAATTGGATGATATATCATGGATTAAAATCATACGGACTAGACAATACGGCCGACATGGTAAAAAAGAGCCTGATAAAACTAGTAGAAAAACTAGGATTCTACGAATACTTCGAAGCCCAACAGGCTATTTTGCCTCAATTGGAAAATGGGTACGGTGGCAACAATTTTTCCTGGACTGCAGCTTGTGTCGTAGATCTGATCTTGAACAAAAATAGCCAATAGCAAAACCTGAGCAGTTGTATTATGAATTATATAGATTATATTTTCGTTGCCGCATATATTTTGCTATTCCTATTTCTTGGGCAGCTATTCAGCAAAAACAAGGATAGCCAAGATTACTTTTTGGGTGGTAAAAGCTTTGGCTGGTTCCCACTATCTATGAGTACCATAGCCACACAGCTATCGGCTATTAGCTTTATATCGGCTCCGGCATTTGTCGGTCTAAAAGAAAATGGGGGCATGCAGTGGCTGACTTACGAGTTTGCCGTACCACTGGCTATGATTTTTCTAATGGTCTTTTTGATTCCGCCCATGTACAAAGCGGGTATTGTTAGTGTTTACGCTTATCTAGAAAAGCGATTCGACACCTCTACCCGCGTTTTGTTGTCTGGTGTTTTTCAAGTTAGCCGGGCTTTTGCAACCAGCGTCATGGTCTACACCGTAGCCTTGATCCTCAGTGAGGTGCTGGGCATAAAAATGTGGCATACCATCCTGATTATTGGCGTGGTAACCCTCATTTATTCTTATCAAGGCGGCATGAAAGCCGTGGTCTATGGAGACATGCTACAAATGTTCATCCTATTTGCAGGTATCGTGATCTGCCTGGTAGCAGGCATTCAATATATAGGTGGATGGGAAGAATTTGTAGGTGAACTGGACAAGGACCGACTGCAAGCCGTCGACTTTCAATCTCTCGGATTTAATGGCGATGAGTTCGGTTTCTGGCCCATGCTCCTTGGCGGTTTTTTTCTCTATGCCTCCTATTACGGAACAGACCAAAGCCAAGTTCAGCGCCTATTCTCCGCTCAGGATATGGGCACGGTAAAAAAGACCCTTTTGTTCAATGGTCTTCTCCGGTTCCCGATCACCTTTGTATACTGCATCATGGGTTTGGTCATTGGTACTCTAGTATTAAAAGACGCTGCTTTTCAAGAGGCTATACCAGAGGGAAAACCCGACTTGATGATCCCTATTTTTATTCGCGATTATTTACCTCATGGCTTAATCGGAATCTTGCTAGTCGCTATTCTATCTGCAGCCATGTCTTCTTTGAGTTCGGCCATCAACTCTTTGAGCGCAGCTACCGTGGAAGATTTCTTTAATCGCAAAAAGCAGCTGGGAATAAAGACCCAGTTGAACTATTCAAAATTCGCTGCCCTTTTCTGGGGTGTATTCTGTATTGTACTTGCATTTTTTACCGGCGATATTGCCGATACAGTTATCGAAGCCATCAATAAAATAGGCTCAGTATTCTACGGTCCTATTTTGGCTACTTTTATTGCAGCTATTGGCATTAAAAAAATAAATGCTACCGGAATAAATTTGGGTATCCTGGCAGGTGTATTGGTCAATATTTATTTATGGCAATTCGTACCGGATGTATTTTGGTTTTGGTGGAATGCAATTGGGGCAGTGGTTACCCTCGCAGTAGCCTGGATAGGCAGTCAGCTAAAAACGACAGACGAAGAGATTGAAATAGAGGGTTTTCAAACTGTATTTTCAAAAACCGATAAAAAATATATGACCATTCTGCTGGGGTTCTTTGTCTTAATAGTCATACTCAGCGTAAGTGTGCCTAGTATTTTCTAAACCATGCGCATACTTCTGGTACCAGACAAGTTCAAAGGAAGTCTTACCTCCGTGGAAGTTTGTGAGGCTTTAAAAAAAGGTATAGCTAACAAAATACCGGGCGCAGAGATAATTTTTCATCCCATGGCAGACGGTGGAGATGGATCTATACAGGTGCTTTCAAACTTCCTGCCGGTCCAAAAACAAACGCTGAGTACCACAGATGCACTGGGGAAAAAGATCGTCTCCACATTCTTCACGGTAACGAAAGGGGCAAAAATTCAGACTTCCGCAGGTCGAGTCATTCCCCAAATGACGAGATCCTCCCACGAGGCCTCGAGGACTGAGCAACAAGATCATGGTGGCCAAGCCACCGTATATGTAGAACTAGCCGAAACCTCTGGCTTGTCCAAGCTAGCTGACAGCGAAAGGAGCCCCTTGAGCACGACCACTTTCGGTACGGGCCAGATTATGATCACAGCCCATCAGCTGGGTTTCAATCAGCAGTATCTCTTTTTGGGCGGGAGCTCTACACACGATCTCGGCCTGGGCATTGCCGCTGCATGGGGATTTCAATTCCTGAATAATGACGGGAATCCTTTCATACCTACTGGCGGAACGCTTGGACAATTGCGAAAGATCATCCCCGCAGATGGCCTACCAGGCCCCAACCTGAAAATCAAGCTGGTCTGTGATGTTGAAAATCCATTGACCGGGCCAGAAGGCGCAGCTCACACCTATGCGCCACAAAAGGGAGCCGACCTGCCCTTGGTCGAAAAATTAGAAACCGGTACCCGACATGCTGCTGCTGTCTTGTCAGATTTTTGTGGTCGAGATATTAGCCAATTTGCGGGTAGTGGAGCCGCTGGCGGTATTCCTGCCGGGCTGTCTGCACTACTGGATGCACAAATACAAGCCGGTTTTGATTTTATTGCTCAAGCCACTGGACTCGAAGCGCAAATCCAAAGGGCAGACCTGGTAATCAGCGGCGAAGGCCGACTAGACCACCAAACTCTGAATGGAAAAGTGCCCGCTGGTGTAGCCAAGCTATGCCAGAAATGGAATAAACCGCTACTGCTCGTCGCTGGTGACAATAGGCTAGGCGAAGCGGCCAAATCTCTGTTTCAAGCAGATCAGGTCTGCTCGGTTTTGGATTTGGCCAGCTCCGTATCTGATGCCATGACCAACGCAGAGCGCTATCTCAAACAGATTGGAGAGAATTTCTTCAGCTAGGGCGGGCAAAATCCCACGAGCCTAGAGTGAGTTTTCACTACAGGAGTTTCTTACCTTTGCAGCCAATTTTCAACCTCCCCGTTTACAGCTTGTTGCTTAGACGGAAATCAAAGTGAACTATGACCTACGATCTCATCGTACTTGGCGCAGGCCCCGGCGGATATGTAGCTGCCATCCGCGCTTCTCAACTTGGCATGAAAACAGCCATCATCGAACGGGAAAGCCTGGGTGGCATTTGCTTAAACTGGGGGTGTATACCAACAAAAGCACTGCTGAAAAGCGCCCAGGTGTTTGAGTATATACAACACGCTCAAGACTACGGTATTAAGATCGAAAGTGCGGAGGCAGACTTCGATAGCATGATCAGCCGCAGCCGCAACGTGGCCGATGGGATGAGCAAAGGCGTCAACTTTTTGATGCGTAAAAACAAGATCGATGTACTGAAGGGTACGGGCAGATTGATGCGTGAACGCAAAGTCGAGGTCACCGATGCCGATGGGAAAACCACAACATACGAGGCTAAAAACATCATCGTTGCTGTAGGCGCAAGGGCCAAAGAGCTACCTAATTTACCTATCGATGGGAAAAAGATCATCGGCTACCGAAAAGCCATGACCCTAGACAAGCAGCCCAAGCGCATGGTCATCGTAGGCGCAGGAGCTATAGGTGTTGAGTTCGCTTACTTCTATTCGAGCATAGGCACCGAAGTGACCATAGTCGAATTTATGGAGCAAGGTCTGGTGCCTCGTGAAGACAAGGATGTCTCCAAAGAGCTGGCTAAGATCTACAAGAAAAAGGGCATTACCGTATTGGCCAATACTAGCGTGGAATCGGTAGATACCAAAACCAAAGTGCTCAAAGTACATGTCAAAAACCGCAAGTCAGGCAAGGAAGATGTCATTAATTGCGATGTAGTCTTGTCAGCTGCGGGCGTCACCCCAAACACCGAAAATATCGGACTAGAGGAACTGGGCATCAAAACCGAGCGCGGGCTGATTCCGGTAGATGAGTGGTACGCTACCGGTGTTCCAGGCATTTACGCCATTGGCGATGTGGTTTCCGGACCGGCATTGGCCCATGTGGCGAGCGCTGAAGGCATCGTTTGCGTAGAAAAAATAGCCGGAGAAAATCCACATCCCATCGACTACAACAACATTCCGGGCTGTACCTATTGTTCTCCCGAAATTGCGAGCGTTGGCTATACAGAGCAAGCGGCCAAGGATGCAGGTTACGATGTAAAAGTGGGCAAATTCCCCTTCTCCGCCAGCGGAAAAGCTAGTGCTGCAGGCGCTAAAGAAGGTTTCGTGAAAGTGATCTACGATGCCAAATACGGCGAATGGCTGGGTGCCCACATGATCGGTGCAAATGTAACCGAGATGATCGCAGAAGTCGTTGCCGCCAGGAAACTCGAAACTACTGGGCACGAAATCCTGAAATCCGTACACCCCCACCCCACTATGTCAGAAGCCGTGATGGAAGCTACGGCGGCGGCCTATGATGAGGTGATACACTTGTAATTGTTGGTTGAGGCGTGTGGCCTTAGCTCATAATTATTTGCAAGTTATCGATGGTGAAATCGTCATCAACCTCTTCCAGGTATACTCCTGCCACATAAGCTTTGAACTTCCGAAGTAGGTCTGCTGCCTGGGAACGCGGTAGCTCGATCAATATCCTTGCGGTTTCGGAAAAATCCTGCTCTACCATGTTCAGATCGAGGCGATTGAGGGCATTCATGACAGGACTCATCAGCTCATATCCAAATGTAATGTCTACTGGAGTTACGAGTTTGCGAAAATCTATATGACCAACATCCAGAGCTGCTGAAGCTGCCGTCTTGTAAGCATTAATCAGTCCGGGAACGCCCAATTTAGTACCACCGAAGTACCGGGCTACGACAACCAGCACGTCACTCAATTCCCGACTATCGATCTGACCCAGAATGGGGCGACCTGCTGATCCGCTGGGCTCCCCGTCGTCATTGGCCCGGTATCTATCCTGGCCTTCGCCCAAGCGATAGGCATAGCAGTGATGATTGCACTTGGAGTGTAGCTTCCGAATATCATCCAATGCTTCCATTACCGCTTCCTCGGATCTTACCGGAATGGCAAAGCCCAGGAATTTAGAGCCTCGGTCTCTGAAAATGGCTTCGCCAGGTGAAGTAAGCACTCGATATTGATCTTCCAAGGCTCTGTCTATTTGTCTGCTTGGGGTGAGATAAACTCGAAATAGTTATCTCGATTAACTACACTGAGCTGATGTTCTGGATAGGCTCGCAAGAATGTATCCGAAAATCGAATTGGCTTTTTGGGATTCCACCTAAACTCGGCAGCCCACATAGTACCATCTCGCTCTTCTATGTAATCGATCTCTTGTTGATCTGCTGTTCGCCAGAAGAAGCGGTTGCTATAAAGGCGGTAATAGCTCAAATACTTTAATCTTTCTGAAAGTAGAAAATTCTCCCACAATGCCCCTATGTCCTGCCGGTTAGCTAAAGGTTGAAATTGAGAAATAACGGCGTTTCTGATGCCATTGTCGTAGAAATAGATTTTTCGCTTGATCTTGAGTTCTTTGCGCAAATTTCTACTCAGGGGCGGTAAACGATAAATGATGTAAGCTCTTTCCAACAGCTGGATATAGTTTTCTACTGTCTCGTTATCCAGACCGACTGTTTTGCTCAACTCATTGTAAGACACTTCGCTTCCCACCTGATAGGCCAGTGACTGAATTAAAGCAGTTAGCTTCTCTGGTTTGCGTATGTTGCCCCAACTATAGACATCCCGGAACAAATAACTATCAGCAATATTGCTCAATATCTCGCGCTCATTAGGTACACCAGTAACAACTTCTGGGTAGTAGCCGTAAATCAGGCGTTGTTCAAGCATTTGATTCTCTTGAACAAAGCCACGTTCTGTTTCTAGTTCTCCGAAATACAATGGGTACAATTTGTATTCCCATTTTCTACCTGTAAGTGGTTCGTTGATTTGATTGGCCATTTCGAACGCACTGGAACCCGAAGCAATCAATTGAACTTCTGGAATCTGATCAGTGACTAATTTCAGTTTGATACCGATATCCGATATTCTCTGCGCCTCATCGATCACTAGGATCTTTGCATCACCAATGATTCTTCGCCACCTGGCGGTGTTTACATTAGCCAGCAAATCGCGAGTCTCCTGATTGTCCCCATTCAACCAAACCGTTGGTTCTGGCCTATCTGCTACAATCGAGCGAATCAAAGTGGTTTTTCCAACCTGCCTAGGTCCAATCAAAATGATGGCCTTGCCCGAAAACAGACGTTTTTTGATCGTTTCTTTCAGTACTCTTGCGATCATAACCGCAAAAATAACGTTATTTTTGCGGTTATGATCGCAAGAATTTAATTTATGACCTTCAATCCCCTACCCCGCTTTCTTCGATATGTGCAAATTGACACCCAGTCGGATCCGCACTCGAAGACCACCCCATCGACCGAAAAGCAGAAGAACTTGGGCAAACTGCTCGTACAAGAGCTGCAAGAACTCGGTCTGAAAGATGCCGAAATGGATGATCATGGCTATGTGTATGCAACCCTGGCTGGTCGTAGCGATGCACCCACCATCTGCTTCTGCTCGCACATGGATACAAGTCCGGATGCTTCTGGCAAGAATGTCAAACCCATTTTACATGAAAATTATCAAGGCCAGGATCTGACCTTACCAGACGACGAGCGAATTGTCATACGAGAAAGTGACCACCCGGATCTGGCAGACCAACACGGCAATGATATCGTCACGGCTTCGGGTACTACCCTATTGGGTGCGGACAATAAATCTGGAATAGCGGCCATCATGGCTGCTGTAGAATATTTGACGCAAAACCCAGAGGTCGAGCATGCGCCCATCCGCGTATTATTCACCCCTGATGAAGAGATAGGTCGCGGCGTAGACAAGGTAGATATGGAGAAACTGGCTGCAGACTTTGGCTACACCGTAGACGGAGAGCGAAGAGGAAGCATGGAAGATGAAACTTTCAGCGCAGACGGAGCGAGCATCATCATCGATGGGGTGTCTGCCCATCCGGGTTTTGCCAAAGGTAATTTGGAAAACGCGGTAAAGATCGCGGCTGATGTTGTTGCTGCCTTGCCGAAAGATCATCTGAGCCCGGAAACTACAGAAGGACGAGAAGGATTTGTGCATCCCGTGGAAATCAAAGGACAAGCGGAGAGCGCTCGTGTAGATTTCATCATTCGCGATTTTGAAACCAGCAAACTGGCTGAACATACGGCTGTACTCCAGGCAGCCATAGATCGAGTTGCCCCACACTACCCCAACAGTCGGATCAGACTGGAGACAAAAGAGCAGTATCGCAATATGAAGGAGGTCTTGAAAGACCACCCGCAGGTGGTAGCACTAGCTGAACAAGCGATTGTGGAAGCTGGCCTCGACCTGCGGAAGTCCAGTATAAGAGGCGGCACCGACGGATCGAGACTCAGCTTTATGGGACTCCCCTGCCCCAATATCTTTGCCGGAGAACACGCTTTCCATTCCAAATACGAGTGGGTATCGGTTCAGGATATGGAAAAATCAGCAGAGGTGATTGTCAGGATCGCGAAGTCTGCTCGACACCTCGGACGAGCCCCAAAGCGGACGCATCCGAGGATGCTCGCAACAACGAAATGAAACGTATGTCAAAGTCAATTTGGAAAACTCGGCCCACTGTAGAGGCCATCAATCAAATCAACCAAAACTCCCTGGTTTCTCACCTCGACATAGAGGTCATCGAGGTCGGCGACGATTTTTTACGGGCTACCATGCCCGTAGATGCTCGCCATGTGCAGCCTGCCCGCATCATGCATGGCGGCGCCAGCGTAGTTTTGTCAGAATCGCTTGGCAGTATGGCAGGTTTTTGCCTACTAGAAGATATGAGCAAGCAAAGCCTGGTAGGTGTGGAGATCAATGCCAATCACTTGCGCCCTGTGCCCGAAGGCGGAAAAGTGACCGGGACGGTTAGGCCTATTAGAATTGGCCGACGGGTTCAAGTCTGGGAAACGCAAATTGAAGACGAAAACGGCAAGCTTGTCTGCGTGAGTCGGCTGACGACGATGGTGGTGGAGCGGTAGGTGGGTTTTGTTGTGCTTTTTTGACTTGTTTGTAAAGGTGCAACTTTACAAACAAGTCAAAAAATGCTATTGCAGATCGTCGAGATTCCGCATCGCAACCTGGCGTGTACCTTCGAACTCATTAATATAACCGGTCAAGGTGATGGCCTCACTTGGCACAGCAGCGCCAGTAAAGGTAGCTCCACTACTGGTGAACATATCCAGACTACCGCTGCCGGAGTCTGTCACGGTTAGTGTGCCGCCTTCGGGAAAGGTACTACCTCCTGCTATGTTGGCCATATTGATCTGAACCAGGGTGCTTTCCCAAGCCTCCCCATTATTCAAAATCTCCTGAACGGTAGCCACTCTGGGTGTGGGAGGGGTAACGGGCCCAAAACTCGCTGCATTTGACAAAGGCACATTGTTGATTTGAAGGACTGTTCTGAATTCGCTCAGCTCTTGTCCGCCAACATCGATTCTCACATCTTCTCCCAAGGCAAAATTATGTCCTTCTGTAAAGCGGACTACAATGCCGCTACCGCTATCGTCTTGGACGACGATATTTTGGAAATTGATATTGTTGGCATCTTTATCGCTGATGACCGTTCCGCGGATGAAGCGATTGGAGGTAACGCTGGTCGTAGAACCACTAAATAAAGCCCGAACATCCGTCAGGCTTATTTGCTCAGGGTCACCCCCGGTAGAGCCACCTTCCAGGTCCGTGGCATCGCGTATGGTCAGCTGAACGCCGTCGAAGTCGGATACGATGGCCACCAAGTCGATTTCTCCACTTGGAGTTGAATTATTGGCAAAGGAAGCGGAGTTGAAGGTAAACATAGGTATAGTCGCCGTGCCATCACTGACATCCAGATTGCCGCCTAAGGTCGCACCTCCTGATAGTGTAGCCCCTTCTACCCGGATCAGGGTCGATTCATAGTCGTTTGGTGCTGCGGTCACATCGCTCAAATCTACCAATCTGGGCTCGGGGAGGGTTCCGCTACCTTGGGAGACTGCATTTTCGACGGGCACATTGTTGACTTGCAATAAGCCTCTAAACTCGCTCAACTCCAGATCGCTGATGACCACTTCGATTTCTTCTCCCAAATCAAAATCATGTCCGCTGGTGAATCTTATGACTATGCCCGCATCCCCATCTTGCAGGAAGATGTTCTGGAAGTTGATATTTTCTGTTGTCCGATCAGAGATCACCACGCCGCGTATTTTTGTATTTGTACTTACGCTGGTCGTAGCACCGCTAAACTGATCCCTTAGTTCGCTAATGCTGATCAAATCTCCGCCTACGGAAATGCCACATCGATCGTTATTAAAATTGAAATCTGCTGGCGTGCGAAGGGTGATTTGGCGAGTTTCGTTGAAAACGGATAGTACACCTACCATGCTACCATTTCCAGTAGGCGTTAACTCACCAGCGTAATCCGCAAATGAGCTCATCCGACTCACCAACTCATTACCGAAACAGTCGCGAAGTGTACGATTTATCGATAGATTATTTTCAACATCCGCATAGGTGACGCCAGCATCACTGTTGATAAACTGAATATCATCGAACTGCACCAAGGTATTGATGTATCGCTGGAAAGTCTCCTCATTGGCCAGCTCTTCTATGGTTAGAAGAGTAGGTACAGGCACTATTCGATCTTCATTCACTTTTACTGTAGAAGTGACATCTGATTCTGGTATGCGCTCGCCGTCTGCATTGGCAGCTAGCTGATACTTTCCAGCAAAATCTGTCACAAATAAATTGTCAAGAAGAATAGCTACTGGTGTACCAACGGGATACAGCGCACTGAGACCATTGAGGTCAAGTCGCAGTAAAATGCCTCCGGTCTCATCCTCTACAAACAGCTCTTTAAAAATATTTCCACCTTCGTCATTGGCTATGACCACAGCCTCAAGAATACTGCCTTCAGGTATAGCGTCACCTGCTGTACCAAGAATATGCAAATCCTTTAATTCCTGTATGGTGATGTTGCCCTCCAATCCAGGTAAAATGCGGATGGGCGGCTCGTCGAATTCTTCGAATACACAGGCAGAGCCAAAAAAGATGGTAAAGAAGCCAAGGAGAAGAAATAGCTTATTCATAATTGGTAGTTTGGTATCCGACCTGCGGAAGTCCATTAAAAGAGTTTCGGAATTGGTTTAGAGACGAAATTCTAGAGACACGAAGTAATTGCGGCCAAAGCCGTAGAAATAGCGGTTGGGAAAGCGATCTACATCTTTGCCTGCAAAATCGAAGCGAGACTGCTCAAAGCCGCCCGTTCTGATATCTTGTCGGTCCAGGATGTTGTTTACCCCCAAATTGAAGAAGATAAACTGGTCGTTGATCTTGAAGGATTTACCGCCAAATAGATCGAGTGTCCAGGCGGGATCGAGGCGCTCTTGCTCGATGATCCGGCGAAACAAGTCACCATCTGGATCTAAAGCATCTTGAGCCACTGTGGGATCAGGTACGCGAGACACCGCAGCAAGTGTTCTTCGGCTTGGGAAGAAATCCAAATATTGATCCTGCCAGAAATTAGCGGTCAGGCGTACAAACCAAAAATCTGGATCATTGTAGCTCAGTCCCAGACTGTAAGCCGTTTGAGGGCCATTCGGTACAAAGAAGTTTTCAACGAAAACAGTTGGGCTGATAAATGTAGTTGGGTCATTATCCAGGAAGGCTGTGATAGTAGGCCTGCTCGTAAACGTGTAAGAGCCCAACGCGGCAACGCCCGTGGCTGTCCAGCGGCTATTCAGCTTCACTTCCAGCGCCAACTCCAGACCACGATACTCGGTATCAATACCTTGAGTGATGTAGTTGACAAAACCGCCCGTGGCATCCTCAGTAGCATTGTCGAGGAAAAGCGTTCTATTTTCAACAATATTTTCTACCGTATTGTAATAGCCCATTAGGCGCGCGTTGACAAACGGTGTTCGCAATTGGTAACCGCCTTCGAGGCCAATGGCCGTTTCTGTAGATAGATCGGGAAGAAGTTGATTTCTGGTTCTTGGACTGGCAAAGCCATCTCTGGAGTTGGGAGGCAACACCTGGTAGCTGCCATTGAGCAACAGGTAGTTTCGACCGTTGATTTTGTAGGTCGCACCTGCTTTAGCCGCATAGGTAATAAATTCAGCCCGCTCACTTTCTCCTTGACTGGTTTCGGGGAAACGGCCATTTCTCAGCTTACCATCTCTGTAGAAGTTGCTAAAGCCAACAGAACCTCCTACAAAGAAGTCGATACGCCTCAACTGGGTTTTCAGTTGTAGCCACGCTTGACCCTGGTTGGTGATCAACTCATAATCATAACCCCAGCGATCACCTTCGCGTATAATCTCATTGGGTTCATCTAGGTTGTTTTGTACAAACAGGCTGGTCAGTGAAGAATCAAAAGCGGCAAAACGGTCAATGTTTACGGTAAAGTCCGCCCCTAGAAGGTCATCCACGAGCTTGTAGTAGTCGGTGATCTGGCGATTGTAATTAACACCGCCGGTCAAAGTAACCCGATCGCTGATCAGCGCTTGAAAACGCGTATTGAATCCGACACGAGTCACATCGTTTCTCCGATCTTCGACCAGATAGCGCGCGCGTCTACCGGTTACACCATTGATGGTCTCTTCGGGTACATTCCGATTGATGTCGTAGAACTCGTCCCACTGAATTTGCCCGGCGGCTATGGGGTCATTCGCCCATCTATCAGCAACGGCCTGAGCCAAAACCGGATCTGTTTGAAAAGAAGGTAGGAAGCGATAATAGGTAGGTCTAGGATCCGGTGCTTCAAACCAATCCAGGCCCGTGCTTCCCCCACGCCCCGTTTGGAAGACCACGCTGCTAGACAATTCAAAGGTTTCGCTAGGTGTCCAGTCGTGACGCAATATCATGATGGGTTGATGATAAGTCGCGACCCTGGAATTGCGAACCTGCCCATTTTGAAAGCCCCAATTGGGGTTGTAGTAAACGGAGCCCGCCAAATCGTAGGCCTCCTGCACACTGGCCGTAGATCTTCCCCGCCTACTGGGCGCACCCAATACTACGGCATTGATGGCATTGTCGCCAAAGACATAATCCAGACTCAAAAAGTAGCTGTAGGCATCATAAGGTGTGCCGTCTACATAGCCTCCGGTCTCGGCCCATCTCCTGGATGCCGAAATGACATAAGCGAAGCCATCTTCATTCAAACCGCTGGAGTGTGTGGCCATAATGCGATGGCGATATGCGCGGTTGCTCAAGGAGTATCCGACCTCTGTTGTGGCGCGAATGTTTCTGGCCCTCAGGTCTATTTCTTGACCGCCGCCCAAGCCACCGAAGCCAAACTCGACAGGATCAAAACCAAGAACGACGGCCCTGTTGCGGGTCACATCATTTAGTCCACCCCATTGTCCCCAAAATACGCGACCCGTCTCCAGATCGTTAAATCGTATACCATTCAGGAAAAAGTCGGTGTACTTAGCATCTAGTCCGCGTATACGAAATCTGGCCGCACCCCAATTGAAAGCTGCTGCCGACAGGAACGGATCGCGGCTCGCACTGAGCAAACCACTCACGCCCTGAGATCCACTTCCTCCATCATCGAAGTCACTGGCGTTTAGCGTAATCGTTGGGAGTAATTCTTGAGCTATATCGATTTGATCGTCTCCACCGGGAGTCAGTCTGAGTTCACCGATATCCATGGTGGGCTCACCACTTAGAGTTATATTTCGGGTGAAACTTTGAAATCCTTCTCGATCTATTTCGATAGTAAGCTCAGTCCCCGCAGGCCCGAAAACAGCAACCCGAAATCGCCCTTCTGCATTGGCCAGGGTTTGCTCTGGGCCGATCAGGACTTTCGCCGCCGGTATCGGTTCACCGGTGCGCGCATCCATGACAAAACCACTGACTGTAGTTTGCGCAAGCATCCATAGGCTCAGGCTTAAGCACGCAAAAGACAAAATCGCCCGACGGCTACCGACGGCGCTTAGAATAATACCAAATCGCTCCATAAACATATTGTGAGTGATTGCCCTCAGTCTATCTGTCGCTTAGGCTAAAAGACAATTAGACCGCAAAGATACATTTTCTGTGCGGGCCACCATGCGTATGGGCAAAGCTTAATATTCAGTTTATGTAGATCCTATTCCACAACCAACCTAGAGGCCTGGTTGGCTATACGTACTACATAAATACCGCTTGCCAACTCATTGACTGCAAACCGGCCACCTGAGACCGCCGTTTGTCGAACCAAACGTCCCGAAAGATCGAGAATATCGACTGGAGTCTCATCAATGGCCTCCGCATAGACCCAATGGCTGGCCGGATTAGGGAAAAGCATATTTTCTCCCAATTCTTCATCTTTAGTCCAGAAATACTGGCGCAGCTCACTCCACTCAAAACTGCCGTCTACATCGACCTGCCTGATCCGATAAATGTTCCAACCATCTACTGGCTTATCATCAAAGAATCGATAAGCTTGCTCCTCGTCAGAGTTTAGCGTACCATCCACTCTTCCCAAAACCTCGAACTGAGCATCATCTCCCGCCCGTTCAACCATAAAATAATCATTGTTCCTCTCCTGGGCCGTCTGCCAGTCCAGCCAAATGCCATTAACTTCGGGTGTCAGCTCAAAACTTGCCCATTCAACTGGAAGCGCCATATTCTGACTGATGCGAAAATCGTCAAAGCCCGCTTCTACCACATGGCCATCGCCTATATCCTGGCTACTTACGACTATACGCATCGTATTGGTTATAGCAATGGTTAGATCTGCAAACAAGAAGCTGTCGGCTGTCCATTGGCTGGTATTATCTGCATTGGTATAGGTCTTCATAATCTGCTGCTGACTACCATTGTTAACAGAAACCGTCATCTGATCATCAGGGTTTCCGCTACCAAACCCATTGAAAAACCAATATTGGTAACTAACCACCAGGTTATTATCAGAGAATAGACCTAAGTCTATAATAGGCGAAGTCAAAGTAACCGTTCCGCCATCTATATCGTCTGTCCCAACACCTCCGCCGCCATTGCCGGTCACATAGGCATAACGTCCGATGTCTCTATTTCCTCCTGCATCCTCTCCCGGATTAGCTGTCGTACCACTAGAGCTCGTACCTATAGGTATGGCCCGCTCCCAGCCCCCTGTTGTAGCAGTCGAGGTAGTTGTCCACCCCTGATCCCCACCAAATCCATCCAGATAACCTACGGCCATCATGCGATTCAAGCTAGACCCCTGGCTGATATTGATCGTTTCTCCTTCATTTTCATGGCCCCATTTAGCCGTGACCAGTTCGTATTCACCAGCAAACACACCGGGAAAACTGATGGCACCTCCCGCGTTACTCAGATCTAAAAACTGACCATTCTCCCCCTCCAGGCGTACCTCTGCATCGGCTATTGGATCGCCCGTACCCGTTTCTTTTACCTGACCCGAAAGCACAAAACTGCTGAGCGGCTGCATCATAATGGCCTGATCCAGCTGATCGCCAGCCGACAAAGTTATATTCAAGGTAAAGTCTTCATATCCCGCTGCTGTGCAGGAAAGCACAAAAGTACCCGACTCCGGGCTACCCAATGCGTAGCTACCATCTGCCCCACTCAAAGCGCTTACTCCTTCAGCAGTAGCCAGCTGAACCTGAGCTCCGTTTATCGGCATACCATCCGTCGCATCGGTAACCAAACCACCAATTCGACCAGCCAGCTGATAATCGACCTCAATAACATAGAGGCCGGTCGCAATATCCGTACCCAATACCAACCCAGAAGGTAAAAACGGATAAGCACCCCAAACGCCGTTAAACCCTCCGTCACCAGCCTGCCAGGTATCATAATAGCCCACTTCTATCATCTGATCGGGAACAGAAGCATCGACGATCTCAACACCATCGGTGTATGAACTAATGATCAGAAAATCACCCAACACGTGAACATTATGAGGTATCGCTCCGGAACCCACACTCCGGGCTGGCCGAAACTCATCCAGCAAAATAGGGTTGCTCAAATCAGTGATGTCGTAAGAAGCAACGGGCGCATTAGGCCGTTCGTCGGTCGTGAATACCGTCTGGTTATTTGCCGTAGACCAGGCGTTATGTGTGAAGGCAAGAGGCGTGACCACATCTCCTTCTAGCGTTATGTTATTCGGATCGGTAATGTCGTAAATCGATAACTCCCCGATATTGATTTCGCTGGCATACATC
Organism: Bacteroidota bacterium; assembly: GCA_039178745.1. Classification (GTDB taxonomy): domain Bacteria; phylum Bacteroidota; class Bacteroidia; order Chitinophagales; family Saprospiraceae; genus Neolewinella. Next base: position 3,459 of record JBCDFE010000017.1, on the reverse strand, counting down.
AGATTGTTGTCTACATATACATCATGCGCGTAAACGCTTGGCCCTAAGGCAACAAAGTTGGCCACACCGGGATTGGTGGCCACATCATAGATCAGCATCCCCCCACTATTTACATTGGCACCGGCTATAAATGCATAACCGAGCGTCTCATCTATGTATATGTTGTGCGCTCTGTTCAACACACCATTTCCCGGCGGGTCAAGGTTCACGTATTGGTGCGTAACCGTATTTGGCAAACCGGAAAGATCTACGATCAGTAGTCCGTCATTACCCTGATCCGCAACGACATAAGCAAAATCGCCATAGGTCTTGATATCACGCCATATAGAATTATCTCCTGGGATAAAATGTACCTCTTGAATATTGTCTGGATCGGCCAAACTGACGATAGAAAACCCATTAAATAGCCCCACTAGAGCATACTCGGTCCCGTCTGGCGCCGCATATCCCCATATATCGCTGAGTTCTTGTGTGTAGTCCAGATTGTCTCGCAGCGTACAGTTGAGGACTTGAGAAAATACACTGATAGTGCTCAGTAACCCAAGCGCAAGAAGTAGAAGTCGTCTAGTCATGATATAATTTGAATACGTAGAGTCCTAGAAGCCCTTAGCAGAAACCAACAACTTATGACTCTGCATGCGCTTTTCACTCCTCTCAAAGTTACATAAGTTTCATATTTGATCGAGACACTTACATCTTTATCTAATCCCTGTGTCTACTCACAGACCGAATCTTTCTGTTTTCAGACTTCCGCAGGTCGAGTGCATTCCCCGAATGCGCGAGATCCTCGTACGACTGCCAGTAATGATATGGCATATCTATCCCCCCTTTATCGCCCTATTCAACCAGCTCGTCATTGCTCCAGGTCCCTTCAGCCACTATGCGACCCTTCTTGTTATAATATACACCATTACCACTACGCAGGTCATTTTCCCATCCACCTACGTATTTGGCACCATCAGGAAAATGATAGGTCCCCTGGCCAGATCGAAAGTCATTTTCGTATTCCCCCTCATACCATGCGCCATCGCGCCAATAGAATTCACCTATACCATGCTTTTGATTATTGCGCCATCTTCCAATGTAGCGACTACCCGTACTTAGAATAGCTACACCATTACCATTGGCTCGACCATCCTCGATTTCTCCTACGTAGTATACTTGATTACCTTCTCTGCTCGTAAAGACCAGATAGTTTGGCCCGGTATACGCATCAAACCTCTCCTGAAGTGTTCGAATTTGTGCCTCCGACTGCAACAGTGCAATGGACAAAGAATCATCGCGATCAAGTGTAATATTAGCCTTGGGCATTTGTGGTACAACGCTAGTGGGCAGTTCCAACTGGGTTATAGGTGTTAGCGATTGATGCTCTGCTCTGTTGCGAAGTACTTCCAGCCTTACCTGTAGCGCAACTACAGTTCGCAAATGATCCATTCGGTCTGCCAAACCTGGAAAACTATCAGCAGCTCCGTAAGCCTGCAGTGCTTCTTCGTATTCACCCTTGAAGAGCAAGGAATCCAGAGCGTCAATTCGTTGTTTCTCAGACAGCTCTGACTCCAAAGTATCTATCCTCAATGTTGCCTCTTTCAAATCATCTTTCACCACATTGAGTACTTGGAAACCGTAGCTTCCCAAACCCACTGAAATGGCCAAAAGAATGCCCAAAAAAACACTCAGATTACTGGTATTGTTATACATCTATTCACGCAGATTAATGGCTGGAATCTTACTCTTAATTTTGCGCCAATCAGGAGTAAAGTAAAGGTGTGTACGTATCGTATACTTTTGATTGAATAAGCTCCCATCGTCTAATTGCTGGCCAAAAGAATACATAAGTCCTGTTGCCAAAGTAACATTAGGGCTAATTATATAGCCAAAGGAAAGATGGAGCCGCAAATCTTCGAGCGGACTACCTACAACGGCCTTCCCACTCTGCATGATAACTTCTGCCTCTGGACCAATATATACTGCTCCAACCTCTAATTGTTTGCGATTAAGTGGATGCTTCATAGCTATCATATATCGCCAGCGGTTGCGGAAAAGCCAATCTGTACTCTCGCTGAATCCTCGTGTCCAACGATGCTCTATTCGCAATCTGTGGTATACCTTACCATTAAAAAAGCCCTGGGCCCATAAATATTCATGCCATATCCGCCATTCCGGAACCACATTTACTTCATTCTCTGAGGCTTCTCTAGCCGAATTATAATTCAACCGCAAAACGCCTCCAAGGCTAACGTCAAAATGACCATCAAGAGCGTAACTAAGGGCGTGACGATTGTACACCTGCGCTATTCGACCTACAAACGGCCTACTTGCAGATTCCTCAAACCGAAAATGCGTTTGGGCTATCCAAAACAAACGATCTCCAAGACGTACATTGCCGTAAGTATTGAACCACCAGCGTGACTCAGGCTCTTTAAATTGAGAACCAACCACGGGTCCACTTGACTGACCAAATACAACCACAGCCAAGCCGGTCATAAGTACCGTATGCCATTTACGAGAACCCAAAAGTATGAGGTCACTTATTTTTTTTCGAAGGCTTATCCGCCTGAAACTGCGCTTCACAAAACCCCTCAAAAACGCGAATCCTACTACATTTAGGTAGCTAGCTGTAGTACTAGACAAAATGATCTACGTTAGTTGGTTACAAAAAAGCGGGGCCTAATCTGTTCGTAAAGATATGCTATAATGAACATAGTTGACTTGGCTTTTGCAAAGTCGAGCGTGTAAAGCGCTTCTCTTATACAAGCATAAAAATGAGGAATGGGCCGCAACGCAGCCCATTCTCCAATTTGTCCTATTCATCTTGCACGAAGTGCTCGCATGAATAATATCGGTGTTCATCCGCCTAATCCGCGTCCCATTTCACTACGTATTGGTAGCTATTCTAAGACACGCATAAGCGTGGCAAAGCCTATTTTCTACCGTATCACCATCTGCTTAGTTGCCGTATGCTCTCCAGCAGTCAGGGTGTAGCTGTATACACCACTGGCGGCTAGGTCACTGCGTTGCAAATTGATCAGGTTTTCACCCGTCTCGGCTTCGATCTCTCTGACCAGGATCGTACGACCCTGTACATCGCGGATCGTCAGCGTAGCCATATTCGCTACCGGCAGGCTGAACGCAATCTGAGTCGCTGCATCTACCGGGTTCGGGCTATTCTGACCCAGGCTAAACTCAGCAGCATCTGTTGCCGTAGTTGTAGCAAAGTCCAGCGATAGATTCGCTACGCCACCAAAGGTCGGATAGCCTTCTGAGCGCGTTACGCGGTCCGTTAGGCTCAGTACATCGCTCAAGGTCGCATCTGCTGTGGCACGGACATTTAGGGTGAAGAGACTGCTCGACACCTCGGAGGAGCGAGACGCCTCCGAGGAGCTCGCTACCATGGCGTCATCCCAGCTGAAGGTGATGATGCCTTCCGCTGCATTCTCCAGATTGATGTTTCCAGCACTG
>JBCDFE010000016.1:0-29287 GCA_039178745.1 Bacteroidota bacterium | reverse complement strand
GGGCCATCTGCATACACCAGGTTGATGACGCCTGGAGGTAAACCTGCCTCTTCAAATAATTCCATAATGGTTACTGCCGAATAGATCTGGCTCTCGGCAGGCTTCCAAACGCATACATTTCCACACAGTGCAGGAGCCGCAGGCAGGTTGGCAGATATGCTCGTGAAGTTGAAAGGTGTAATGGCAAATACAAAACCTTCTAGTGGCCTGAAGTCTAAACGGTTCCAGGTGGGCTTGGGCGAGTGCAGCGGCTGCTCTTCATAAATCTGAGATAAATAGTATGCATTGAAGCGGAAAAAGTCGCACAATTCAGCAACGGCATCGATCTCACTTTGAAAGGCGTTTTTACTTTGTCCTAGCATGGTCGCTGCATTCATACGCTGGCGCCATGGCCCGCTCAGCAGATCTGCAGCTTTTAGAAAAATAGCTGCTCGCTCTTGCCAGGGCGTGGCTGCCCATGCAGGAGCAGCCGCCAGGGCCGCTGTAATGGCCGAACCCACCTCGCCTTTTCCGCCCAGGTTGTAATGGCCCAGCGTGTGTGCATGCTCGTGTGGCGGTTTGACTGATTTTTTGATACCCGCAGCGACCACCCGGTCCCCGTTAATGAACATGGGCAGTACCTTAGTCTCTGACTTAGCCGCTTTAATCGCTTGCTCTAGTTCTGCTCGCTCTGCACTGCCTGGAGCATAAGACAGAACGGGTTCGTTTTGAGGAAAAGGGATGCGGAAAGTGGCGTCTGTCATGGTTTGGTTCTTATTTGGATGGCGAAGATAGGAAAACCCACATCCCATCCCATTGTTCCGACCTGCGGAAGTCCAAATTTTAAGAATACTGCCATGCCAAAAAGATATGCTAGGCTCAGATTATTGTTGGTAGTTGGTGCGCTCAGTCTGGGTGTAGCCGTACAAGCGCAAGACACCCTGCGTGGTCAGGTTGTAGATAGTGCAAGCATGAATCCGCTACCTTTCGTAACGGTTTTTTTCGATGGCACAACGGTAGGTAGTCTGACTACCGAAGATGGTTTCTTTGCACTAGCGCTCGATAGGGTGCAGTTGCCTGCCCTACTCTCCGTGAGTCATATCGGCTACGAAAGTTGGCAGATGGAAGTGAGCGAGGCAATAGATGTGACTATTTTTTTGAAGCCCCGAAAGTATGATATCGCAACTATAGAGATAGAAGACGATGATAGGCGGGCAGAGAATGTCGAGGAATTCATAGCCCAGTTTTTAGGTCTGGACAAATGGGGAACAGAGTCGTCTATTTCGGGCACCGAGCACCTATTTTTTGAGCGTGTGAATCAGCGGAGAACCATACAAAACGCCAGAACGCGGATGCTGATGAATGAGATACCCGTTCATCTGGAAAATGCAGAATGGTCTGAAGACGGCAATGATTTGAGCTACGACATCAAAAAGTCATTTACTGTGCGGGCCAATGCACCCTTGTTGGTAGATCTTCCGCACTTAGGGTACAAGGTGCAAGTAGATTTGCAGGATTTTCACATCGATTACGACCAGGGTTTGCGGGTTTACTTTGGGACTTTTTTCTTTATGCCCTACGAAGAGGCAGGGGAGCGACCACGAGCCAAGCACCGGAGAAATCGGGAACGGGCATATTTCGGTTCTATCCAGCACTTTTTGCGTGCTCTATACGGCAATAGACTCTATGAAGAAGGCTATGCAACTTATGATCTGGATCTGGGCCTGCCTTACGATATGGAGCTCGATGCACACCTGAGCGAAGAGATAGATGGCACGCGCTACCTCCAGGGGTTGGAAGGACTAAACATCGGCATCAAATACTGTCATAATCAAGCCGGACGTCCCTTGTATCCAGACCGAGTCAATGGATTGAGTACCCGATCTACCCTGATCATCAATACCAATGCGGCCATCATAAGGGCAGACGGGACATTTGCCGATCGAAGATTGCTCTTTGGCGGAAATATGGGGGCCAAGGCCGCTGCCTGGATGGTACCCGCCGATTATCAACCGCGGTTTTGAGCGAACCATAGATCGATCTTTCGGTTACACCACCGTGCAAAATATAACTATCCTCTTCGCTCTAGTGCTGGGCATCGGTAGCCTGAGCGCCCAAAACAATTCGCCTACTATGACAAAGAATGTCTTCGGGCAAGACATCGTCTCTTGCAGTACAAACCCTATGACTGGCTTTTACCGAGACGGCTGCTGCCGAACTGGCGAAGAAGACCGGGGCACCCATGTCGTATGCGCCCGAATGACCGAGGCGTTTCTGACCTTCACCAAGAGTCGGGGAAACGATCTCAGCACACCCAACCCTCGCTATCGCTTTCCTGGCCTCAAGCCCGGCGACCAGTGGTGCCTGTGTGCACTGCGCTGGCGCGAAGCCTACGAGGCCGGTGTGGCACCGCCAGTGGTCCTGGAAGCCACGCACGAAAAAGCTTTGCGATATGTGAGTTTAGAAGCCTTGAAAGCACACGAATTTGTAGCTGAAAATTGAATTTTGGGGCAGTCGGCGGTGTAAATTTGCATAGTTGTAAATTTACGAATAGCGGTTTTTTATTTCAGACTTCCGCAGGTAGTATCAGCACTCATCCAATCAGCATCCAAAGATCCATCAAGAATATCGCCGACCAAAAAACGGTCCTATACCAATTGATGTAAACGAGTCTTGCTGCTGCTTTTTTAGGTTTTTCCTGTTCCTCCATCTTCATGTGCAGGGGCACAGCATACAAAAACGTGACCAACCAAGCCAGCCCAACAAAGGCCGCGTTTATCCACACATCATAGCCAGGAGAGTTAAATAATAAGAAGCCGTAAATAAATAGCTGCCCCAGCATAACGGGCATGACTATCCAGGTCACTTTGCGGGTATAGACCGGATGCCAAGCTATAAAGTCATGCCTGCTCATATACAAGAAGCTTGGGTAGATGACGAGCTGCACCAACCAAATCAGAACGAGTGCAGCGCTATCGAATACAAGCCTTAGCGACCATAAGTCCCAAGTGCCTGGTACAACCTCTAGGTAGATAGCGCCCATCGGTGATTTTTATGTACACGCCATAAAATGAGCCCGAATGGAACCCACCAGATAAAGTCGTTGGTGATCAGCGTATAGAAAAAACCAAAGGGAACATCGCCAGCCATATAATTCATCAAAAAACCAAGCGGACCAAATATCTTACCCAAAAACCCAACAGCCACAATGGGCCAATGCCGCATGGGGTCGAAACTCGCCCACCAGTATCCCAGGCCATACACCCCTATCACCATGCCCATACCCTGCCAAACCATAGGATACTTCATCGGCTCCATAGATACGAGTTCCCAAAAGTGATGCGGAAACAGCACCGCCCAGGCACCCCACAAGATATTGTATATGGCCGCAAGTTTGAGGGTGGTTCTCATCCAGGCAGGAGTCGTGTTGAGCATGTTCTATAGACGTTTATCGGTTAACTTTTGATCGCTCATTCTGTTCAAAAGCTTGGGCGTTCAGATAGAGAGAGCTCAGACTCCGAATGTGTGGGGAAACAGATGCTGGATATAGTTAATCCAGTTTGGGGTTTCCGTTTTCCAACGCCATGGTCGCCTGCAATTACTCTATAATGGCTCCGAACCCACCGCTCGCTTTCATCAGGACTGAGAGCTCATCTGCCGAAGTGACTTCCCGGCTTTCGATGACGAGATCGGTTGGATTGTCCCAGTAGTGCGCATCGGGACCATCCCGATAAATGGTGAGGGTATAGGTTTCTCCTTCGGGTAAGAAGTCGAGGGACAGGGTGGTTTCCTGATCTTCATCGCCAGAAATGCCACCTACGAAGAAGCGATCTTCGCCTCTGACTTTTCGCGCCACCACCGCGTACTTACCCAATTCGCCAGCCAGCGGATAGGTGTCATCCCAGTTGGTGGCCATGTTTCGGATATAAGACATAGCCGGGTGATAGCTGCCGTCTTCCAGTTTGTAGTGTTCGGGCAGGTCTGCCACCATCTGTATTGGGGCCATCACAACGACGTAAGCACCAAGCTGTAGGCCAAGCGTGGTACCTACGCGAGCATCCGACCCGCGGAAGTCCGAAATATCTAGCTGAAAAATACCAGGGGTGTAGTCGAAAGGCCCCGCCAAACAACGCGTGTAAACCAAATGGGCCAGATGCTGCGGCTGGTTGACATCGTCCCTTCTACCGCTGGATGCATATTCCATACCACGAGCGCCTTCGGCGGAAATGGCATTGGGGAAGGTCCGCCTTTCACCGGTTGGCTTAATGGGCTCGTGCGGGTTGACGGCAACCTGATACTCGGCGGCTTTCTGGAAACTGTTGCGATAGTGATTGACCATGTACTGCCCGTGGTGGTACTCACCTTCGGGGATGATGTTGCCTACATAACCAGACTTTACGACATGTATGCCCAGGTTTTGCATGAGTGCAAAAGCTTCGTCCTGCTGCTTTTCGTATTGTGGCACACTGGCAGAGGTCTCGTGGTGCATGACAATTTGTACACCCTTTTCGTGGGCATATCGCACAACTTCCTCTATATCGTAGTCGGGGTAGGAGGTGACGAAGTCAAATACTTCGGCTCGTTGTTCGGGGTCTAGCCAATCCTCCCAGCCCGTATTCCAGCCCTCGATCAGCAGACCACCAATATTGTTTTCGGCACAAAAGTCGATATAGCGCTTCGCATTTTCAGTATTGGCGGCATGGCGATTCGCACCACGGTCTACACCTAGAAAATTGTCGACATTTTGTCCGCCTTCGTAATCCCAGGTGCCTACACCCAAAAACATTTCCCACCAGACTCCTGCATAGGTCATAGGCTCGAACCAACTGATGTCCTCTATTTCACTGGGGGGGCTAAGGTTGAGAATGAGCATATTGTCGAGTAGATCAACGGCCCGATCTTCAACTTGTATGGTTCGCCATGGCGTGTAAAATGGCAGATCGCATATCGCTTTGGCTTTTCTTCTGTGTGAGTCGACTAACTTGCTTTTGAATCCCAGATTATCAAGAACTTCAAGCGTCATTCCCGGGTAGTCGATCAGGGCCGCTTCGTGAAAGGTCAGGTGAACACCGTTCTCCAACCTCACGGTAGCCGGAGTCATGATGGCGTTGTGGGGTACTACCCGACTGATGAGCTCTTCCCTATTGTCGTACTTGGTGGCATCGATCTCGCTGTGAAGACTCAGTTCCGTGGGGTTTTCGTAGGAGTTCCAATCGCCAGGCCCCCAATTGACCAACGGATTTCCGGGAAGGAATATCCGTGTGTCCTCATCCAGGACTTCTAGCCTGGTCTTGTCACCTTCTTGCTCTGGGAAGTGGTATCGGATACCAATACCATCGTCGAATACGCAGGCAATGACACTGAACTTTGCCTCGGAATAAGGGTGCCTGACCAGCAATTTGCCCTCTTCATAGCCAGCATCGACACTGGCTACTTCGCCCCATGGTAAATCATAAGAGACATTGCCCTTGTAGCTACTGGCGTCTATGAGTTCAAAGCCATCTTCCAGTCCACCCCAGTCGTCATCGGTAATACCCAGATAGGAGGTGTCTACTATGAGTTCTCCATCTTTGAACAGGCTGTAACTCAGTCGTGAAGAAAGCCCTCCGAGTGAGAGGTACAACTTCAGTGATCCATCTGGGCTGGTTAGTTCCACTGTGGCGGTATTGTCGTCGCCCGATTCACAGGCAGTCAGACTAAAGAGAATGGCCAATATGGCAAGTGTGCATGAGGCTTGTAGAAGTCTTGTTATTCCCATGGTGGGAAGGTAAGGGTTTCCCTGAAAATGCTTCTAAAAGTTGAGAAAGCCTTATCCCCATTCATCGCGTTTGCACAGTGGGCACCATATCGACGTGCAGCCACGTAGGCTCACCATCTTTTATGCGGGCCTCAATTTCTTGGGTCACATAGCCTTCGGCACTGAATTCGAGGGTGTATCGACCCGCTTTAAGATAGCGATGGTATCGGCCGGTAGGAAGTTTGCTGTACACTTCGCTTCGCAATCTGTCGTGGCCGGGTATGCGTATGCGCACAGCTATGGGATCACCGGTTTGAGCGTCTTTGACGGTGCCCCGCAAGCCGTAGCCTGCCTGGGCAATAAGTAAGATGAAACCCGCCCTGGTCGTTTCCCACAAATCGGGTATTTTATTGGCAGGAAAATCTTTTCGCCCTTCGATTTCGAGGGTAGCTTCCCGGCCGTGATGGAAGTAGTTGACGTAATCTTGTCGCCCGCCCGTGATTGGATACCAGGCATAGCCATTGGTGATGCCGTTGTCGAGTTGCCGGAAGTAATTGCCATCGTAATCGCCAGATTGCACCTGGTCGGCAAACTGCCTGCCGATCAGCCTCCACCAGTCATCGTCTGGGTGTATTTGACTGTAGGTGTCCCAGGGGTAGTTGAATACCTCTGCTCCGCTGTGCAGATTGCAAGACAGATCAAAAGATACCTGCGCATGCAAGTCCATAAAATGCTTGGTCTCTTGCTGGTGGTTGTGCCCGTCGGGGTGCGGGCCTTCATCGGGGTCGGGGAAGTTTCGATTGAGATCGACGCCATTTGAATTCCTTCTGGTCGCGCTTTCCAGCTGATGGTTGCCACCAGCGTAGGCACCATCTGGATTGGCCAATGGGTTGATCCAGATCTCGGTATGATCTACCAAATACTTTATCTGAGCATCGTTTTCATAGCCGAGCAGCAGCTCTTCTATGAGCATCAGCATAAGCGGATAGCCCGCCAGCTCGTCTCCGTGCATGGTGGCGGTATACAAGAATTTGGGTTCTTCTTCCTCGCATTCGGGATCGTCGGTGATTTTGAGCGCCAGAATGCGTCTGCCGCTAGGCAAACAGCCGATTTCCTGCAGTTGACAGATTTCCGGGAACCGTTTGGGCAGTTCAGTCATAATGCTTTCGTAAAGCTCGTATGTCGGGTAAGATCGATGAGGCACCAGCTGCTCAGTGGCACTGGTGTACCAATCGGTAAGACCTATCATACGCAGATAGCTACTGGTATTAGCCTGCCTGATATGCCTGACGCGCACGTCGCGCTTGCGCAAGCTAACTAACTGCTCTTCGGTAACTAAAAGGACCAACTCTTCAGCCGTTGAGCCGTGATCTGGCTCCAGGTTCAAGGACTTTACGACTTCGAGACTCTCCATCGGTACGGCGACTTGCCGAAATGATGCCTGGGCAGATAGGGGAGTGAGTACACAACAAGAAAGGAAAGCGAGAAAACAAGTAACTCTTAGCATATAAAGGGGTGAGTTCGAAGGCAGTATCAGTGACACTTTCTAACGATCAAAGATCGAAGAATAATATGGAAAGTAGAGCCAACCCCAAGACAATTGACTTATAAGCTGCGTAAAAGCCGAATCAATGCATCCTTTTCGGGCAATTCGCTACGCCCTCTTCGATCAAGCTCGTACTGATAAATTTGTCTGCCTAAAATACCGAAGAATGGCATGCCGATCTCATCGTAGGCATACTGGCCGTCGTTGTAGATGCCATTCTCATTGACATGCACGCTGGCCGTGATCAAAAACTCGACCCCAGTCTGCAAATCGACGATGTATGCAGCGTCGGTCAGATAGCCATAAGCCAATCCGACTTTATTGAGTATCCTGATGTTTCGGGGTATCTGAAAAGTAGAATCCTTGTCGCCAAACATCCAGAACTTGACCCAATTATCTGGATCTCCATAAACGGGCGTCTCGCTCTCTCTGGGGCGCTGGGCCATCGCTTTCCAGAGAAGGGAATAGTCCGCTGCATCGAGGTTGAATCGCTCTTCGGCTTCATAGGCCTCCGGCACGACAAGCCGGCCTACGGAATGGTGCATATCCGATAGGTGATAGTAGTTTTTGTACGTGAAATCGAATGGTTCCATGATAATGGTATCGAGCTGACTATCGTAATAACCCAGGCCGCGCATTTGCCCAGTCAAATTCAGAGAGTCATAGAAAGAGGCGTATCGTTCGGGCAACTCTAGAATGCTTGAGTCTGGCGGTCCGAGATGTATGGGGTTCAACCATCGATTGCCCAGGGTATCAAAGCCACCAACACCCAGCCGGTGAATGATTCGGCTACTGTCCAGGCCTCGTTGGCGCATTTGTGCATTGATGTATTCTGGCCCTAACCATTCATAGAGACGGTTGTAGGCGTCATTGTCGCTATGCAGGAAAATTTTGCGCACGTACTGCTCGACGGTAGGTAGGCCCGAAGCGGTAGTGGTATCTCGCAGCGCTGCTGTTTGGGGCGCTCGGCCAGCCCGATGCAGAATAGGCGTGTTTACTTCAAGTTTGAGCTCATTCAGGCGCTGTAAGGCTAGAGCCGCCACGGGCATTTTGACCGTGCTGGCCGGATAGAAATATTCGTTATTCCGGCCAAAAGAAAAGGTGTTTTCCAGATAGGGTTTGCCCGTTGTATCCCTCCTTATTGGACTAAATAAGATCTGCAATTGATAGGCCGAAGAGTCCATATTGGCAGGGAATCCGTGCCTGTAAACCATATTGGGTAGCGGATTTTGAGATCGCCACCTATGGCGACTGCCCTGATCTGGGCAGCCAAAAAGTAACATGATGCTAAAGCCAATCAGCAAAAAGTGGATTCGTCGTGAAAACATGACCATATATCGGTTTTAAGTTTTGGACTTACGAAGTTCGGAATCTCTACTAAAAAGAGGACGATACGCCCATGGCCAGACCATTTATCCTGCGAATAGGGCCATTGGTCGATTGTCGTGTAAGACTCTCCTGCAACGCTACTACATTTGAGTCGTCATTAGTATTAATAGCACTGGTCAATATACCTCAAGCCAATTAAAGACCGACCTGCGGAAGTCTGCCTACCTAAACTGAGCAGCCAAATAGTAAAAAAGCGGTTCGTCTGACTATCAATTTTCTATTTCTCTGATTTTCTTTTGTACAGACTTTTAAGAGCTAAGTGGCTCAGCTAAAGTTGGAACCCCAAAAAATCAATTTTACATGCAAATCTATACGCACTACACTAGTTTTAAAGCATACTTCCTTTTGTTGGGTGTGTTGTCAGCTTCCGGGCTTTTCGCCCAGGGCGGTGCATCTATCAATGGCCGCTTGCTGGACCAGGAGAGCGGTCCAGTTATCTTTGCCAATGTTGCGCTTTATGCTTCAGCAGATTCCAGCCTAGCCAAGGTGGAAACCAGCAACGATGAAGGATATTTTGAGATGATCGGAGTCTCTGAAGGCGATTACTATCTGGTAGCGTCTTATCTGGGTGCGCCAGACCTGAGCAGAACAGATCTGATCATTGAAGAGGGTGAAACACTGGCCCTCGGTGATCTGCAATTTGGCGCTGCCGCAGTCGAACTCGAAATGGCTACCGTCACTGCCCAGAGATCGATGGTTGAAATCAAGCCCGATCGAACGGTTTTCAATGTGCAGGGCACTATCAATAGCGCGGGCAATACGGCTATGGAGCTGCTCAGGAAGGCACCCGGTGTGACCGTAGACAATAACGAGAACATCAACGTACTGGGTCGGGCTGGTGTCCTGCTCTATGTTGATGGCAAGCTACTCCCGCTGCAAGGAGAAGACCTGCGGGCATACTTGAATAACCTACCCGCAGAGCAGATAGACCGCTTTGAGATTATCACGAATCCAGGCGCGCGCTACGAGGCAGAGGGCAATGCTGGTATCATCGATATCCGTTTGAAGAAGGATCGCAGCCTGGGTATGAACGGGTCCGTCTCTGCGAGTGGCCGTGTTGGTCAGCGTGGGCAGTATGGCATCAACGGCAGTGGCAATTTCCGCAACAAATTCATGAATGTCTTTGGCTCTGCGGGCTACAATGAGAACTACGGTTTCAATGACATGAACTTCGAAACCTTCCAGAATGGTTTGGTTCTTCCCGAAACGAACGAGATGCTCTGGGATTGGGGCGGCTACAACGCCCGACTCGGCACAGACTTTTTCCTGAGTGATAAAAGCATCTTAGGATTTTTAGTCAGCACCAATGCCGGTCTCAATACCAACGATGGTACTAACCGAGTCGAGATTGCCAGTGCTGGTGGTAGTGGACCCGATAGTATTTTGAGGGCCACTTCACTAGGCGAGCGCGATAATAGTCAGGCTACTTACAACATCAACTACCGCTTTGATAATGGAGACGGACGCACATTCAATATCGATCTAGACTATGGGCGTTTCCGCAATGACGCTTTCAACGATCAAGACAATATATATTTCACACCCAACGAAGAGACTCAGCTATCTTCAGAGCTTACACTCTTCGACACCCCAACCGACATCAATATCTATACGGGCAAGATCGATTTCGAAGACAAACTATTCGGCGGTCAGTTTGGTGTGGGCTCTAAGGTGAGTGTTGTGGCCACAGAGAATACGTTTCTGGTGCTGGATGAAATCGGAGGTGAGCAGATTCAAAACAATCGCCGCTCCAATGATTTCGACTACACAGAGAATGTCTATGCAGGCTACGTAAACTATGCACGCCAGCTGGGGCCGAAGTGGAATATGAGTGCTGGCTTGCGTATGGAAGTTACCGACGCAACCGGAGACTTGCGTGCCTTTTTACCAGATTTAATGGAGCCTCCCGTCGAGTTTGATTACGTATCCTGGTTTCCCAGTGCGGGCCTTACCTATCAAGCCGGGCCGCAACATGTTTTTAGTTTAAACTATGGTCGCCGCATCAATCGTCCTGACTACAATGTGCTCAATCCATTCCGCAATCAGTTGAGCTTGCTCAGTTTTGAGCAGGGCAATCCATTCTTACTGCCCGAGATCGTCAACAACATTGAGCTGGGTTATACTTTAGCGTATCGTTACAACTTCAAGTTGGCGTATAGCCGTACAACTGATCAGATCACTCGTTTGATTGGGCCTGATCAAGATAATCCCGCCGCTGGTTTCATCAGCTGGGCAAATCTGGCCAATCAAACCATTTATAGTCTGAACATCAGCGCACCCTTTCAATGGAGTCAGAAAGTGAGTACTTTCGTCAATGTCAATCTAAGCCGGCTGGATAATCAAGCTGATTATGGTAACGGAGCTGTTGTTGATGTACAGGCTACCACGTTTAATTTGTATCAGCAAACGACCATTCAGCTGCCTGGTGGATTCACGGGCGAAGTGAGTGGATGGTTTGCCGGTCCCGGTGTTTGGGGTGGCGTTTTCAGATACGAAAGCCAATACAGCTTGGACCTGGGTCTTCAGAAAAAATTCTTCGACGATCGTCTGAATGTGCGTCTGAGTGTAACGGATCTTACCTATCAGAGCAACTGGAGTGGCTTCAGCGAGTTTAACGGACAAAGATCTAATGGAGAGGGCTTTCGCGATAGCCGCCGTGTTGGTGTGAATATGACCTACTCATTTGGTAGCAATGAAATACGAGCTAGCCGAAGACGTCAGACAGGAATGGAGGCAGAAAGCGGCCGCGTAAATTCTGGTGGCTAGTGTACTTTCCGGATAATGTCTAACATATAGGCTGCTGCAAAAAATTATTTTTGCAGCAGCCTTCTTCTTTATGGAATACCCTCCAAGACATTATCTGTCTGACAATCACGAGCTATTGGTAGCTACTGTTCGGGCTTATCCGTTGGCAAGCCTCATCAGTCAGCGGGCTGGCGAGCCATTGATTACGCATTTGCCATTGGTCTATTATCCTCCATCTGAGCAAGAGACGGCTTACTTTATTGGCCACTTCGACGCGCGCAACCCACAGGCTAAAGCTATTGGCCAATCGATGTCGGTCGTTTTTACTGGCCCTTCTCTCTATGTATCGCCCAATGACTACGAAAAGCAGAAAGGCCGCCTGCCTACCTACAACTTTATTCGTGTGCATCTGACCGGAGAAACAGCGCATATCACCGATGAAGAGCGAGTAATGCAGTCTCTGGTAGAGCTAACCGACTATCTGGAAAGGACCGACCAAAGCTGGCAGCTATCAGAGGACAATCTGGTTGCACAAAAGCTGTTGCCCTACATCAAAGCCTTTAAGTTCAAACCTAAAGAATGGACTGGCCGCTTCAAACTCAGCCAAGATAAACCTGCTGCGGAACGCCGGCGCACCTTCACTAAGCTGAAGTCCATGCATCAGGAACCCATGCTGGGATATTGGGATATGCTGGAGGAGGAACTGTTTGGGTAGAGAGAACCTCAAAGCGTCCGCAGGACCTTTGAGCGTTCGGTGGTTGTCGAGCGTTCGGTGGAGCGTCGAGCGTCAGCGAGCTTCTCTGAGATCTCGAATGACTACCGCCTCGAATAATTCGGTGCTTCCTTCGTAATCGTAATATTGTGCGGATGGCTCTCCTGCATGCCTGCATTGGTAATGCGAACGAACTGGGCTCCTTTCAGGGTTTCGATGTTTGCAGCACCACAGTAGCCCATTCCAGCTCTAAGCCCACCCATATACTGGTTGACGACCTCGGCTAGTGTACCTTTGAAGGGAACCCGACCTTCTATACCTTCGGGAACTAACTTTTTAATATCGTCTTCAACGTCTTGAAAATATCGGTCTTTACTTCCTTTGCGCATGGCGCCAATTGATCCCATACCGCGATATACCTTGAATTTTCTGCCGTCGAATATGATGGTTTCCCCCGGCGATTCGTCTACACCGGCAAAGAGACTGCCTGCCATAATGGTATCTGCCCCAGCAGCTAAGGCTTTAACAATGTCGCCCGAATATCTGATGCCCCCGTCTCCGATTATGCCAACGCCGCTGCCTTTCAGTGCTTGTGCTACATTGTAAATGGCTGACAACTGAGGAACACCAACACCGGCAACTACCCGCGTGGTGCAGATCGAGCCCGGACCTACACCAACCTTGACACCATCTGCACCGGCCTCGACTAAAGCCAGGGCTGCATCTCCTGTAGCCACGTTGCCTCCTACAATCTGAAGATCCGGGTATTCTCCCTTTATTCGCTTGACGGCATCCAACACACCTTGAGAGTGACCGTGTGCCGTATCTACAGTAATGACGTCGACATTGACGGCTACCAGCGCAGATACGCGTTCCAGCATGTCGTTGGTCACACCTACCGCAGCCCCTACGACCAATCTGCCCAACTCATCCTTGCAGGCATTGGGGTAGTCCTGCACTTTCATGATGTCTTTGTAGGTGATCAGTCCAGCTAGCCTTCCTTGCTGGTCTACGACTGGCAGCTTTTCGATTTTATTGGTCTGCAAGATCAATTGAGCCTCTTCCAGATTGGTCCCTATGGGGGCAGTAACCAGATTTTCACTAGTCATCAGTTCGCGTACATTCCTGCTGCCATTGGTCTCGAATCTCAGATCGCGGTTGGTGAGAATACCGATCAGCATTTGCTCATCATCTACGATGGGAATACCACCTATTTTGTGCCGCTTCATCAGTGCTTGTGCATCACCGACAGTAGCCTCGGCACTGAGTGTCACTGGGTCTACAATCATACCCGACTCAGATCGCTTAACAGAGCGAACCTGCTCCGCCTGCTGATCGATGGTCATATTCTTATGTATGATGCCAATACCACCCTGACGCGCTAGCGCAATAGCCAGCCGGTGCTCGGTAACAGTATCCATAGCAGCAGACACGATAGGAGCCTTGAGACGGAAATTTCTGGTCAACTTGGTGGAAATGTCTACTTCTCGCGGCAATACCTGGCTGTAGGCAGGCAGTAGAAGGACATCGTCGAAGGTGAGACTGAGCTCAACAAACTTGGTAGAAGGGGCTTGGTTTCGTTCCATGCGCAAAGGTACACCTTTTGTAAAAAGATGAAAAGGCATGCCGGTATTTGGTCAGATTTCTTAAAAGTTTCCAAAGATTCGATGTCTGGTAAACTTCATACTCACCCCTCACTGTTTAGGCACAAAACACATATTATGACTAAGCAACTTCTCCTGTTCTCTGCGCTTTTTGGCATGCTTTTCGGGCTTCGTGCTCAGGTTAGTCCTAATACGAAGGGCATCTTTATAAACGCCTCTCTCAGTGGCGCTACTGTATACTACGATGAAGACAATGCGGATGATAATGCCGGTGCTGGCGGACTCGATATAAGGGTCGGCTATGGGTTTACGCCCACTTTTACCTTATATGCTACCCTTGGGGGCTACCAGGTAAGTGGAGAGCCCGAATCTGTTTTTACAGAAGACTACGACCTGGGGCTGTTCGAGCTGGTCGGTAGATTCCATTTCGGCAAGAAAATCAAATCTCCCATTTTCTACTTGGATGGAGGGTTTCAATTTGTTTCCGCCCAGGTGTTTGAAGATCCCAATATTACTTTGAATGGCAGCGGTCTGGTACTTGGCCCTGGTTTGTTGCTGTATTTGAATCGCAAGTTTGCCTTAGACATAAACCTCCGAATCGGGGCAGGGAGAATCAATGAGATCGAAGTTGGTCGCGCTAGCGCTGACTTGTCAGAAGAAAATTTCAATTATGGCATCAATCGATTCAATGTGGGCGTAGTTTGGTATCCGAGCAATCGATAGCACGCTAATGTTGGTGAGCGCGGCAGTATGCTGGCCAATGCCGCATAAGCTTTTGACTTACTGGACCGATTAGGCCGCCGTTTATGAGGCCGCGATCGCTGCGACTAATAGGCATAACCCCCTTCGTGGAGCTGGTGAGCACGGCCTCGTCGGCTGCTGCAAATTCCTTCAGGCTCACCTTGCGCTCTTCAATCGCTATACTTAATTGTTGGGCTAGCTTGAGTACGTGCTTTCTGCTTATGCCGGCTAGGATGTCGTCTACAGGAGTTATTAAGATACCATCTTTGACCATCATAAAGTTGGACCTGTCCGATTCTCTCAGGTTTCCATCTTTGTCCAGATAAAGCGGAAAATCCAGATGCTCGGCCCGCAATCTGGCCAGCAGTCTGATACCCTCCATATAGTCTACAGACTTGATTTCAGGTGATTGACGCTCGTAGGGGTGAATCAATACCGAAGCGCCCTGTTCATACATACGGGCATCGGGTTGGCGATGAGCAAAGGCCATGACCATAAATCTGGGCGCGATAGGGCTGTAGCCATCCATGGCCGATCCGCCCGTCAGTAGTAGCCTGATGCCTCCGTCTTTTTGATCATTTCGGTCTATCAGCTCTCGGATTATACGTTCGGCCTCAGAGATTGTCAGACTCAAAGAAAGGTCTAGCCGTGCCGCCGACCGGCGAAACCTCTGCCAATGGTCGGCGAAGAAACGCAGTTTTTGGTCTACGAACCTGAAGTAATCGAAAACGCCATAGGCCCTCAAGAGACCCAGATCGTTTAGTGGAACACGAGCTCGATCTCTATGGGTAAATGCTCCGTCTATAAATACGCAGTCCAGCATAATGTCGTGCTAGTAAGTCATGCGCCAAAAAGCGGACTCTATGTCAGCTTCATCTCGGTGGTACTCTGTGATGACAAAAGTTTGCACAGCATCAGTGATGAAGTATATGGTCTCGTGAAAAACCTCTGGTTCTTTTCGATTTTCGTGCTTGTACTTCAGCTTGAGCATAGTCTTGCCGTTGCCTTCATTGAGGGTAGTAGAGAGTCTTTCGCTGGTCAGCCCACGGGTCTGGTCGGCTCTTTCCTGTATATATTGCTCCAGGTTGGCGGCGTAAAGGGTAGCTCTTTCCTCGTTTAGCTCCAGCTTGCTCACTGTGCGAATGACGAAGTGATCGAAATTTTCTGTAGTGTCGATGAAGATATCGGGTTCTTCATCTTCCCGCTCCAGTTGATAGAGCATATCCTCAAAGATGGCGTGAAAGCCATCATCGTAGTTTACGATCT
The DNA here is from genome assembly GCA_039178745.1 of Bacteroidota bacterium. Classification (GTDB taxonomy): domain Bacteria; phylum Bacteroidota; class Bacteroidia; order Chitinophagales; family Saprospiraceae; genus Neolewinella. The sequence goes on along the minus strand of JBCDFE010000016.1, from coordinate 13,568 downwards.
CGTCCTTCAGCAAATAGCGTCGGCTGCGGTTGTAATCTATGGGTACTTCGAAGGAGACTCGGGTGCCTTCCAGGGCCTCGCGCCTGGTTTCTGCCTGCGGTTCTGTGGTGTCGTTTTGCTGCTCAGTAGTGGAGCTGCTGCCACAAGAGGCGCATAGGGCAAGTGCGAATAGGGCCGAAAATAAGATGTGCTTCATGTCCGTGTTGGATGGTTTTGAGTGGGCAAAAATAACTAACGAAACAAAGGACGTATAAATTGGCGTCTCTGGGCCATATGACCACCAGCGGAAGTCCAAGCCTATCCTACATCGAGTTTAGCAAGAACCTCGTGGCGTCCGCAAGGCCCGCAAACATGAGGTGATTCATCTTTTAGACTTCCGCAGGTGGTTTTTTTGACAGTCAGCGCACTTTATCTCGTGCTTTGCAGCCAATTGGTCCTAACCACCAAGCAGGTCCATTCGTTACCTTTGCAAACAAGAAGATTACAAGCCAGATGGACTACAAAAATAACATACTCGAAACCATAGGTAATACGCCTTTGGTCAAGCTGAATAAGATCACGGCCCACTTACCTTGTCCGGTATTTATAAAGAATGAAACCTTTAATCCAGGGCATTCTATCAAAGACCGCATGGCCCTGAAAATGCTGGAAGACGCCGAAGCCGATGGTCGTTTAAAGCCTGGCGGTACCATTATAGAGTGTACGAGTGGCAATACCGGTATGGGGTTGGCCCTGGCCGGAGCGGTAAAGGGATATAGGTGCATTTTTACGACCAGCGACAAACAGAGTAAGGAAAAGATAGATATTCTGAAGGCTGTAGGTGCCGAAGTGATTGTTTGCCCGACAAATGTCACACCAGACGATCCCCGCTCTTACTACTCGGTGGCTGAGCGCCTGAGTCAGGAAATTCCCAACTCCTTCTGGTTCAATCAATACGATAACCTGAGCAATAGGCAGGCTCACTATGAGTCTACGGGCCCGGAGATATGGGCGCAAACGGATGGTCGTATTACACACATGGTCGTAGGTGTAGGAACCGGTGGTACAATCTCTGGTACCAGCCGATACCTGAAAGAGCAAAATCCGAATGTCAAGATTTGGGGCATCGATACTTACGGCTCTGTGTTTAAGAAGTATCACGAAACGGGCGAGTTCGACGAGAAAGAGATCTACCCTTATATCACCGAGGGCATAGGCGAAGATATTTTGCCCAAGAATGTGGCCTTTGACCTCATAGACCGCTTCGAGAAAGTAACCGATAAAGATGGAGCGGTCATGGCCCGCAGGCTAGCCCGAGAGGAAGGTATGCTGCTGGGATACAGTGCTGGGTCGGCCCTGGCTGGTTTGTTACAATTGTCTGATGAGCTGACGGCAGATGACATTGTAGTGGTGGTCATTCACGATCATGGCAGCAGGTATGTCGGTAAGATTTACAATGACGATTGGATGCGCGAGCGCGGCTTTTTGGAAACGAATCTGACTCTGGCCGATCTAATACAGCAGAAGAACAATGGTGCATTCATTGCCATTGATCAGGGAGAGAGTGTGCGTAAGGCTATGGATATGATGCGCGAGCACGACTTTAGCCAAATGCCAGTAGTTGGTGATGATGAGGCGGTGGTCGGTGCCATAACCGAAAGCCAGGTATTGGGCTATCTGCTGGAAAACCCAATGAAGCATAGCGAGGTGCCTATCAAGAAAATCATGCGTGAGCCATTTCCGGAACTAAGCTCGGATACCGGCATCGAGCAGCTGCGCCACTATATCTCAAAAGAAAACCCTGCGGTGATCGCCAAAGACAGATCCGGAGCCAAGCACCTGATCGCGCAGTACGATATCTTGCAGGCCATGTAAAGGGTACTGGGGGCAAAAGCTAAGCTCATGCCTCCAGTAAATTAGTTGTTTTCGTAGAAGTTATCCTCCTCTTTTACGTTGACTTTAGTGCCGGTTTCTAGCACTCTGGTCAGAGCGGTGTAGGGGCCTTTTACGACTGTTTGGCCTTCGCTTATCCCACTTTCTACTTCGATGTATTCATTGTCTTGAATGCCGGTTTCTATAGTGATCTCGCGGGTAGAATCGGCTTCTACAGCAAAGACGACGATGCGCAGTTCATCTTCGTCATTTTCGGCGTCCTCGTTTTCGCGGGTAGTGACAGATGCGATAGGCAGAGAAAGGACATCGTCTTTTCGATTGGTCAGGATATCTACGCCTGCCGACATGCCGGGACGAAAGACAAACGGCCGCTGTGGGCTGATGAGATCGGCATAGCTTTCGGGGTCTACGGTGATGCGTACTTCAAAGTTGGTCACCTGATCACTGTTCAGCACGGCGCTGTGGTTTGAATTGGCAGCCAGCAAAGTACTGGAGCTGGCGATCTGAGATACGGTGCCTTTGAATATGCGGTCCCTATATGCGTCGACCTCTATATCGACCTTGTCACCTATGGTTACGTCTGTCACATCATTTTCGCTGACTTCAACCCTGACTTCCATAACATTCAGATCGGCTATACGCATCATCTCGGTGCCTGCCATTTGAATGGTTCCGACCACGCGCTCTCCCTCTTCTACGCCCAGGTTGGAAATGACGCCATCTGTAGGTGCGTATATCGTGGTACGTCTGAGGCTGGTTGCCAGTTCGTCCAGAGCCGCTTGACTCGATCTGACGTTGAACCGAGAAGCCTCCTGTTGTTGCTGGGCGGATTGGATATTGGCTTCTGCTGCGGCCATATTGGCTTGTAGTGCCTCCAGCGATGCTCTGCTGCCTTCGAGGTCTGCTTGAGAGACGACGCCTTCAGAAACCAAACCCTGATTGCGGTCATAGATTTCTTGAGCGTTGATGAGCTGCGCGCGAATCTGTTCCCTGGCTGCTTCCAACTGGGCGACCTGAGCACCTGCTGATGCCAGGTTGGCTCTGGCGGCGTCTACATTGGCCTGCCCTCGGGCTACCTGAGATTCAAAAGCATCGGGATCTATGCGGGCCAAAAATTGCCCGGCCTTCACGGAGTCGCCTTCCTGTACGGTTAATTCTACGATTTCTCCAGAGACGTCAGAGCTGATTTTGACTTCGGCTTGTGGAAAGATCTTACCACTTGCCGTAACCTTTTGCTGAATACTCCGCTTCTCGACCTGGGTCGTAAAAACTTGGGTGGATTCTTCTGATCGGCCGCCGAGTGCAGCCAGGGCCAATAGAGCGAAAACAGCTATGGCTACGATGATGTAAATGGTCCTGCGAGACATGTGTGCTAAATGATTAGTTGATGCTCAGGCGATCTCCGAGATAAAAGCGGATAACCTGCTGGTTGAAAATGAATTGGTATTTGGCTCGGGTGCGCTCGATACGAGCAGCCTCCAGCCGGTTGCTGGCCGTGAGTAGGTCGAGTGCGTTGGCTGCACCCAATTCATAACGGCGCAAGCTCTGGCTATACGCGGCATCTGCGGCTTCTAGGCTGGTTTCAGCAGCGCGATATACCTCTTGTGCAGTGCGATACCCATTTAGTGCTTGCTGTACTTCGTTTTGTAAGTCTACTCTTGCCTGGGCGGCTTCTATCTCCGCTTGTTGTACGTTTAGTTCGGCCCTTTGGACATTGATCCTATTACGACCCTGGCTATAAATGGGCACATTGATGCCGAGTCCTATGGACTGCCCGAAGTTCTCGTTGAGCTGTGCACCGTAGCCTTTATTGGGAAAGGTTTGACCTGTTTCCTGAAAAACAGAGAGGGTAGCTGGCTGGCCATCTATGACCACTGGGGTAGGAGGAGTCTGTATGGTCGTAACGTTTGTCCGGTCGGGATTGGCAAAATCCAGTGCTACATCGGAAAAGTTAGTACTCAAACTACCAAAAACCGTTATTGTAGGTGAAAACCCCGACCTAGCCACCTTAATGCCCATTTGGGCGGACTGGCGATTGAGATCGGCAATTTGCAAGTCGGGTTGAACGATCTGAGCAGCCTCGAAAACCTCTTCGAAACTGTAAGACCTACTGAGATCGACTTGATTGAGTTCCAGATTCGGAACTTCGATTTCAAAGTCGGAGCTGTAATCCAGCTGTAGTATCTGCTGTAGGGTCAAGAGGTTGTTTTCTACCTGGTTTTCAAGCTCTACTGCAGATCGCTGGGCAGCTGCTTGTTGGGCAACCAGGTCTAAACGCTGTGCGGGTGCTGCGGCGCCACTCTCTATCAGGGCGTCTGTCTGAGACAACTGTCCGTCTATGAGCGCAAGTTGGGCAACCGCATTGGATAGCTGCTCTCTGACCAGCAAGACGTTCAAATAAGCCGTAGCCACTTGAAGGCCAATATCATTGCTGATGGCCTGTAGGTTGAGGTCAGCACTTTGCGCATCGAGCTCCGATTGTTTGATGCTGTTATTGATGAACCCACCACTGAACAAGGTAATATTTGCTTGAGCTTGATAGCTGTTAAACAAGATATTCTGCTGCACGAAGGCATTCGAGGTTGGATCGATCGTACGACCGAGCTGGTAGCCCAAATTGGCCGTGCCGTTGACATTGGGTAGGCGCTGTAGTCTATTTTGTTTTAGGTCAAGCTGGCTTAGTAAGCTTTGCGTTCTAAATTGGCTGACCCGCAAATTATTGGTCATAGCATACTCTACCGCCCGACTGAGACTCCACACGTCGGATTGTGCAGATGAAACAACAGCCAGGGTGAGGCTACAAACTATCAGTAAGGATCTTATCATGAATTACCCGAATTGTATCGTAGCCTCAAATCTATGACAGCTAGAATAAGAATCGGATGAATTTTCTATCAATGGACAAATGAAACAGACGAACGAAAGATAAAACTGCTTATTCAGTTACACTATTTACGGTCTTTGCGCCAACCAACTGATCAAATCTACTACCCATAGGTCGATAATAAACTAAGACCGTGTAGTCGTTTTCCGTTTCATCGAAATTGCCTTCGGTATTGGTTAGGCTAAAATCGGTGTCGCCAGTACTCAGGTTTTGGGTGACATACCAATAGTTGTAGAAGCCCTGCTTGACAAAAGCCTTGCCCACATAAGCCCGAATGGCAGGATTCCAAACCATTTCCAACTCTGGTTTGAGCTGCCACTCACTGAGTGCGCCATAGATATAAACCACCTGATCTTCGTAAGGGGTACCGGTATCCAGTATAAAGGTCACTTCTACATATTCTCCGGTATAATCCAGCTGAATCCGATCGAAGTTCTCTTGTAGAAAGTCATCGGCTAAATTGATGATGGGTCTGTCAAAACGAAAGTTGACGAAGTCGCCATTCAAATCGAAGTAGTTCAAGAATATTTCCTGATCCCTGGGGATGTCAGGAGCAAGTGCTATAGCATAAAAGCTGCCCTCATTAGTGATGGAAAGAACATCGGCCCTTGGGGCTTGAACCGATCGAATGTCCAGATTTCGAAATTCGTTTCCTCCTGCAAATGAGACCAAACCTTGATGATCGAACATCAGTTCTTCCAATCGAAGGAGGTTGGGGCGAATATTGGTTACCGCATTGTCTTGGCGGTTGTTCTGTATAACTGTAGCCGTAACTTCCTGTAGTGGGGCCCTGGGCCTGATGCGCTTAATATTAACACTGAAGTCAACTTCCTGATGGGTGTGAATCTCGCCTATTCTGGCCGCCCGATTGACCGCTGCCGTAATGCTGGCTTGATTGTCGACCACAAAAAACCGGCGACTGATCACCGGCCGCTCGTATCCGCGTTCCTGATCGTAGACAACCAATAGGTAGTTGCCACTCTTGGTCAGTTTTAGGTTGCGGTTGGGAAAAACCAGGTCGTAGTGAATGTATTCACTTATGGTGCGGAAACTGAAGTCAAATTCGTTGAGGTTGTCCTGCTCAAAACCGTCTATATATTCTAAAGGAGCGAGGTTGCTTCTGGTCCAGTCTTTATCGCAGTGATAGACCCGATAAATATATCTGCGCACATCGTCGCTCATGTCATCGAAAGAAAGGCGCAGTGCAGATCCGCCGTTTAGACTGATGATGGGATAGGAATAAGGAAAGCCATCTACATGTAGGCGTACTGTTTTGATATAGTCGGCATAAGTTAGGTTGATAAATTCAACATCCTCTTCCTGTGCCGATAGCTTGCATAGGATCGATAAACAGAATAGTATAGAAAAAAAGGTTCTAAGCATAACAAGGTTTTGCCATGAGAAAACGATAAAGTAGAGCTTGAAGTTGTCTACTAAACATTTACCTGAATCTACCGAGCTGATCGATGGCTATCGCCGTGGGCTAACGGGCCTGTTTCGCTGGGCAGAAACCACCTCAGGGTCTTCCCTCAAGAATGGGATCAGGTCGTCGGCACTCATTAGGTTAGGATCGGTCGTGATGAGGTAATAATTGCTATTCGGGGCCAGCCTCTCTACATATTGTACGTTCTGCTTGCTGTAGTTGATGATCCATTCGGTGGGGTTGACCCCCGCGCGTAACTCTACGATAATTTCCTGGGGCTCTAGATCAGGCGCTTCACCAAAGAGGTCCAATGGGCCATCATATACGGTGAAGCTACCAGAGTCACCGAGTTCTTTCATTCGATCTGCCACAACAGCCAGCTCATCAGGAGCCTGCTCCTTGAATGCCGACTGGTACTCGGTACCACTGCTGCTGGTATAGCTCACTGTTCGCAGGGCCATGTCTGGAATTTGGCTGGGAAAGACTGTGGGGTAATTTTCAAAATCGAGCGCATCCAGCTGGCTGATCAACGCTTCTGTTTCGCTTCGACCCAAGAGCTGGTACCAAGTTCCTGGCTTATCGGTAAAGCGTTCGCCCTGGTAAATAAGTAAACCGTTTTCATACAAGCTGAGGGTGTATACTGGGCAGCGGCCAAAACAGGCATCTTGCCGATATTGGGCGCGCAATGTGTACTTGTCTATATGTTCTGGACTAGGAGCCAAAATTTTGCAGGAGTATATGACCAGACAGCAAAATCCAAGGCAAGTTAACAGTATTCTGTTCATTGATCGATAGGAGTTAGTCAGTTAAACTAGGCTATGTGGCCTGGTTTGATGAGATAATATCTATTACTACGGATTGAGCTGAATGATGAGATCAGTACGTCTGTTTATGGCTTGATTAGCGGCACTTGTACTGGCCACTCTCGCCTGAGTGCCACCTCTGCCAGCAGCTGTTAGATTCATTTGACTCAGTCCTTGCCTGCGCAAAAATCGCACTATAGAAATGGCCCGGTCGGTACTGTTTTCGAAAGCGCTGAGTTCATCGACTTGCGGATCTTCGTGGCCAACGACCAAGAGCTCAGGCACATTGTTATTGCGCAAAACACCCGCAACCGACTGTAAAAACTGTTGACCACTTGCCGAAAGGCGGTAACCATCTGAAAAAAGCTGAAGCTCTGAGATGGTCAGCCTCAGCTTGTCATTGCCCTCTGATGACAGGTAATATTGCTCGCGCGAAAACCCGCTTAACGCTTGATTTAACTGGCTTTGAATCTGATTTTGAGCTAGTGCATTTACTGAACTCTGCGGGGCTACCACATTACCGTATGCCGCAGGTTGCAGAGCAGAATAATCACCGCTATTTTCTAGTTGGTTGAGTTGAGCCTCGCGGTTTTGCAAGGCAATTTCCGCCCTGCTCAACTCTTGCTCTCTGGCGCTCAGCTCGGCGTCGCGATCGGCCAGACTGCGTTGAAGGTCACCGACCTGGCTGCCGCTCTGATCAAGAAAATCGTTGTTTTGCTGCAATAAAGTCTGGTATCGATTCTGCAAATCCTGAAAACTTCTGTTCAGGCTTTGATTCGTCGCTGTCAGGTTCTCGATTTGCCGAATATACTGATCTATTTCCCGCCTTTGAGTAGACGTATTGCTATAGGTGTTTAGCGCCTGGCTTTCTCGTATACTGTCATTTCGCTCGACGAGATTCTGATAGTAGTTCTTCTCTACTACCGCAGCATCGTACTGGTCTTTGGGTACACAAGATGATAAAATGAGTAGCAGTAATAGACCAACCGCAAGTCCGGTTGGCCAGGAAGCGTTTTGGGTTTGATTCATCAGGAGACTAACTTATCTGAAAGTATATTGAAATCGTGAATATAAGGTTTGTTGTTTGCATGGAGAATATCTTTTTTGCGCATCGGGACTTTTACCTGAGAATCGCGCTTTGAGTTATCTTCGCCATAAAAAGTTACATAATCGCATGCGAGCCCAAATTTTTCCCCTTCTTTTCTGCCTTTTGCTATTAGCCTTTGGCTGTGCCGATGAATCTGGTCCATCTTCTGGTCAGGTAGATCCCAATGCCCGTTTGACCGAAGATGTGAACGGGCCTAATCATCCTGGTGCTGGTGCGCCCGCCATCACTTTGCGCGTCGGGCAAGGCGAAGTGGCCCAGGGCGAAGTGATTTGCCTGCCTTTTGAAGTGTCAAACTTCAAAAACATGCTGGGATTTCAGTACACCATCCGATTCGACAGCACCAAGTTGCAATACAAAGAAGTCAAAAACTTTGGTCTGCCAGGCTATGGCCCACCTGATTTTGGGACGCGCTTTGAATCCAGGGGTGTATTGTCTTCTTTGTGGTCAGACCCCAGTCTGGAGCCAAGAACCCTGGCGGACGGCAGTAAGCTTTTTGATCTTTGTCTGACGGCTATAGGCGATGCAGGAGACGAGTCTGTGGTCCGATTATCCAACGGCCCTACGCCATTCGAATTTATAGATCAGGGCATGACCCGCTACAGATTGAGATATGCCAACGGGCTCGTGAAAATCGAGTAAAATCATTCTTCTAAAGGAACTACGAACCCGTCTATTCTGTACCTGCTTTTGAGGTCTGATTTGTAGCTGTCTGCTGCATCTCGAGTTGACCATGGACCCAAGATAATCTTGTAGGTAGACATGGGGCCACTACCTACCCGGCGTATCATGATGTTGTCAAACCATTGGCCTTGCAGCTCGATCACTTTGTCGAGCGCGCTTTCCAAGTTGCTCATACTCGATACCTGCACTCCGAAGCCCGCCGTTGGCCCTTGGTTTATTTGTACCTGATAGAGACCAGGACCGAGCTGGCCCTGGGTTACGGGCTTTGCTTGGTCACTTTGGTCGCTGCTACTGCTTGTAGGGTTGCTGGCCCTGCTGATCGAATTCCTATTCTGATTGCGGACCACTTCAGCAGGACTGCTACTAGTGGGAGTTGATTGTGCAACCCGATCGTAGGTAGCAGGAGCTGCCGCCTCAGCTGGCGGAGTACTTGCGGATCTGGCTGGTGTTTGCCTGGTCTGGCTGGAAGCTCTGTCGCGCTCAGTGCTTGCTGCTCTACTGGCAGTAGTGGTACTGCGCTCACCGGGCATAGAGACGAGCCTCACTTGAACGTTAGTGATCGACTGGTTGCTCATACCCAATCGATTGGCAGCAGCCTGGCTAATCTCGATGATGCGCCCGTGCACAAAAGGTCCCTCGTCTATGATGCGCACACGAACTTCGCGGTTGTTTTCCAGATTCTTAACTACGACAACCGAGTTGTAAGGATAGGTTTTGTGGGCAGCAACCAGCTCCTCAGGATTATAAGTTGTTTGGAAGGAGGTAGTCGCTCCAGCATACTTTGAATCGAAAACCGAGGCCTTACCCGTTTCGATATCTCCAATGATTTGTCCGTGTAGACTTCCGGCTAAACAAGCCAGAAAAAGGTAAATAATTTGCATAGGTGCCAATATAGTTTGTTTTTACTCTAACGAGTTAGCAACCAATCAGCGTACTTTTGTTGTTTATGGCGAGTACATCATATTGAGACAGTCTCCATCGCATAGATTTTATCATGAGCAAACATGGCAGGGTGCTGGTCGCTATGAGCGGCGGCATCGACAGTACGGTTACAGCTATGATCCTTCACGAAGAGGGCTACGAGGTCGTGGGTATCACTATGAAGACCTGGGATTATGCCAACTCCGGAGGTAATAAGAAAGAGACCGGTTGCTGTAGTTTAGACTCCATCAATGATGCCAGGGCAGTTGCCGTGCAAATGGGCTTCCATCATTTCATAGTGGACATACGCGAAGAGTTTGGTGATTATGTGATCGACAACTTCGTAGATGAATACATAGCAGGGCGGACCCCAAACCCATGCGTGCTTTGCAATACGCACATTAAATGGAGCGCTCTGCTGAAGCGAGCAGATGCGATGGACTGCGAGTTCATAGCTACTGGCCACTATGCACGCCTGGCGCAAACCGATGAAGGGCGGTGGTTTGTGCGCAAATCTGCCGATGCCAATAAAGATCAAGCCTACGTGCTCTGGGGGCTCAGCCAAGAGTGCATGGCGCGCAGTCGTTTCCCGCTAGGACACATGACCAAGCCCGAAGTGCGGCAGTTGGCAGCAGATTACGGCTATCTGGAATTGAGCAAAAAGGCTGAGAGTTTTGAAATATGCTTTGTGCCTGACAATGACTACCGGGGCTTTTTGAAGCGCAGGAAGCCGGAATTGCAAGCGCAGGTGGCTGGTGGAACCTTTATAGGGGTCAATGGCGAAGTCCTGGGCACCCACGATGGCTACCCGTTCTACACCATAGGCCAGCGAAAAGGATTGGGTATAGCCTTGGGCAAACCTATGTATGTGACCGAAATCCGACCGGATACCAATACCGTGGTCTTGGGAGAGGTAGATGACCTGGTCAGAAATGGCATGATGGTCGGACAACTCAATCTTCAGAAATACGATCACCTTCCCGCAGGTCTCGAAGCCGTCACTCGTGTCCGCTACCGCGACAAGGGAACCCTGTCTGCTTTGCACCAAATCAGCCCCGATCTGGCAGAGGTAGAATTCTATGCGCATGTGCGTGGGGTAGCACCTGGCCAAAGCGCTGTTTTCTATGAAGGTGACGATGTAATAGGGGGAGGAATAATTAGATCTAGTGTGCTAAATTAACTTTATTCTGCTTTAATTAGGTACTGTTGCCTTTTGGCAAACTGGAGGTGTGAACTGCAGAATGACCTTCTGCTTCGAAAAAATATATTAGGGAAGCGGGCAGATTAGCATCAATAAGGAACTTCAAGCGTCAATGGGTATTTCTGTGCGAGCTCTTTTAGTCGTGAGTGATGCATAAGCGAGACAGGCGAGGAAATCTTCGCGTTCTAGATCGGGAAATAATTCTAGAAGATCTTCTATGGAGTCACCTCCTGCCAAATACTCAAGCATGGAGAAAACGGGATACCTTAAGCCTCTGATGGTCGGTTTTCCAAAGCAAAGATTAGGATCAATAGTAATTCTTGCTAGTAATTCGTCGCTCATAGTACTAAAGATACATTTGAATTGTTAAACGCTTGTTAGACTTCAAAGTTTCTTGATAAAATTTGTTTTGATTAAGTTAGCCAACGCATAACGAAGATGATGTTCAGGATAATTTCATTCATATTGATGACTTTCCTCTTTGCTTGCAACGAAGAGCGCATAGATCCCGATCCCGGCCCGCCAGGCACGGATTATTATCCTTTGGCGGTAGGCAATAGTTGGACCTATCAGGTAGACAGCATCATTCTGGTTCCGGTGACCGGAGGTACGCGCTATGATACGAGCCGGTTGCAGGCCAGAGAAACACTAGTGGACACCTTGCGCGATCAGGCCAGCCGGTTGTGGTATCGCGGTCTGAGAGAGGAAAGAGCCGATGCCAGCCAGGAATGGATGCCCGTCCAAACTTTCGCCGTACGGGCAGATGCGCAGGGTGTCTATCGGCAGGAAGATAATCTGGAGTTTCTGAGACTGGCCTTTCCTCTGGATCTAAATCGCAGATGGGACGGGCATGTCGCCTTCGACGAATTCAGGCCCATTGCCGTAGGCCCGGAGTTGCTGGATGTCTACGCCGGTTGGGACTACCGCATCACCGAGCTGGATCAGCCATTTACCCTGCCAACGGGTCGTTCATTCGACGAGACGCTTTTAGTCGATCAGGCGATGGTTGATAATTTGATAGACTTCCGCAGGTCGTTTGCCCGCTATGCCAAGGGAGTTGGGCCAGTGCAAACATTCCTTGATGCCAGGCATACGCAGTGCCAGGTCTGCTGCAATGGAGATACCGGAAGCTGCCTCGATCTAAGCTGGGATGTCAAGTCGGAGAAGGGATATATCGTATCCCAGGTTTTACTATAGATTCATTTTCTTTGCCAGCCAATCCTCATAGATGAAGCTCGTTTCAATAGGTAAGCTCCTTCGTCCACACGGTCTCCAAGGCGAGATCAAGGCTCTGCTCGATGAGGGCTACGAAGATGACCTGCTACAAGCCGGAAGCTTTCTGGCTGGCCAACCACCCGTTCCGCTGTTCATAGAGTCATTCCGGGGTGGGGGAGCACTCATATTGAAGCTGGAAGGGATAGATAGCCGCGAAGCGGTACAAGTATTTGCTCAGGCTGCGATACAACTGCCCGAAGACCGGATAAGCGACCGACCTGCGGAAGTACAAAACCCCATGCTACAACTAGTGGGCTATACCATACAGGCCGAAGGCTATCCAGAACTGGGGCCAATCGAGGAAGTACTGGATTTACCACAACACTATCTGGCCCAATTGGTGTACGAAGAGCGAGTAGTGTTAATTCCTTTGCATGAGGATCTGGTCATCACTAAAAACGAAGCACGTAAAGTGCTGCACATGAATCTTCCCGAAGGGCTGCTGACCTAGACAAGCTCCTCTTTACTATCTTTGCGCTCTCAGATAGATTTCATGCATGGGTTGGTTCAAACGATTGAAGGACGGCATTACGACCTCTACGCGCAACAAGAAAGAGGCGCCAGAGGGTGTCTGGTATAAGTGCAGGAGGTGTGGCGCGACGAGCACACAGAAGGATGTGCGCGAAAACCATTACAAATGCCCCAAGTGCAATTATCACGAGCGCATTGGCTCTGAAGAGTACTTCAGCCTCATCTTCGATGGCAACTTCGAAGAGTTCTGGCCCGAGTTGTCTGCGGTGGATATGCTGGAGTGGAAGGATCTGAAAACCTATCCAGATCGTTTGGTCGCCGCACGCAAAAAGACAGAGCTGGTCGATGCCATTCGCGTGGCACGCGGTAAGGTAAGCCGAAAGCCATTGGTCATTGCCTGTATGGATTTTAGCTTCATTGGCGGCTCCATGGGCTCTGTGGTGGGAGAAAAAATAGCGCGGGCCATAGATGAGGCGCGCGAGTCGAGAACACCTCTACTGATCATTTCTAAGACGGGAGGCGCCCGCATGATGGAGGCTGCTTTCAGCCTGATGCAGATGGCCAAGACCAGTGCGAAGCTGGCCCAACTGGCTCGTGCAGGTGTGCCTTACTTCAGCTTGCTTACTGACCCGACAACGGGTGGTGTAACGGCGAGCTATGCGATGCTGGGTGATATCAATTTTGCCGAGCCCGAAGCCCTCATCGGTTTTGCTGGTCCGAGGGTCATTAAAGAAACCATCAAGAAGGACCTGCCTGAGGGTTTTCAGACCTCCGAGTTTTTGCTAGAACACGGCTTTTTGGACTTCATCGTAGACCGGGCAGATTTGCGGGATCGACTTTGTGATCTGCTGGCCATTTTTGAAAACAGCGCCCGCCATGCCGAATAAGGCATTTGGCCTGATCGTATGCTTGGTCTTGGCCGCTCTGCT
>JBCDFE010000015.1:0-30696 GCA_039178745.1 Bacteroidota bacterium | reverse complement strand
TCTATAGTGATGGGCTACGTTTCGGTACTGGTGCGTGACAAAAATCTGGACAGCTGCTTCTCCTATCAAGATTAAAAGTGGCCATACCGATCCAATAATTTTAGGCTCGTAGTAGTACCAATAGGGTATTACCAGCCCCCACCCAAGTATTTGACAAATCCAGTACAACCTCATCTACGGACAAAAGTCGTAGATATATGATGAATCGAATCCGCTTTCATGAAATAAATACACGCACTGGTGAATGATGATTTGCAAAAGGAATCATCTCCGCCTCTTTTTTGCAAAAACAATCCAGCCGTCATGACTAAAATCGTTTTTAGCTTATTCACTTTGAGTATATGTGTTCAAATGCTATCGGCTCAGTTGGCACTCAATCTCAATTTGACCATTCCGGATAGCTTGTCAAAAAAACATCCACTGGCATGGGATATATCAAACAATGCCAGTCGTGCGGAGACCCAACTCGATCGGGTAGAGTTACAGGCAGATACGAATACGTATTCCGGATTTCCCATGCTGAGTCAAACGGTCTGCCACACCGGGCAAGAGCTTAGAAAATTACGCATAAGCGCCAGGGTCAAGCCGATCGACCACGATAGCGGAAGAGCCTACCTGTACGCACATACCAAAGCAGGCGAATCTTACATACAAGCCATAAGCTCTCCATGGATGGAGAAAAACGATGCTTGGCAACAACTGGAATTGTTCATAATACTAGATGTGCGGGTAAGCGAATATATTTTTGGAGTCGCTCTGGAAGGGAATGGCCGATTATGGGTAGATGAATTTGAAGTCGAGGAAGTATCTCTTCAAGAGCCGGAGCTGGCCGATTCGCTGCGGTATTACATCGATACCTTTTTCTCCATAGCTCGTAGTGAGGCTTTAGGTCGTGAGGCTATAGACTGGGATCGTTTAGAACGGGACGTACTCATGTTATCCTCCGAAGCAAATAGTTTGGTGGATTTACACCCAAATCTCGCGTATGCAGCTCGGCGAATTAACAAGCATTCTCTTTTTGTACTTCCGCAGGTAGTCCGTCAATGGCGAGGCGAAGACAATGACGAAATAGCGAATAGAAAGACCTTCTTGCCATCTATGGAGTTTTCTAGTGGAAGAAGAATAAACTCTAGGACTGCCTACATAAGTATGCCGGGTGTAAATAGCGGTCACGAGCCTAGCCTACAGAAATTTGCAGACAGCCTACAGCAATTGATCCGAGAGCTGGATAGCCCAGAAACAGATTCCTGGGTTCTGGATCTGCGCAACAATACCGGCGGCAATTGCTGGCCTATGCTGGCGGGTGTAGGCCCGTTTCTTGGCGAAGGTGTATGTGGCTACTTCATGAATATGGATGGAAGTGACAAAACAGCTTGGAGATACAATAGCCAAGGCAGCTTCATAGATACCAGCTTGGTGACTCCGCTAAGCCAGCCGGCTTACACCTTACTAAACGCTCAGGCCCGTATAGCCGTGATCACTGGTCCGAGAACGGGTAGTTCGGGCGAGGTCGTCACCATTGCCTTCCGGGCCATGGACCACGTTCGCAGCTTCGGTCAGCCAACGGCGGGCTATTCCACCACCAATACCAGCTTCTTTATGCCAGATGGCGCTATGCTTTTATTGACCATTTCGGTTTACGGCGACCGCGAGTCAATAGCCTATGGCGAAGAGGTCGAACCAGATGAAATAGTAGATCAATCCATTGATGGGAAGGATATGGCTCTAGAGCGAGCTGTCGAGTGGCTGAATCAATAAAAAAACTCATATAATCACAGTCAATAATTGCCTTACCTTTTGGGCCGATTTTAAAATTGACCCTCATGTCTTCTTCTACATCTCTTGCGCTGCTGTTGCTCCGGCTTTGGTTTGGTTTGGAAATGCTCATTGCTCACGGTATTCCCAAGTGGAATAAGATCCTAAGTGGCGATCTCGGTTTTCCAGATCCGCTCGGCATAGGCTCCGAATTGAGTTTATATCTCGTTACCTTTGCAGAGCTGGTCTGCGCAGCGATGATTGCGGTTGGCCTCAAGGCTCGGCTGGCTACGCTTCCATATTTGTTTGCCATGTTGGTAGCCGCTTGGCTTCACTTCGATAATCCGGAAGACGGCTGGAGTAAAGTGGCTTATCCATTGCACTACTTTATGGCAGCACTGGCTGTTTTAATAGCTGGGCCAGGTCGCTACAGCCTGGATCAAAAACTAGCGGAAAGACAAATGATATAAGCATGGTAAACGAAGGTAAATTGGGTCAACTAACTGGTATGGTTTACTCGCGAATGCTTTATGGGACGGGGTGTCTTGTACTTAGCCTTTCGCTTCTGGTATTGGCGAGCTGCCAGCAAACATCTGCAGCAGATGCCGACTTGAACCGCTACGGCTTCAGAGGAGAGACCATGGGTACCACCTACAGTGTGCTCTACTATAGCGATGAAGAAGCAGCAGACTTAAAAGCAGGTGTAGATAGCCTATTGATAGCTGTAAACGAGGAGGTTTCCAATTGGGACTCCACGAGTACAGTGTCGCGTTTTAATCGCTCGGCAGAAGGCATAGACGCAGTGGGCAAGACTCATTTTCTGATCAATTACGAGCTGGCGCGTTCGGCCTGGGAAGCCACAGATGGTGCCTTTGAACCGACCATTATGCCCCTGACCAATTACTACGGTTTTGGCTATGGACCCAAAGAACTGGAAGGTGGTATCGATACCCCACTGGTGACAGAACTGATGGCCAGCATGGGTATGGATGCGATCTCGTTGGAGGGCAGCTACCTGCGGAAGTCCAAAACCAACATACAGCTCGACCTGGGAGGCAGCGCCAAAGGATATGGCGTAGATGCCGTGGCCGAGTACTTAAGCAGAAGAGGCGTAGCAATCCACTATGTGGAAATAGGCGGAGAAGCGCGGGGCACCGGCCGCAAGCCCGAAGGCCCATGGACGGTGGGTGTAAACCTGCCCGAAGAGGGATCGGCATTCACAGACATAGTCGAAGTGATACCCCTGGAAAATCGGTCGGTGGCCACCTCCGGAAATTACCGAAATTACTACCAGGAGGGCGGACAAACCTATAGCCATACCATTAACCCGAAGACGGGTTTTCCCGAGCGCAATCGCTTGCTGAGTGCCTCTGTACTCGCGCCCGATTGCGGCACCGCAGACGCCTTTGCCACAGCCTGCATGGTGCTGGGACCAGAAGCGGGAGAGCGGCTCATAGAGGATCGCGAAGAGCTGGAAGGCTACTTCCTGATACGCGGAGAAAGCGGCGAATTGGAAGTGTGGGCCTCTACGGGAATGGGGCTGATGGACTGATCTTGGTTACAAATTCAGATATTAGCGCCCTATGGGGCCTCTTTCACTACTGCCGCCCTTGGTGGCCATCGCACTTGCTATTCTAACCCGTCAGGTGTTTCTGTCGCTGGGCTTGGGGATATTCCTGGGCTACACCATGCTGGCCGGCTGGAATCCCATGCTGGGTTTTTTGGATAGCATCGAGGCATGCGTCGCTGTCTTTCAGGATGCGGGCAATACGCGAACCATACTGTTTTGTGCACTGGTCGGTGGACTCATCGTATTCATGCAGCGATCGGGTGGGGTAGCGGGTTTTATAGCCTGGGTGAGTGAGCGGCTGGAAAAATATGAGCAGCGCGGCGGCATAAGTAGTCGCGTGATGGTACAACTGCTGGCCTGGCTGACTGGTGCGCTCATTTTCGTAGAGAGCAGCATCAGTGTGCTTACAGTGGGCGCATTGTACCGACCACTTTTCGATAAGTTGGGCATTAGTCGGGAAAAGCTGGCCTATATAGCCGATTCCAGCTCGGCACCTAGCTCCATTCTGATTCCGCTCAACGGCTGGGGCGCTTTTCTTATGGGCCTGCTCGCTGCCGAAGGGTTTGCCAATCCGTTTAGTACGCTCATTCAGACCATCCCTTATAACTTCTATGCACTGCTGGCCCTGTTTATCGTGCCTGTCATCATATTGAGTCGGCGGGACTTTGGGCCCATGCGAGAGGCCGAAGCTCGTGCTGTTGGTGGGCAGGTGCTGCGCGAAGGTGCCACGCCCATGGTCGATGAGCAGCTCACGGCCATGCCGGCAAAGGAAGGCGTAAAGCCGTGGGCGGGCAATATGATTTTGCCCATTGTTATTATGGTTGCCCTCATGCCCATCATGCTGGCCTACACGGGCTGGTCTACGGCCTTGTCGCTAGAACCCAATGGCAGTTTCGGCAGTCTGCTCTTCTTGGCCATTGGTAAGGGTAGCGGCTCTACGGCGGTATTGGTGGCCGTCTCTACCAGTTTGGTGCTCTCTATGCTGTTCTACAAAGCCCAAGGCATATTCGGTATTCGCGAATCGGTCGAGCTGATCCTCAAGGGTATAGCCGGTCTTATGCCGCTGGCCATTCTCATGATGCTAGCCTTCGCCATCGGTATCCTCTGCAAGCAGGAGTTGGATACGGGTGGCTACGTAGCCGGGCTGGTCGGCGATGTGCTCTCGCCCGGGCTGGTGCCGGCGCTCGTGTTTCTCATCACCTGCTTTATTGCCTTTAGCGTGGGCTCCAGCTGGGGCACCTTTGCCATCATGCTACCCATTGCCGTGCCCCTGGCTCAGCAGCTGGATGCAGAGGTGGTCATGACCGTTGCGGCGGTTATGGGCGGCGGTGTCTTTGGCGATCATTGCAGCCCCATCAGCGATACCACCATCTTGTCGAGCATGGCCTCCACCACCGATCACGTAGACCACGTCAAGACACAGTTGCCCTACGCACTGGTGGCGGGTATCAGCGCGGCTATACTCTACGCGGTTTTAGGTTAGAAGGGTCATTTTTTCAAAAAGCATAATTCAGAATAATATCTAATTGGGTAAACCAGCGGTATTTTTTAGACTTTCGTTTTCTTTTTTTGTACTTCCCTGCCTGCTGGCGCAAGGCAGGCAGGCGCAGGTAGATGCAGCGAAGCTTGAAGGTCAGTATGTTGCTGCTATTAAAGTTTCGTTAATCTCAAGTTTTATATAAGTATTTCGGAGAAGATATTTTTTATTTGTACCAATTAATAATTAAGAGATAAAATATTGTCTCTCATTAAAGTGATGGTATGAGGTACTCCGAATATTATTTATTGACTATTTGTCTTTTTAATTGCTCGATACTTTTCGGGCAAGCATCTAATTCAAATGAAGTGCCGCTGGTCAGTAGGCTAGGCGCTATTCCCGTTGCATATCAGATTACTTCCCTCGGAGAATCCTTGGAGCCTGTAGATCAATATCTGGTGAAAAGAGGCACCATGAAAAATTTGCGCGAGGCCAATGGTAGCGGAGCTGGCGGATACGAATCTTGGCATTTATGCATCACGGCCAAGCAGCCAATAAGAAGACCATCTGACCGATCAGATCTTACGGGTGATCGGCAATACAGGGTCGAATACTATGATGCAGAAGATGCGCTAATTGGTACGAGGTATCTGGAGTGGAGTGATTTTAAGCTTACTTCTGAAAGTAGCGAATTAATTTATTACGAATTAAATATGAGAACCACTCCCATTTTGGTATTGCAGAATGCTAGGCGTATTGATTTAGCGCGTAGGAAACCATTGCGATAGGATTGTCGGGATCAATCGATGTAGAAGTATATGTTTTTTAGCTAAATATTAAGAAATGAAATCTTGTGGCTACTTATTTACTGTATTTTTCTTATTTGCAAATATGTTGTTGCCCGCTCAAAGTATAACTTTGACGGAGCCGCTAGTTAGTGCATTGGGCGGCGTGGCGGTCGACTTTGACATCACATCTGACGGAGAAGATATAGGCGCACGCAATTTGTACCTGATTAAACGACAAACCTTTCATACCTGGAGTAACGCAGCCGTAAATTACGAGACCTGGCACCTCAGCCTTTCTGCCGATTACGGATTTTTGAAAGTGCAGAATAGGGGTGACTTTCGAATAGCTCCTGTGGCCGACTACCGACTGGATTTTTATAATAGCGCTGGCCGCTTGATTGGAACCAAATTTTTAAATAAACGAGAAGTGGTTTTTGCCCTAGACGAGGAAGGAGGCGATTACTTTTATTGCGACATCAATTTAAGGACTGTTCCCTTGGCTATACTCGATGATGCGGCAAGAATCGACATCATACGCCGACATAGCTGGCGATTGCTGGATGAGCACTGATTGATCGCTACTGTCGTACCTTTAGTACGTGAAGACAACCCAATCCAATAAGCCGGAATGGCTGGCCAAACTAGAGCAAGAGAGCTGGCAGGCCGAACTCATCATTAGTGGTATAGCCATTTTAGGTGCTTTGCAATTGCCGGAGCTAGTCGATGATCTGCAGTACTACCTCTTGGATATCCTGCATAGATCGGAGTTTCTTTTTTGGGGGTTCATCATGACTTTCATGCAGATTGGGGTCAATCTGCTCATCTTGACTTTTATTGCCCACTTCGTACTGCGCACCTTATGGATCGGAATCATTGGCATCAATTCCATTTTCCCCAACGGCATCACGCGCAATGAGCGCTACAATGAGGAATATCAGGATCGACTTATAGCAGACTACGGAGATGTCACGGGTTACATCCAAAAACTGGATCGGACCTGCTCGGGTATATTCGGATCTGGCTTTAGCGTCTGCTTGGTTTGCTTAGGCTACATTGTCATTTTACTGGTTATTGGCTTAATTGGTCATTTTGGATACGATTATCTGCCAAAAGACTTTTTGAAAATTATTGCTATCGGTGCCTATGCCATTTTAGTGGTCTTTGCAGTTATTGGCGTTTGGATGAGCTTGAAAAAAAATAAGAATAAAGCATTTACCAAGCGATGGCAGTATCCGATGAATCAAGTAGCGAGTAAGATCATGTTCAATTTGGGGCATCGTCCTGTTATGGTGATCTCGAATCTGATCACCTCTGCAGCTGCTGATTCGAAAGGGTACCTAGGGAAGATGTTTCTCGTGAGTTTGGTTTTTAGTTTTACCATGGGTGTAGTCTCTGTTAGAAATAATCTGACCATGAAGTGGGGCGGCAGCAGATATTTTCATCGGCCTGCAGATACCACTCTGGTTAGCAACTTAGCTTATCTGGGCGAAGATGATGACGTCTACTATTTCCAGCCGGTTATCGATAAGCGGGAATTGCACCCCGATGAAGCCATACAGATATTCATTCCGCTACCTCAAAGAGAGCTGGATGCCATGGAGGACCTCTGTAATCTACCCATGCCAGCCGATACGCTATCCAGGCGGGAAAAGAGTATGTCTGGCAATGTCAGACTGCTAGCTTGTGGCGAAAATTATGTGGAGATTGCACTAAATGGTCAGGTGCTTTCCGATTATAAACTCAGGCGGCATTACGAGCAAGGACGCCGATCTCAATACGGTTTTTTGACTGCCTTGCGCAATCCCGAAGGACTGCGGTCTGGTGAAAACAGATTGCGGGTTACGACCAAGTACGAAAATGAGGATGAGCCGGGTGATTTCAGGGATGCGTATTTATACTTCTACTACACCGGGGTCGACGAAAATTAGACGCACTTGATCAGGCACGCACGCTACGCAGTTTCTTATACCTTTTTCATTATTGGCTTCATCTATGCCAGCTGGTCGAGTAGGCTGCCGCGCCTGACGGAGATGTATGGCCTCAACGATGCCGATCTGTCTACGGTTTTACTGACTATAGCCATAGGAGCATTGGTGGCCATGCCGCTCACTGGGGTAATCATCGTCAGGACGGGAAGTCGGCGATTGACAGCCATTAACGCCATCCTGTTTGTGGTCTTTACGTTGCTGTTACTACATAGTCCAGGTTACACAGCCCTACTAGGTTTTGGATTTTGTCTGGGTATCATGAACGGCTCTACCGACATTGCCATGAATGCCCAGGCCATTGTAGTCGAAGATCGGATGGGTAAGCCCATCATGTCCAGCTTTCACGCCATCTTTAGTTTGGGTATGCTGGTCGGAGCTGCCGGTGGCTATGCATTTATTGCCATGGGGGTAGATTTGCGACTGCACTTGCTGATAGTTGGTCTGGCCAGTATTGCCGGTTTATTGGTCAGTCAAAGATACCTGGTCGACGATCCGCCCCCTGAGACCGATGCTGCTAACGATCAAAAAGGCTGGCGACTGGAGCCCGGCCTGCTACTCATCGGCTTTATTGCCTTTTGCTGTATGATGGGCGAAGGCGCCATGTCTGAATGGACCTCCATCTTTCTGGAAGAAGTAGCTGATTCTTCCCAGGCCCAAGCGACCATGGGGATTGCTGCTTTTTCGGGTGCTATGATGATGGGGCGCTTTGGTGGCGACTGGGCCAGGGCAAAGTTTGGCGGTCGCTGGCTCATACAGGGCGGCTCCTTGATGGCCTTCGGTGGTCTGTTTATTGCTTTATTATTTCCCAGTGTATGGCTGTCTACTATGGGTTTCTTGTTGGTTGGTATAGGCTTGTCCAATATTGTCCCCATTGCCTACAGCATAGCGGGAAAGTATCCGGGCATACCATCAGGCGTTGGGATCAGTACCGTTACTTCCATAGGCTATGCCGGTTTCCTCATCGGCCCGGTAGCTATCGGCTATCTGTCGGAGTACCAAAAGAATCTGCTTTCTTCCCCGAGCGGCAGCTGGCTCGGCGACTGGGCCGGTCTTCAGCTGGGGTTAGGCTTTGTGCTGCTGCTGTTTTTATTGATGGTTGGGGTGGCATTTGGTAGGGGTAGGTATGAGTAATTACAGCATCAGTACCTCCCTAAACGATCCTGCTACCGCCGAAATCCTACAGCGAGAACTCTACTACCCATTCGGTATGGCACTACGTGGCACAGCCCCACTGGTGCCAGAAATCGAGCAGGAGTTTCTGTATAATAATAAGGAGTTGGTGGGAGAGACGGGATTGTATGCGTATGGCTTTAGGTACTACGATCCGGCTATTGGTAGATTTACAGGGGTAGACCCGATCAGTGACCAGTTTGCTTGGGTGAGTCCGTTTAATTATGCGGAGAATATGCCGATTATAGGTATTGATTTGCACGGCCTACAATTATTTGTCATTCACGGAACAAGAGAGGATAAACCTAGTTTTTCACAAGCCGCAATTAGTGAATTTCTAAGAATTAGTGGCAATACTTATGTAGATGATGAGTTTAAATGGGATGCCCCACAGTTTAATGGTCAATCTAGACGGAAGCACGCCTCAGAAAACTTAGCGAGGTATATTTATCAAAGTAGAATTGAATTGCTTGAAAAAGGTATTATTACAGAAGATGAGCCAGTCACGATTCTTGGATATAGTCATGGAGGAAATTTGGGAATTCAGACTACTAGGATATTTGGAAATTTGGAAAGAAAGCTAAATCTAATTACAGTCTCTACTCCTGCTTTTAATACAAATTGGAAAGATGCATATGGGTATGGTGGCAATATTGAAGATCCAATGTTTAGTGAAGGAATTAATGATCATATTCATATTGTTCACGAAGATGATAATGTAGCAAGGGTTGCTAGAACATTTTCAGGACACAGAAAATATAACAATCCAGATACTAGAAATATAATTATTACGGATGAAGATGTCCCAATAAATTTCGGGTTAGGCATTACGCCTCACACCGAACTGCCAAGCCATCCTGATTTTCCGACCTTCTTAAAAGGGGTGGCTCCTTTAAAACCTGCTCCTGCGCCTAACTTTCCGAAACCAAGTGAAATAAATAATGAGAATTAATTACAAGCAAAAAGTTATAATTCTAATCGCTGCTGGATTATTAGTGATCCCCATTGCTTACATTCTTTACTATGACAGCGCAATTGCTAAGGCTAGTAAAATTGCTTTTGAAGAATACTATGAAAATGTCTATATTCCGTTGAATATAGAAGGTGTACTTGGAACTCCAATTAGCACTTCGCCGAATCATATTTCTATTAAAGCATATAGTAAGGGCGAAGCAGTTGGTTTTTCCTTTTGTAGCGAGAACATTGCTTTCTTTTCAGAAGTATTGGTAGAGGGGGATAGTGTTTTTAAGATGCCAGGGTACTCGTCTTTGCTTGTAGGTAATCCCGTAAAAGGATATAAAGAAATAGAACCAGAGTTCTGTCATTGATTGGCTTGACACCACCAGGGCAGGAGGATAAAAGTCTTCTGTCGGTTGGGCAGGCGTTGATGTACAATCGGTTATGAGTGAAGCTAAGA
The DNA here is from genome assembly GCA_039178745.1 of Bacteroidota bacterium. Taxonomy (GTDB): domain Bacteria; phylum Bacteroidota; class Bacteroidia; order Chitinophagales; family Saprospiraceae; genus Neolewinella. Next base: position 20,531 of record JBCDFE010000015.1, on the reverse strand, counting down.
AAAAGCAATGAGATATGAATAAGATAAAAATACTACTGATTACTTTAATAGCTTGCGGGTTTTTGTACCATATGTATTGTTTAAATAAGAAACTGTACATTGTCTCGAACTTTGATCTTATTATTAAAGAGATCGAATTAGAAAATGGATGTATAAAAGATGAATGCGGTGTTGTCGGTAGTCTTATCCCTTGCAGATTAGAAGGCTTTGACTTTGATAATGGACTAATAGTCAATGATAGTAGTCTTATAGATACTTTTGCCTTTACAAGGTCCTTTTACTTTGCTAAGTATATAGTTCTATTTGTTGAAAAGAATGATAGTGCCGATATATTTGAATATACATGCGAAGGAAGAATTATGAGGCCCTACTTTCAATAGGTATGGATATTTCGAAAGAGGGAGTAACGTTTGCTTTTGGAAGTTGTGGCCTTCCCCAAAAGCATTATTCGCTAAACTGAAGAATTCAGCCTGTTTTCGCTTCCCACCCCAAATACCGAAGCACTTCCGGCAATACAACAATCTCTACCGGCCCATATCCCAGCCACTCGCCGTCGGCTTCGATTTCCAGGGGGATATTGGGTGACAGGGCAGAAACAGATATGCGGGCGGCCTGGGTGGTGGTGACCTCTTTGACCTCACCTATAGAGCCCGTATAGAACCGCCAGCTGTGCTGAAGAATCCGCCAGATGGATAGGGAGCGCGCGAAGGTGAGAGCCATGGTGTCGGACTGCGGATCGGCCTGGGGAACCAGCCGCATGCCTCCGCCCGAATATCGGCAAGGACCGGCGTTGATGGTATAAAACCGATCTTCCACCACGGGCTGATCATCGTAGCGCAGGCGAAGCTTCGGTGGCTGAAACTGGCGAAGCAGTATCAGCGTCAGTACCGGGTACAGCAGTTTGCGCTTTAGCGGGTGCCCCTCCGCTCGGCGCACTACGAAGGCATCGTAGGCCATGCCCGCCACATTTATTACGTATCGCTGTGTGGCTTCACCTGCTTGATTGGTGAAGCTTACTAGTCCGACACTCTGCAGCCTCGGCTGCCCGTGTTCCAGCAGCTTGAGCCAGGCCTCCAGTCCGCGTTTCTGGCCGTGGGTCCGTATCCAGTCATTGCCGCTACCCAGGGGAAGTAGGGTATAGAGCACCTCTTTGGCCCGCTCGGGTCCCAGGGCCGAAAAGATACCATTGCATACCTCGTGGTGGGTGCCATCGCCGCCCACGGCCACCAGGTGGCGACACCCTTCGTGCACCCATTGCTCGGCCAGGTCCATCGCTTGTCCGGGCGACTCGGTGAATGCCCACTCCAATTGGGGCATCAGCGATTGCAAGGTCGGTAGCCAGGCCATCCACTGCTTGCGCGCCCGGCCACGAGCTGCCGCCGGATTCACGATAGCCCGCCATGGATGGTGCAAATGACTCATGGTATAAAAGTAGACAATCCCTCTGGTGCACAGAAAAGCCCCCTCGGTCCTCCGAGGCGTCGAGCGATAGCGAGCTCCTCGGAGGTCTCGAGGGGGGATGGGGGTGGGGAAGGCAACCTTGAGCCCACTGACAACATTATAAACATAAAGCATACCAAAAACCCCGTAGCATCAGCAAATTGGGCCAGCGTTCAGCCCAAAATTTCCAGAACTACAGCGCATGGAGAACACAGAAAAGCCCCCTCGGTCCTCCGAGGCGTCGAGCGATAGCGAGCTCCTCGGAGGTCTCGAGGGGAACATCTACCTCATCGGCTTCATGGGGGCGGGAAAAAGCTACATAGGCCACAAACTCGCTCTGGAGCTGGGGCGGCCATTCGCCGATTTGGATACCTGGATAGAAACCACGGCGGGGCAGCCCATCAAAAAAATATTTGAGCAGCATGGCGAGTCGACATTCCGACAGATGGAAGCAGACCACCTGCGGAAGTCCAAACCACACCAACACTTGGTCGTGGCCACTGGCGGCGGCACGCCTTGCTTTCACAGCAATATGGAGTGGATGCTGAGCCACGGTCGGGTCGTCTTCCTGGACCCGCCTATCGAGACCTTAATGCGCAGGCTGGAAAGTGAGCGCGCACACAGACCTTTGTTGGGATTGGACTTCCGCAGGTCGGTCACTCAGCGGCTGGCCGAACGCAGGCCCATCTACCAAAAAGCACATCTAATTGTAGATGGAGACAATGACGAGCAGGCTATTTTGCGTTTAATCCAAAAATCACTCGACTAAAATCATGACTACTCGACACTTTTTGCTCATCGCACTACTCGCCTGTTTTACTTTTTCGGCTAGCGCCCAGGAAGACAGCAGCGAAGAAACCAAAGGATTGTACCTGGTCAGCCTGGCCGATAAAGCAGGTACGCCCTACAGCACAGATGCTCCCGAAGCTTTCCTCAGCGAGCGCTCCCTGGAGCGCAGGCGCAAACACAAGGTGGCCATAACAGAAGCCGATCTGCCTACCAGCCCCACCTACGAGCAGCAAATTCTCGATTTGGGTATTCCGATCTGGCAGCGCTCCAAGTGGATGAATGCTTTTGTAGTCGTCGCCAATGACGAGCAGATCGAACAGATCGAGATGCTTCCTTTCGTTACAGCTACGGAATACACCGCTCCTTTTCAATACGAACGAGAAAGTATGGTACCCGTCATGCCCAATTTGGAAGGCCCCGAACCCAGCGTGGAGGTCGAAGAGGTGAGCAGCGCCATATACGGTGCCAGCTGGCCCAATCTGCTGCGTATGGGCGGAGACAGTCTGCACCGACAGGGTTATCGCGGCCGCGGCATGCTGGTGGCCGTACTTGACGGTGGTTTCCCCAAGGTAGACCGCCGGGGCTTTCTGGGATATCCCAATGCCGAAGAGGTACCCGCTAACTACGACCTGGTACAGCAAGACGAAACTGCACTCGATGGGGGCAGCCACGGCTCTACCGTACTGAGTACCATGGCGGCTTATCACCCCTTCTTCCTTGTTGGCTATGCGCCCGAAGCCCGCTATGTGCTCTTCAAGACAGAAAATGGTGCTGGCGAGCATCGTCAGGAGGAAATCAACTATGCCATCGCATTGGAAATCGCTGACTCCATAGGGGTTGATGTGGTCAATAGCTCACTGGGCTATACGACCTTCAATGATTCGGAGATGGACTACACCTACGAAGATATGAATGGCAAAGTGTCACCAGCCAGTATCGCCGCCGATCTCGCCTTTGAGCGAGGCATCCTGGTCGTGACCAGTGCCGGCAATAGCGGTAGCCCCGGAGATGACTGGCACTACATCAGCGCGCCGGCCGATGCCGAACACATCTTGTCGATCGGAGCCATGGGTAAGACCGACTCCAGGGCTTATTTCAGCAGCTATGGCCCAACCAGCGATGGCCGCGTCAAGCCAGATGTAAGTGGACCTGGAACCAACATACCTTCCGTGGGTATTACAGGCGGCATCAGACCGGCTAATGGTACCAGCTTGAGCTCGCCCCTAGTCTGTGCATTGACCACTTGCCTGTGGCAGGCTTTCCCCGAAGCCACCAACCAGCAAATCGTTGATGCCATCCGTCAGACTGCTTCTTTGGCCGAAGCACCCAATGAGGAAATCGGGTACGGACTGCCCAACTTCTGGGCTGCCTATCAGTTGCTAGCCAGCGAGTTACGTCCTTGATTTTTATCCCCAACCGATGCGCTAATTGCGCATCGGTTGGGGCTTCTTTTCCAGTGATCATTTCTTGCTTATACCCTGGGGCATCAAATTTTTTTTAGGTACACATCGCCTTGGTTTTACCCATAGAAGAGAAATTTTAGGTAAAATATTTTCATATATAAAATGCTCATAAATAGCTAGTTAAGCAAAAAATTTACACTCGCTTAACAGAGGTTGCCAAATAAGATTTTGTGCTAAAAATTTGGGATAGCGTTTGCTGCGGGCTACCTTTACGTTCGTAAGCAATGGGTATCACCTTTACGTGCCCGAGACTAACAGGCCAGACCCAAAAAGGTCATCCCCTCGAATCAGTCGCCTGTTGGCTTGCCATAATATGGTTGCAAAAATTATCACTTAAAATGCCGTCAAGTGCACGGTGTTTTACGTTAAAGAATTATTTTTTGGTATCAGTAAGTTGGATGGAGTCTTGCCATTAGATTTGGCAAGACTCTTCTTTTTTTATGCAATTTTTCAGCTTGCTGCATCTATTCCTAAAACCTACTTCAAGATGAAGCCATCATTCCTCTTTGCCTTGCCCATTGCCGGGCTCTTTTTCTTAGCAATTACCCAAAAAACCGACTCATCTGCCTCTTTCGAGATCCAGACTTTCTATGCTTGTGTACAGGCATCGTCTGGACTTCCCTTACCGAGGGCAGAAGTGCGGATTTCAGACTTCGATACCACATTATTGGCCGATATCGATGGTTGTTTTCAGATTGATCTCGAAGCCGAAGCCATCCAGCTGGAAGTCAGTTATCCTGGTTTCACTACTCAAGAATTTACCTTGGATGCAGATGAACGTTCCATCATCACACTAGCTAGAGCGGTCTCACATATGGAAGAGCTGACTGGCGTAAGTGTGAGAGGCTCACGCACTGATGCTGTTGCTTACGATGTGGCCGAAACGGCGGAACCGCCTGCCTTGAGCTCGGTTGAAGTTGCCAGCGGAGCTAAGTTAGATAGGAGTGCAGTTTCTCCAACTACGGCCAGTGTTGCCGCACCCACAGATGCACCGAGGCCAGCCATGACACGAGAAGAAGCTTTCAGCCGCGGCATGGAAGCTGATGAAGTTATTATTGTGGATGGCGACATGCCCATGGAAGACCGCCCGGCCGCTGGTCAGCTTACGGCTGGCGAGGTCAACGATTTTGGCAAGTGGGATTTATGGAAAGACGTTAGCCTGGAAGACCTATATATTCATCGCGAGACCTGGGGCATCTTCCCCGACCATCGTTACGGGGTCCAACTGCGCTACGCCAACGGTAGTGCAGTTATCGATGCGGAGGTTTTTTTGAGGACTTACGCGGGTGGAGAGATTCCCCGAATCTCGACATCCTCGCACGAGATCTTGAAGATCGAGATGCGGGATGGGACTGTTCCCCAAACATCGGCAAGCTCGTATGAAACCCCAGAGATTGAGATACGGGGTAACGTACTTTGGCGTGCCCGAACCGATAATCAGGGCCGTGCCGAACTCTGGCGCTCTATTTTCGATCAGCAAGATGTGATGCAGCAGGAGCTTCTTGAAATAGTAGCCATCTACAATGGAAAGGAATACCTACTGGAAACTGCCCATAGCATACAGGAAGGATACAATAGCCTCACCCTGTCAGAACCTTGCGACAAGCCCACCGGGGTAGATGTAGGCTTCGTGATAGATGCCACCGGAAGTATGGGAGATGAACTCAACTACCTGGCCAGCGAGTTGCTGGATGTCATGGGCAAAGCCACCGAGGCATTATCAGCCGATGATCTCCGCCTGGGGGCCGTCGTATACCGCGATCATGGCGATGCTTATCTGACCCGACATAGCGAACTATCCGGTGAATTGGAAACCAGCGTCAATTTCATCAAAGCACAGAGTGCTGGCGGTGGCGGCGATACTCCTGAAGCGGTAGAAGAAGGACTGGCCGTAGCCATGGAGTCTCTAAACTGGCGGGAAGAAGCTGCCGCTCGATTGCTATTTCTAGTACTGGATGCACCTCCGCATACCGGCTCTGAAAATCTGGCCCGCTTGAGGCAAATGACAACCGCAGCAGCAGCCAAGGGTATTCGCATCATTCCGGTTGTTTGCTCGGGGATGCAACCAGATGGAGAATACCTACTGCGCAGTATGGCACTGGCTACCAACGGCACCTATACCTTTCTGACCGATCATTCCGGTATCGGCAATCCCCACCTGGAGCCAAGCACCGATAGCTACGAGGTTGAAAAACTCAACGAGCTATTACTGCGCCTGATCGTGCAGTTTGGCAGCAGCCAGGCTTGTCGGCCCGACATCGATCCGATGGCAGGAGGCATAGAACCACCAGTAGAAAGCGATAACAATTGGACGGTCTATCCAAATCCCACTTCCGGGCCAACGAGTTTACAATTCGAATCTGCCGAAGGTACTCTCACTGTCATGGATGAGCTCGGTAAGGCCATCCGCCAGTTTGATGTCCATGTCCAACATTTCGACATCGATCTGGGCGATCTGGCTTCGGGTATTTATTTACTCAGGTACATGGATAGCGAAGGCGACGTTCAGACCCAAAGATTGGTCTTGCAATACGCCAGATGATGAGTGAGCACACCGATTCTAGGCAGTGCTTAGAATCGGTGTGCCCAAATTAAAATCGGAACCGTAAATCAAGTTTCCCGTTTATTCCCCACCCATTTCCCGAATGGAGATTAGGTCCGATGCCTAAATGCAAGTCCAGAACCGTATTCTTTCCGACGGGAAATAGTATGCCAGCTCCCAGCTCTGGTCGAACGAGATGATCCGAAAAAGTGCCTCCCGATAAGAATGGCTGATCCGGGCGTTCTACATAATCAAATTGGTATCGGACCCCTGCGCTTAAGTATGGTTTAATTTTACTTTTAGGACTTAAAATATATCTTATACCAGCGTAGATGTCTGCATCTATGTTGGTTTGTCTACCGTTTTCTAGATTAAAGGAAGAAAAAGACACATCCAATTGCCCATTCAGCAGCCATCTATCCGATAAAGCATAGGAAACATTTGGTTGCAAACGAGCAAATAGATAATTGTCTAAATCAGTAGTAGATCCAGTGATGTTTATTTCATACAGTTGACTACCAACTATGAGGTCTCCTTTGGTGAAAGCGCTTTGAGTGGAGCCGTTTCCTGGCCGGCTAGCCAGATAACCCCTCAATTCCCAAATACTTTGATCGGCAAAATTGGAAGCCTTGTCGAGATAAATGGTATTGGAAATTTCGTTATTGAAAAATATTCCTGGTTTTAGGCGATATTCGAGACCAGCTGTTAAGTCGGTGCTAGGATCAAAATGGTCGAATGGATCGAGCTCGAATCCGATTTGTGCATAGGGGCGCAGTCGATTATTGCTGCCAGAGAAATAATAGCGAGAAAAGACGCCAAATCCCTCTCTCAGTGAATTGCTCTGACCGGAGAATTCGCTGGGCAATTGCCCGCCTATCATAAATCGATCGGTGATTTGAAGGCCGATTCTAAATTCGCTGCCATCGATAAATAGCTTTCCGCTTCTATGAGATTGTGAGCTCGATTGTGCCCAAACGATGGAAAATAAAGAAGAGCATAAAATAGCCGCGATTAAAATGCCAATACGCATGATTAGAGTAGTTTATAAGTAGGCATAGCCAGCTTGTCTCATCATTTAGGATGAGTGTTAAGGATCAGCCTTTTAATTAGAAAAGAAAGTATAGGCAGCGCTACGAATAAAGAGAGGATAGAATATGGTGCATGGTTGTAGCCGCCTATTATTGTTTTATTGAAATCGCTATTTCAATATCCCGCCCTCGATTTTTATTTCATCTAATTGATTCAGGATTTCGTCTCTGTAGTTCAGAAAGGCAGTTGCCTGGGTTGGTACAAAATTGGGGGTGCCCGAATCTTCGTGTTTTTGGAAATCAACTTCCACTCCGTTCTTTTTAAATCGGAAGCAGACATGAGGACCGGTTGCTAGCCCGGTTTGGCCCACAAAACCGATAACTTGCCCTTGCTTTACGACATCACCCGCCGATAATCCTGGAGCGAAATCAGATAGATGTAAATAGCCCGTCGTATATATATCGTCGTGCTTGATAAATACATAATTTCCATTGAATCGATTTCTGGTAGCTCGCTCTATACGCCCATCGGCCATGGCATAGATCGGGCTTCCTTCGGGAGCGGCGTAGTCGATGCCCCAATGACCTCGAACCACGCCGTCTACCGGGTGCAGCCTGCGCGGATTGTAGGCAGATGAAATGATGCCGAATTTGACCGGTGCTTTCAGAAATTGTCTGCGCAAGGAAAACCCACCCTCATCGACAAAAATCACGCTATCTGGTGCCACTTCGTAGGATAGCACGGTATGCAACTCCGAGCGTGTCTTAATTTGAACAGCCAATAAAGATTGCACGCCCACGGACCGACCTGCTATGGTTTTCTCTTCGTAAATAAATTTATATCTATCTCCAGGCTGTAGGTGAAATAAATCTACTGCCCAGCGTAGGGCTTCTTCACTTAACGGAATTAAGGAGTGGTGCAGATTGGGATCTTCCAAAATCGCTTCCCAAAAAGTAGACGTAATGATGCCTGCAAATTCCCTTTTCCTGACTTCGACGGCGAGCTCGATAATTTCTACATCTACAAAAGGGATCGTTTTTATCTTAACTAAAATAGAATCGTTGGCCTCATAGGTGAAGGATTTTATTTGGTCCGATTGGTCATCATAAGCTAAGCTGAACCGATTTCCAGCTAAGGCCCGATCGTACCCTTTTGCGTTTAGCTCTTGATGGACAAAATCCAGATCACTTCGGTCCAAGTTTAAAAATCCCAGCACATCGATCAAATTAGTATCATTGACAAATACGTTGCTTTGATCATTATCTTCCTCTGTTTCAGCAGTAGGAACCTCTGAATTAATTACGGAGTGATTTTGAGTTTGTGGCTTATTCCATTGATAGCCCAGCCAAAAAGTCAAAACTGATAGGGCCAAACAAATCAATACCCACCAAATCCATACAGGAAGCCTTTTCTTGGCTTGACTGCCCTTGGGATTGGGCTGAATAACGATTTTATTTCCTGGCCGAGCCACTTGAGCTTAGTCTGAAATATTCCAACCTCCGCCTCCATCGTTTCCACCAGTGGGGGAGGAAGGGCCTGAACCATGAGACTTGGGTTTGATGGTAATCGACCCACCGGTATTAGATCTTCCCGGCGGAGGGAAGGAAGGATTGGCCGTAGGCGACATATTGGTGCTGAATATGATCGTAGGGTCCAGCAGTTGGTGCAGATCGAGGGTCACTAACTCGCCAAACAATCTCTTCATGACACCAACGAAATGAGAAATGTGGGCCACCGATTGTTGGATATCGATCTGGCTGAAATCGTGGTTGCAAACCTGGGTTGCGCTAGATTCGAGGGCCGTTGGCTCTCCGGAGATATAGAAGTCAAAGTACTTCAACAAATTATCCTTGTTGGTAGCCAGTCTCATGCTGTTCTTGACGGTTCGCGCCAGCGCCATAAACCAGAGCACGGTCTCTACTGGTGGTCGCTGTGGCAGCACCGTACGGTAGTAGTCGAAATTTTCGCTGATGTACTTGGTAATTCCAGAAGTCAGGGGCAAAATATCGGACGAAAGCTGATTGCCTTGGTTGGAACGGTTTTTGGCGTGTACCTTCTTGATAATCTCGTAGAGATAGCCATCGATTTCCAATAGCGCTTCATTCCAACTTCCATAGAATTGTAGCAGTTGCCGGTCTGCCGAAAGACTCATGAGGGGCGGAATGTAACCATCTTGCTTCTCTACCCCACGATAGTCATTGACTATGCGCGCCAGTGGAATGGCATGGGCGTAAACCCCTTCTGAGGTGAATTGATCATCGGGGATGATCTCGAGTTCTATCTTGGGCTCTCTGTAAGGTGCGCGAAGCGGATGCTCGTCGGGGTCGGGAACACCCAGGCTTATGGATTCTTCTAGCAACAATCTCAATATAATCAGCCAACCGGAGCTAGCAGCAAAAGACCTTTCGCCCATAAGGTCTGATATCGACCTGCGTAAGTACAAATTATTCTTACTATTCACCTCGATGTAATAGCCCGACCTGGTAATGGCTCTACAGCTCACGACCTCCACGCGTTCTGAGGTGACTACGATATCCAGGGCTTCGCCGAGGCTGTTTGTCCCGATCAAGCCATACTGATAATCGCTCAGGCCCGCTTGGATAACCAGAGCAAGTTGCTCGCGCTGAAAGTCGTCCATTTCCTGGAAATGGGCCTTGCTGATTTTCATGCCGTCTATCCAATTGACGGAAAAGTGTTTGCGCATACTCATGAGGCTTGATATTTTTTCTCCCAGATGGGCACTCTTTCTGCAAATACTTGCTCTTCGCTATCGAGGTCTGAAAATTTGACCATGCTGTAGAGGTCCAAATAGTCGCGATAGCGCCACCACCACTTCTTGCGAACCCGGTATAGCAGCCAGCCGTATAGAAATTCTTTCTTGTTTTCTCTGGCAATAGCGATCTGCTTGGGCGACCGCTTTTGAACATTATGCTGATGCAGCAAGTGGTGAAAAACATCGGCTAAAGTCGTGTCGTGGGGCACTCTGACATCAAATTGTATGTAGTCTTGCTCATTTTCCTTAGCGGGTATAAAGAAGAACAAGCGCAGTGCCCGTCCAGAGGGTTCTATAACCGGGGCAGACTTATCTACGGGCAATATCCATGGCTCTTTAAACTCGATGATCCTAGGTATTTCGTTCCACCTTTTATGGGCATATACGACCAGGAAAGGTAGAGCCAGGCATAGGGGTGTGGCGCTGATCCAGCTCATCATGCCCGATTCGGTTTGATAGGCTGGTACTTCCGCTGCCCACAGACCATTGAGTAGGCAGAAACAACCCCAAAAGGCCAGGGCTGATACCCGCGGAAACTCCCACTGCAAGAGGGCCTGCATATCCAAGCTGCCCAAGTGTCTTTTGTAGGCGTACCACCAGGTAAATAAGCCATAGACCAAGAGCAGAACCAGCCAGAGTGCGGGGCCACTCAGTATATCCTTCGGCTGATTGTGCAATAGAGCCAGACCACTGATGAAGTGAGAAAAAACGAAAATGAAAATGACCAACTTGATGGTCTTGCCGGTAAATATTTTGCGGTCGCCCTTGCGCACCACCATCCAGATGACAGAGGCTACGAACAATGCCGCCAAAACGATGAGTTGTACTGCGTAGGTCATGGCGTTGCAGTTTGAGCGAGTCGAGTGTGGCAACCCAGAGCTGGGGCTGGCGTGTTGCGATCACCCAACTGGAAAACGTCGGTTTCAGCTTCGATTTCTACCTCTAGCTTCAGATCATATTCTATGGGCACCAAGCTGTCATTCAATAGTTCTAGTAGAGACTCGTGCTCGCCTCCGGCCAGAAAAGTGTGGGCGGTGGATCGATCACAAGGACCGAGCGTGAGCTTGAGCGCCGGTATCGAAGAGCTACTTTTACCCGCAAGTTCGAAATTCTGGCCCAGTAAGCCACCTGAAGCCAGATTGTCACTGGGTGCATCTGACTTGTGATTGGTGATTTGTTCAAATCGTGCGGGCACTCGCAAAACCGTAGCATAGCAGACACTCATGAGGTGCAGATCGCCCGCTACTCGATAAGATAGCGGGAGTACGTAGCTCAGCAAGGGGTAGAATGAAGGCGAAATCTGTTTGCAATTGGGCCACAGACTAAGCAGCAGGGCAGTTCGGAGTGGGCTGGTGAAGCCATCGGCCAGCTTGCTTTCATTTTGTTCAATCTGAAGCCTGAATCGAAATAGCATTTGCTCGAAAGGGTGAAAAAACTTTCGGGTTTCGACCTCCTCTTCCCTTATGGCCTGGCTGTCGGCCAGTCGCTGCTCCAGCTTTTGTCCTGGCAGGTGCGGATCTGGCTGGTGAAAGAAGTTGGGCGGAAGCTGATCGAACAGACCCTCGCGATTCACTTTCAGATGTAAGATAGGTCCCTGCTTTCTGTCCCTGACCTTAGCCTGTTGTACGTCCTTCGCCCAGTTGCGGGAAAAAGTGCTGACCAGCTCCAGGTCTATTTCATCAGCAGATAGCCAGCCCCGATCAATCATATTGGCGATCAATACTTCCAGCCTCGCTGAGTGGCGAGCCATAGCCGGGCCGATCTTTTCTATTTGAGCTGCCTTCATGACCCGACTTGTTTCAGCTCTCGATGATCTGCCAAGACAGATTTGACCACAATGGGTAGAGCACCGCTCGAATGGCTGTTTAGCTCTTCTTGCAACTCCTGGAGTTTTAGCCCCATGACGCGGCTGTCGAGCGATAAATTGTCATCGTCCAAAACCAGCTCTACAGATATGATCTGGTGCACGCCATTTTTTGGTCCCAAGCCAGACTGATAGGCTTTTCTGACCAATACGGATTTTAAGTTTTCGCCCAATTTGGCTTCGCAATAAGCCCGAATATCCTCTTTGGTGACGACCCGCCCACGACTTATGATGGCTTTCTTATAAGCGTATTTTCTATCTAGCCTGGAGAGGGGTTCTTTACCGCCCGTGCTGGTGGTCAGCAGCATCAGGCTTTTGCGCTGTACGTGCGGAAAACGTACGGCCTCCAGACTTTGTCCACCTATAAGCCCATTGCCTACTTCGCCATTGGTGCTGAGGTAGGTTACCGTTATTCGGCGGTCTGACTCGTAGGGCTTAACGGCGATAAAGTTGAGTTGCGTACCAGAATCTCCGCGTTCGTATATCTGTTGCTCCAGGCTTTTGATTTGCTGATTGAGGCTCACCAGCCTGGATCTCAATTGATCTTTGCCGTAGGCTGAAAAGGCAGCACTCTCGTCCCTGATGAAGTCGAGCATATCTAGCAGAGCAGTGCCTGCGGCCCGGTTATTCATCTTTCCGATATGGCCTTGCCTCAAACTGTACTGACCAGATGCGTAGTTGCGTATGTTGGTCAGGGGTACTTCGTGATAGATCGCGCCTTTGGCATTGACGGCCTTCAATAAGTCGAAGTAGTGGTTGTTTGTCGGTAGGGCAATGATATTGAGCTGATCGCGCAAGTCGGCCTTTTCCTCCAAAAACCTCAAATTGACCACCGGAAAAGCATTAAATGAGCAAACCGTTTCTAACAGCAACTCTATTTTGAGCTGTGTCGGAAACTTTACTTTTATCCAAAGGAGCTTTTGATCGAGTACCGCCAATTGGTCCAGCTCGTAAGATTGCTCAAAATCTTTAGGGTAAAAGCACTTCAACGCACTTAGAGATTCTAGCCGATTGCCCTGAGCATCTATGGCATCCTTTAAGGTCACGAAGTGGTCTTCATAGTGGGCGTGTACTTCGCGCTTCAAGCGATGATAGCGACTGTACTCCTGCTGGATGAAGGATCGAACCTCACCATCTTGGAATGCTCCATCCGGTTCAACTTCCCTAAGTCCCGACTGATTGGAGATCTGGTATTCTCCCACAGACCAGCGGGCCAATTTGAGCCAGTGCAAGGTCTCGTCTATGTCGGGCGCGTTTACCCAATTGAAAAAGAATCGCAGGCCGGATATATCTTCGATTTTGGTATTCAGGTCGAGCCCGATCCAGAATTCGTTTATGCGATCCGACTGGCTATGCTGTGCTTTGGCTACACTTTCTCTTTTGCCTTTTTCATGGAGACTGAAAATCTCCCAGCCTCCTATTTCCAAGAATTTTATGGCACCGTCGTAAATGACGTAATCGCTTAAAGGCGTCAGGTATACATCGACCTCCTCGCGCCCATCGTCCTTGGTCGTGTACAACTGCGAAGACAGCCCAATATCAACGATGGGCTTTAGTCCCCTGGCTGTAGCTATGGCGTGAGCTGGCCTGGCGCCGGTCAATAGCTCCGGGCTAAGCTGTTCGAGCATTTGCTCCAGTATGCGCGATTCCGAATCTTCCAGCTGCCTTTCCAAACGAGCCAGTTCGCCCGATAGGGCAGTGACCATCAGGTTGACAAACGGATCGAAGGCCTCCAGATCCATTTCCGATTCCTGATAGCCCCAATGCCGAGCTGCAAGCCGCAACAAACGTCGCCTTATGTCTTCTTGTCCATCCATCTGCTTCAACGCTTGGCTTTACTTTCTATAGCTACCGGGCTAAAGTAGAGCAAAAAGGGCGGAGGCTTAAAAGTCTTATTGGTTTCGGCCAGCCGACCTTCTACCCGCATTTCGATGCGCTTTTTCAAAGACAGCATTTTCTTGCTTCTGCTAGAGGGTAGGGGAGAGCCATAAACTTTAAAGGCGATCTTCAAATCGTTGGGGTCTAGTCGGGTTTCGTAGCGCAGAATACTCTCTTTGATATCCTTTTCAAATTCGTGCCGCTTGGACTCCAAAACCGAAGAAGAATCAAAATCGTGCTCCCAAAAAGCACTCCCGAAATTGGGGTCTGCCCTCAGGTGATCCCATCTCGAAACCAGGATCAGTAAAATATGCTGTCGCACAGATTCGGATAGGCTCACCTTATCCAGTCGGCTTCCCTTGGTGGTCAGGCGCTTAAACGATGCAGGTATGCTGTAGTTCTCCCGCATGGCTTAGTTCAGTTTGACCATGGCACCTTGCACATTGACCATGGCGCCACCTTTAACCGTAGTGGTTGCCCCTGAAGAAAGGGTAGCCATTGCAGCAGACTCGGCAGTCAGATCGGCACTGGCAGCGACCTTCACGTTCAGACCACTGATCTCTACCGATGCACCGTCTTCTATTTTTGTTCCGGTTTGAGCAGCCAGGCTGGTCTCATTAGCAGTCAATGCGGTCTTCTTACCCGAACTCATGGTGAGGTTTTCCGATGCTTCGATGGTGATGTTCTTACCCGATAGCGTCAGATCGCCAGTGGTTGATACTGCGATGGAGGTATCGCCCTCCAGACTCAGCACGATCGTATTTGATCCGTTTATGATGCTGATCGTTTCTTTGCTGCTTTCATCAGACAAGATGATCTGATTGCCACTCCGCGTTTTGATGATTTTGGAGTTGTTCTCCGGATCTCCACCGCTGGGCTTCATATTGCCGTTGTAGAGACTACCGGCTACGTAGGGTCTGTCGGGATTGTTAAACTCGAAACCGATCAGCACTTGATCACCCTTTTCCGGCACGAAATAGGCACCATGACTTCCGCCCGCACCGGCGGCACTTACCCGTATCCAGGGTGTGTTTTCATTTTCTGGTTTCTGCCAGGCAAATTGGACCTGTATGCGCCCCAGCCCATCTGGATCGTTATTGTCTAGGACTTCCGCAGGTTGAAACTCCGCTTGTGGTGGAGCGATCATGGCATCAGTCACCGGTGGTTGTTCCAATTTGGCAGGTATGGCCTGAAAGTTGTTGCTGTAGTGGCCGGTACCATCCAAGTGGTGCGTCAGATGTATAATCCGATATTCGCCACTATTGGATATATCCATGCCGCCATCTGCTGAGTGGCCAGTCGTAGCGTGTAGGGCAATCGCTGCACCCAGTTTCAGGTTTAGGCTCGTACTTTGACCGAATAGATTTACGAGTCGAGCTGAGCGCCCTGAGCGCCTTCTCAGCGCCATATCGTCTAGCTGGGCCTGCTCGCTTACTGGGAATGGCTCGGAAAAGGTTGGATTTTTACTGTACAGCTCTCCCGAAACATCGAGCAACTGCTTATTGAGGTCTTCTAGCTGACCTACTTTGGCATCGCCGGCTTCACTCTCAAAGTGCTTGTCGCCTACGTAGTCGTAGCCCAACAATTTGAAGTTGGTGGGCACAGCCCCCGCCGATAGGTCTAGTGAAGTAGCATCTATACCGAAGGTCAGACTTTCGGCAGCTTCATCAGAGGCTTGGCCCAGCACCAGCTTCTCACCATCGTAATAGAACCACTGGCCGAAGGTAGCGTACAGCCGCCTCAAGAATTGAAAACCAGTCTCTTTGTACTGCGTGATGTAGGGCAGCACAGCGCTGTTTACATTCTGCGCTTTCAGGCTTATAGATAGTCCGTCGCAAACAGCTTTGGCTATGTCTTCAAGCCCTTGCTCGGTATAGGAGCGGTTGTGCGGCCCATCATCGAGCAGGATAGTTGGGCTAAAGCCCTGTAGCATCAGCTGGGGCACAGCGCTGTCGTGCTGGCTTACTTTCACATTCGTGATGATACCCACGAAGGTGAGGTCCTCCTCCAGTTTGGTGATGCCGGTCTTCAGGTGAATGGTCACTTCTTGTCCCACGTATCGCTCACTCAGCTCCAGAAAGGAACCGATCTGCTCTCGCAGCGGATAGACGATAGAGAAACTGTGGTGCCCATTCCATGGCTGGTCCAAACTCAGCATAGAGATTGGACCGAGCGCCTTACCTGCTACCGTTATATCGGGAATTGCTCTTCCAGCCATGATTAGGTGTATTTGTTAAACCCAGAGGGGACCGAAGTGGGGAAGCCCATAATAGACTGCCACACCTTCGGACCACCGCTAAGTCATTTTAGGAACGCCAGGGATTAGCTAGTTCTGCATCGTTCATGGCCATAGCCTGAGCAGATACGACGAAGTGCTCGACCATTGGCTGGCGATCATTATCCATGACATTAAACACCTCACCCTGCTCTACGATGTAGGCATCGGTAAACTTGAGCACCTTAGCCGGTGTCGGGTCGTTGTGCTTGTAAAACTCGATCTCTCCACTTTTCTGTGCGTATGGATTGATGATCCATTCGTACAGGGTCGTATCGGATGAAGACTTCATGGTGATGCTGATCTTGCCACCGCGCACAGTTGTGCTGGGCATGCCAGAGCTATCGGTTTCGCGATCCATCACATAGCTACATTGTAGGATTTCGATGGCATCGCCGCCGTCCAGTTTCAATTTGGCTTCGAAAATCATAAGGCGGTTGGATTAAAAGGTGAAATAAATTTGGTGATGATCCGCAGGGCGCTCACCCCGCCAGAGTGAGCAGACCCTTGCGGGTTTTGCTTCGTTTTACTCCATATTGGATTCCCATTCCATGGCGCCGTTGGGGTCATCGCCTCCCTTGCCGGTTAGGTTGATGACAAAGTTGCGGGCCGGGAAAAAGGGTGTAGCATGTACATTGACATGCACTCGGTCCTTGTGCTGCTTATCGCGCTGTATATCGACCTTGCCATACTTCTCCAAGATGCCACTCTTCTGGCAGTTGAAGAAGAATTTGGAGATCTCTTTGTGTAGGTCCATCTCCGTATTGGTGGAGATATTGATGAACAGCATCCTGTTCAGGTAGTCCATCATGCTCTTAGTCAGCCAATCGAAGGTGCGCACGACCGAGTAGGTCTGCATACCCAAGTTGCTCCCATTGAAAAGCGTCTTGGCCGACATGGCCTGTACCTGGCCGTACTCTTGGGCCATGGGCACCAGTCCCATTTCGCCTATGTCAGAAAGTTCGTTGGCACGGGTCACAAATCTGGTCCCCTCGACGCCGCGCAGCACGCCAAACTTCTTACCAGCAGACACCTGGGCAATGTTATTGGCCCAAAGAGCACCTGCCAAAGCAGAGCTGGGTGGAATGTACATGGGCGATTCTTCTCCGTGTTCGCTGTAGGCTTCGCGACCGACCAGCCAGTTGCAGGTCATCATGACGTTGCCCTTGTGCTCGTCGGCACCGGTGTATTTGCCCGCAGCCCATAGCTTCATGACCTGATCCGGGTTTTCCAGATCGCGGAAATCGGTCAGTAGGGTAGCCTTGGCCTCATGAGCCGCGCGGCCCCACTCATCGATAACGGCCTTGGAGCCCAAAAATCCGGGCACGACTACCAGCCCATAGCTGTTCATGAGGTCCAGGCGATCAAATTTTTCTTGTAGCTCGTTGCCGACAGCCTTCAAAAACTGTGGGTTGTCCAGGTCGTTGAGCTTGTCGAGAGGCGCATTGAGAATGGTCACATTTTTGACCGGCTTATCGCCATTGGCATTGCGGTAGAAGTTAGCTACTGTTCGGTAGTTCTTCTCCAGCTTAGCTACGCGCTCCAGGGCCTTGGTGATGTTGGTGCTCATCATGGTCTCCGCTTGCTCGGCCAGAGCCGTACCATGCTCGATCATTTCACCCAGGTTCTCTTTCTCGGTCAGTAGGGCCACCCAGTCGGCCAGCCGCTGCTTGAGCTCACTTCGCTCGGTGGCATTGGCGTCCTCGGTAACGAATATCTCCTTGACGATAGAGCCGGGCTCCATATTCTCAGCACCCTCCAGGGTCGTAGAGAACAGATCAAAACCACCGTACTCTTCGAGCTGCTCTATGGCTTCGCCCAAAGCATCTTTCTCGACCGGTGCACCCAGTATTTCTTTAGCTACTGCCTGGCGCGTTTGCGTATTTGCTTGTTGTTCGTTTGCCATAATTGATTAATCGCCGTTGTTTTCTAATTCTTGAAGCATTGCGCGCAGTACCGTCACATAGGCGGCCTTTTTGTCGGGATCGTTCAAGACCTTTTGCAATACCGTATTATTCTGCAAGCGCTTGGCAAAAGATCCGTAGTTGGTGTTCTGATCGTCTAGCCGCTTCAAAAACCCACTTTGATTGATCATGGCTTTCGCACTGAAATCACCCAGGTTGTTGAAGGATAGTTCTTCGTTGATAGAAGCGCCTTCGGCATCGTTGAATTCAATCTTGGCGCTGGGCTTAAAGTGCTCGAATACATCGTCTATGGTTTCCAGCTCGTAAACCATTTCGGGCTTGGTGGCTGGCTTGTCGGTCAGGTCAGCTGCCATGATGGTCCGGTTTTTCGGAATGTCGGCCATAGCTTCAGAGGACGGCTCTACGGTCTCGTAGATAAAGCCCATCTTCCGCATATTGGCATCACTCGAAAAGTTTGACATGGGGTGAGAGATTTAATTGATTTTAAATTCGGGTTCTTGCTCTTTATGCATCTCAATGTGAAGTTGTTTCCCTTCGCCCAGCTCTCCACCGATAATTAATCGGGAAATGGGCTTTTGGAGGTCATTGAGAATGACTCTGCGTAGTGGTCGTGCGCCAAATCTAGGCGAGTAGCCACGCATAGCATAGTACTTTTCGGCCTTTTCACTCAGTTGCAGGTCTATCCCCTTGAGTTGAAGGCTCTTTTTCAGTTTCTTCAGTTGTATGTTCAATATCTTGACGATATTTTCTTCGCTGATGGGAGCAAAAGGCACGATCTCGGTCAGGCGGCCCAGAAACTCGTCCTTGAAATGCTGACTCATGTGCTGGGTCAGGGTGACTTGGTCGGGAATTTCGCCCTTTCCAAAGCTATCGACTACGTATTCGCTGCCGATATTGGAAGTGAAGAGAATGATGGCATTAGTAAAATCGCCCACCTTGCCTTGTTTGTCGGTCAGTTTGCCATCGTCGAGGATCTGCAAGAACTTCTTGAAGACCTCTTCGTGGGCTTTTTCGATCTCGTCGAAGAGTACCACTGAGTAGGGCTGCTGCCTGATCATATTGACCAGCATACCACCCTCTTCGTAGCCTACATAGCCAGGAGGCGCACCCGTCAATAACTCAGCCGCATGGCTGGTTGTAAACTCAGACATATCGAAGCGAATCATCGCCGATTCATCATTGAATAGGAAATCCGCTAAGGCTTTGGCAAGCTCGGTCTTGCCCGTTCCCGTCGGGCCGAGGAAGAAGAAGCTGCCCACTGGTCGCCCAGAGTCGGCAATACCGGCTCGCGACACTTTGACCGCACCTACTATAGACTCGATGGCGTGATCTTGACCGATGACTCGACTCTTGAGTTGTTCGGCCATCTGATCGAGCTTCTCGCGCTCGTCGGCTTGTATCTTGCCGATGGGTATGCCTTTGGCGTAGGCGACCATAGCTGCTATATCGGCAGCCTCAATACTTGATTTGTCGGACTCGGAATGGGTTTTGAGCTCTTCGAGTAGATCTCTCAAATACTGGACGAGCAAGCGGGTGTCTTCTATGGCGTCTACCTGGCGAAGCTCTGCCACTTTTCCGAGCAGAATGGGCGAAACGCTGTCTCTGAGTTGAGACTCAAACCAGCGCAAGTCTGAAAGAAAAAGATCGTGATCTTGATCATCTTTCTCGTTTTGAGCCACCAATTCGTCCAGGCGGGCACCGAAGCGCTCCACTTCAGAGCTGCTCGTGTCGACCATCATGCGCACGGCGGCGGCGGTGCGGTCTACCAGGTCGATGGCTGAATCTGGCAGTTGCCTGTCCTTGAGGTAGCGCATGGCCAGCATGACCGCCTCGCGCAGGGCACCGTCGGTTAGCTCCAGCTCGTGATGCTCGCCATAGGCAGGAGCCAGTGCCTGTAGCATACGCACGGCCTTCTCGGTCTCTGGCTCGTCTACCTCAACGGTATCGAAGCGGCGGCGGAATGCATCGTCCTTTTCGATATATTTTCGGTACTCGTCGTGGGTGGTGGCACCGATCACGGTTAGCTCGCCGCGAGCCAGCTCGGGCTTGAGCAAATTGGCCGCACCACCTGCACCACCCTGGGGATCGAGCAGAATGTGTATTTCGTCTATGAATAAGATGGCTGCCGGTCGGGCTTTCAACTCGGCCATGATCGATTTGAGTCGCTCTTCAATCTCACCTTTATAGGCAGCACCAGCAATCAATGAACCCATATCGAGTTCCAGCAACTGGGCTTCTACCAGCCTTTCCGGCACTTCGCCAGACACGATTAGGCGAGCAAAACCCTCCACCAGCGCGGTCTTACCCACACCGGGATCGCCGACGATGATTACATTGGGTTTGGTGCGCCGACCCAGTATTTCGGCCACTTTGCGGGTCTCGCGATCACGGCCGATTATAGGATCGATTTTGCCATCTCTGGCGCGTTGGGTCAGGTCTACACAAAAGCGGTCGAGTGCACGTTCTTTACCACTCGACTTTGATGAGGCTTTTCCGTTGGCGTTGTTCTTGGAAGGAGTAGCCGCCATGGGCGGGTTGTCCGCGAGATAGGGG
>JBCDFE010000014.1:0-31042 GCA_039178745.1 Bacteroidota bacterium | reverse complement strand
TTGCGCAAGAATCCTTCCAGTTGGTAAGTGGGCAGGTTTTGGACTTCCGCAGGTCGCATCTCCTCCAGTTCTTGTTTGGTCAGCACGTAGGGATCATCATCTTCGGCGGGCCTTCGGGCGTAGTTATCCATCGATGCATAGAGCTGTGGCTCCCCATCCGCATCGTGTGAAAGCGCCAGTCCGATACGACCATTCGTGGCGGCCTGAGGCCATCCGCTGCCCGTGCCACTGATTTTTGCCCAGGTTCCGCCATGGTTTACAGAGTACCAGATGGCTGAACCTTCTCCAGCCTCGGTAAAGTCCCAGGCTTTGCGGCTGCGCTCCCAGGTTGCCGCATAAAAGTGGCCGGGGTTTTTGGGATCGCGAATCAGGTCGACAGCGCCCGTCTTTTGGTTCATACTCAGCAGCCGCTCCCAGTTCTGCCCACCATCGACTGAGCGATACACGCCCCGCTCGTCATTGTCGGTATACAGGTGGCCGAGCGCCGCTACCCATACGGTATCTCCGGCATTCTGGTCTACAATTACCCGGCCAATATGGTGGGTTTCCGCCAGGCCAAGATGCTGCCAGGTTTGTCCTTTATCGTCGCTGCGGTAAATACCGTCACCTGCATAGCTGCTGCGGCTACTGTTTACTTCTCCCGTCCCCAGATAGATGCGGCCCGTATTCCAGTTCACATCCAGCGCGCCGATGGTCATTACCCGCTCGTGCTGAAACAGTGGCGTGAAGGTGGTCCCATTATTATTGGTATGCCACAATCCGCCGGAGGCATAAGCCACAAAAAACTCTGTCGGGTCATTGGGATTAACCGCCAGGTCAGTTACCCGCCCCGACATAATGGTCGGCCCAATATTGTTCATAGCCCAATGAGCAACGGGGTTAGCGCCCTCATTCTCCATCAGGCGCTCGTAAGCAACCATCCGCTCTGAAGCGGGAGTTTGGGCGGAAATAAACGTAGTGGAAAGGGTGAATAGTAGGAAAGGCAGTAGACGCATGCACATTGTTTTTTTAGGAGAGCTAAGTTAAGGGATAAGCTCGTTACCACTCGCTGGGATTTGCTCGGCTAGCGCCATCGCTGGGAAAACTCAGCTAAGGCTGAGTGGGACGACGGAAATCATCACAAGGTCGCCGAAAGGCGCCTAAATCCCGCGACCGAAGGCTGAAAGCTCTCGCCAAAGCGGAGGAGTCTTCACAGCGACACCGATAGGTGCGCCAATCCCACGACCGAAGGGAGTCATCCCCTAGCTCGTACCCGCAAGCGCCTTAGCCCGCGAAATGATGCGCCCGGGAATAGCATAGACAAAAGCTCGAATCGGCTCGATGTGGTAGATCATCAACACGTGGGCGGCCACAAACATGACGGCACCTATGCCCGCTGCCCAACCGGAAAATGCATCTTTGAAGAAGAAGGAAATGCCCAAACCTGACCAGGTACCATAGAGTATGACGTAGTGCACACAGTAAATGGTAAGGGTCTCGGTACCGATTTTGGGCAGTAGCTTGGGAATTTTGGGCAAGCGAGGAACTACAAACATAAAAATGGCAAAGCAGATAAAAACCTGCCCCAATCGATAAAAGAGGTAATTGTAGTTGGCTACTCCTTTGAATACCGACCAATCGGTATACTGATACAAAACCATCAATAGGGCACCAGAAAGCGTACACAAAGCGTATCCGAGAGCAGCAACGACCAGCGGAAGTCTACATCCAAAAGCCCACTGTGGCCTGGCGTGCATCAGGCATCCGAAGGCACCACCTATGAATACGTAGCCCAGCCACGGGAAAATGGTGAACATGGAACCGAAATCGCGGGTCCAGAAGTTGGCTATGAGCGTTGGCCAGGTTGACCAATCGATGCCCATACGCACAGGTTCCAACAGGAAAATAGCCGTGCCGAACATCAAGAATAAAGGCCAGAGCTTGATGCGCAATTCCTGTGCGATCAGATACAAGCCGCAAACGCCCACCAGCCCAATACCAATGCAGTGCAACACATCGAGGCTATAGTACCAGGCGGGCAAAAAGCCAGCCATGAGTACGAATACATTGATCTTGAGCAAAGTGCCGAGCACGAATAGAAAACCGCCCCGTCTTACGCCTTTCTGCCAGCGCACATTGTCTTCGGCAGCTCGCCCGTCTCTGAGCAGCAGGTAGGCAAAAACCAAGCCCGTGATGCTAAAAAATACCGGAGCCGTAAGCCCACGCATAAATAACCACAAACCGTAGATCGGATTGGAAAGGTCGCGGGCCGAATCGCTAAGGGTGACATCGACGAAGTGCCCTTGCAGCATCATCAAGATGGCAAATGCGCGGAGTAGATCAATAAAGACAAGACGGCCGCCCGAACTTTTTACTGACCGGAGCGACCTCAATTTGGTCAACTTCAATGTTTTGAATTTTGTGAGGCGAGCAGGCGGAAACTCGCAATAGCGTATCTGTAGTAAGTATTTGGAGCGGCGCAAAGATAAGCGCTTTGTTATAGTCGCACTACTGGGGCACCGCGCATCCAACCTGGTTTAGAGCTTAAACATATAAAAATGAAATTTATTGCTGGATTGAGCGTCGTCCAAAACCACTTCCACGCTTATTAATACGCAACCCGTAATTAGCCTATTTTGTCTGACACCAGAAGCGCGTATGCCTGCCATATCAACTTGCCGAATGGCTCGTGGCATAGCGAATAGCACCTACAATAGCCATAATCATACCGCCACCTATACCGCCTGCGGCTATACTACCCATAATAGCCGCCAAGTCTAGATCATTAGCCATAGCGCCTAGGTTGAATCCACACATACTCGTTAGGAAGCCTCCGAGACCAGCGCCAGCCATACCCAAAAGGCTATTGACAACTGGTCCCATACTGAGGTTTCTGAGTAAACGACCAGCGAGGTTACCCCCAAGGGTACCGCTGGCAAATTGAATAACAAGCGCTAACATAAAGCGAGCTTAAGTTTAGATAAGTGGTTTTAGGACGCAATACCCTAGCCGTAGTCACTCGACTTAAATCTACGAATAAAACAACAAACACACGGAAAAACTTCTGTTTCTCTTACTATTCGAGCAAGCCCAGAAGCAGCCACTCTGCCAGCAGTTGCCGGTTGCGCTCCAGCACTATGCGTTGTTGGTCTACTGGGTTCCTGATATTGGCGAGCTCTATATACACACCAGGCACTTCGGTTTCTCTGAGCATGTGCAGATCTCGCGCACTCACGGTACCCGAATACTCGCGCCCAGGCTGAACCCGCCTGTATTGTCTATCTAATACAGCCTGCATATTGGTAGCTAGCGAAAGCCCCGTCGGATCGTCTCTGTGGTAATAAAAAAAGGCATCTATGCGCCTGGCGCTGTTGCGGCTGTCTACATGTATGGCTATAAGGGTTTGGTCTTCGACGCCTAATTGCTTATTGCTGCGAAACAATCCATTGATGATATCAGATCGCTGAAACAATCGGGTTCGCTGGCTTTGGCTCATAGCCACCCCACCCCAGTATTTCTCGTCTTTGTCGCAGTCCAGGTACTCTTCAGATCGAATGCCATCGTTGTCGTCTCTGGTCACCATATAGGCCACACCTCCGTGCTTGATGATCTCGCGGCACAAGCGCAAGGCCACATCGTAGGCATATTCATCTTCGCAAAGCCGGTGGCCTGCCCGGGTACCTATAGAGCCGGGATCTGGACCACCATGGCCCGACACAATATAAAAAATGCGCCCTGTCAGCTTACTGTCGACCAGAGGAACGCGGGCATATTCCGGTCCGAAAATATCGAATACGCGGTTGCCGCTGGTCGTAGCTTGATCGCCCACTGGAGTTATTTCCCGGTCTAGTACATCACTCTGGCTGACAGCTGTATTAGTAGCAGTTGTTGCATCAGCACTCTCTGATGTAGCTTCTTCTATTGACCGACAGTGTCGCAAATGGTGAGCTATCCAAAGTACGCGGTCGTCTCGATAGTCTTGGCTTCGGCGACCGGCCTCTAGCATAGTTTCGTTGTAGGCCTGTATGGCCACTGCCTGGTCCCAATCATTGTCATCTATAGTAGATCGTATGCTTTCCCCATTGTAGGTATATACCTGAATGGGCAGCCTGTAGCTTTGGCCCACGATCAACTGATCTTCGCGCGCCATATTATTGAGCTTACAAAACTCGTCTATGTTACATCGATCATCGGCCAGACTATATCGACGCAGCAAACCATATATACCGTCTCCGCGCTCGGCGATGGCTTCCAGGGTATCGGACTGGGCAAAGCTGATACTGGGTAGCATGCTTAGCCAAAGAATCCAGCCGAGATTAAAAAGATAGGGACGGGGGGGCATAGATTGTAAAAACAAATTTTATGGGCAGATCGACACGCGCACTTCGACTTAGGTTGCCTCAGCCCACAAGATAAACACCAAACGCAAAATCTCAGTTGCTGCGTACCTTTGCATTATGGGATTGAGCCGCCAGATTTGGGAATTGCTCGTACAGCAGATCAGATCGGAAAGTCGGGACCAGCGCGAACTGGCGGCCGTACTCTTGTATGCTATAGCTTCTGTGGTGTTGCTGTACAGTGCCCTCAATAGTTTTCCGGCTCTAGTCTGGAATGCCCTTTTCTGGATAGCCTTGTTCTTTGCCTCGGTCAGCGGTGCCGGCCGCACCCTCCAGCGAGAAAGCGGGCGCAGACATCTATATTGGTATAGCCTGGTCAGCCCAGAAGCACTGCTCATCGCCAAGCTGATCTACAACACCGTCCTTTTGATGGTGCTGGGCGGCCTGATTTGGGGCACACTCACCCTTTTGAGCAATACGCAGCCACTAGCCCGCCCCGACATATTTGCCCTGGCACTGATCAGTGGATCCTTTGGCTTGGCTACGACCTTCACTTTTCTCGCAGCCCTGAGTATGCGCGCAGGTGGTGGAGGCACCCTGCTCACCATACTGTCCTTTCCGCTCCTCATTCCACTACTCATCCTGCTCGTCAGGGCGGGCCAGTTTGCCATCGATCCCGCTTTGGCGGGCGCAGACGAAGCCTTTTTGCGCAGACTAGCTTTAGAAGGAGGACTTCCGCAGGTAGTTACCCTGCTGTTTGCGCTTGATTTCATCATTCTGGCAGCAGCTTTGATTTTATTTCCATTTGTTTGGAGAGATTGAACTCATCTAGTTAATCCAAACTTAAAATCTCCCTCCCAAGTAAGCTGAAAGCTGTATTATGCCGTTATCCTATTAAGGATTTTCTATGCCCGAACCTGACACAAGGCCGCAAACCGCATCTCCCCTGCCAGAGAAAGGATCTACTGGGCGTCTTGTATGGAAGGTCTTACGTTGGTTTTTGCGCATCGGGCTATCGTTCATATTTCTTTTATTGGTCTTACTTCAACTGCCGTTCTTTCAGAATTGGCTGGCCCAGCAAGTGACCTCAGCCTTGAAAAACACCCTGGAGACAGAAGTATCTGTAGAACGGGTTCGTCTATCTTGGCTAGACAAGCTCGACATAGACGGTCTATACCTGGAAGATAAATACGGCGACACCCTCCTGTATACCGACGGCATAGACGCCAACCTCGGATTGTGGCGATTTTTGATCGGTCAGGGCCTATCCATAGAAAGTCTAAGCCTCAGCGGCAGTCGGTTCAAAATCAGGCGTGACCTCAACGATCCCGAAACCAACCTGGAGTATGCTTTAAATCATTTGTTCCCACCAAAAAAAGAAGCGGGCAGGCCTTTCAGATTGGACCTGAGAAGGGTAGATTTTGTCGATATCATCTTTGCCCAGATCGATAGTGTACGCGGCCAGTCCCTGTCTGCACACCTCAATGAAGGGGTGATCAGGTTTCGAAAAATGGATCTTCCCGGCAATGCCCTCGAAATATCGAGTGCAGAACTGCGCGAACCTCTCGTACAGCAAATCAGCTTCGACATCAGCCCCCTGGATAGCTTACTCGTACAAGAGGAAGTTGAGATCATGACCGACACCGCCATAACAGAGCCGCCCAAAAAGCTAAAGCTGATTGCCGACAATCTCGAAATCATAAATGGAGCCTATCAGCTGACCAACTATAGAAAAGATACCACAGAAGCAGGCGATATTTCTACCATCGACTTCGCCAGATTAGATGTGTTCGACATCGATATGGAGCTGACCGAATTAGACTTGCACAGCGACTCTCTCGGTGGTCGGCTAAAACACCTCAGTCTCAGTGAAAAATCCGGGTTTGTGCTCGATCATCTAGGTAGCCAAGATCTCCTGGTCACCCCTACCCGCTTGCAGCTATACGATCTGGAACTCATCACGGACAATAGCCAAATTGGCGATTCTATAGCTTTCGACTTTCCCAAAGGATGGGCCAGCTGGGACGACTTCGACAATCAAGTCAGGATGGACATCCGACTCAAGGGCAGCCGAATAGCCATCAGGGATCTACTATACTTTGCCCGTACATTGCGCACCAATCCGTATTTCAGGGACAATCGAAGCCGGCAGCTCACCATCAATGGGCGTGTGTATGACCGGGTAAACCGCCTTCGCGGAGAGGATGTCAGCCTTAAACTCGACAACGACAATTTCCTACGCGGAACCTTCAGATCCAGAAACTTATCTGATGAGCGCCCTACAGCCCTTGATCTACAACTGGATCAGTTGGTGACAGATATCACCAGCCTCAGACGTATATTTAGCAAGTTTAAGCCCCCGCCCAATTTCGACAAATTGGGCCGCATGAGGTTTCAGGGTAGATTCCAGGGCTTCCTCAACGACTTCCTGGCCAATGGATCGCTAGCCACCAACGTAGGCCGGGCCGAGCTCAACGACATGGCTATGACCTTGCCCAAAGACCTCAATCAGGCTACCTACAGGGGGGAGATCAATCTAATCGACTTCGACCTGGGCACCTGGACCAACAATTCCGATTTGGGCTTGGTCAACTTCTCCGGGCGGGTCAGCAATGGCAAAAGCATCCGAGCAGCTACTGCTCAAGCCGACATCAATGCCACCATTCAAAGTCTGGAATTCCGAGAATACACCTACCTCAATGCTCAAATTGCAGGAGAACTAAACCGCAACTTCTTTAACGGAGACTTCGCCATTGCAGATGACAACATCAACCTCACCTTTACCGGAAAGCTGGACTTCAGAGATACCATTGCCCGCTTTGACTTCGATGCCCAGATAAACCGCATAGACCTGCAAGCCCTGAATCTTAGCCCTGCCAATCTCGTATTATCTGGTGAAGCAGACATCAACTTGATCAATACACAACTGACCGAAGCTGAAGGACGCGTTTTGGTGAGCGATCTCGAACTGATCAAAGACGACAGTTTACAATTTGAAATAGATAGTATCCTCGCCTATTCCACCTTCGATCCCGATGGTCGTAAAGTGGCCGTTCTTCAGTCTGATGTAGCTGAAGGCCGGGTTACCGGCCAGTTCGATATCAATCAGTTGGTGCCCAGTCTCAAATCTTTCCTGCGCCTCAACTATCCCGAATTTGCAGACCGGCTCAATATCAATGCGCCCAAAGTAACGGTAAACGATAATCAGTTCGATTTCGAGCTGGCCATAGCAGACTCCAAGGGACTACAGTATTTGATCAATCCAAAGATTGGTCCCCTGCGAAATATCGAGGCGACTGGCACTTACGAATCCGAAAGAGAACTACTCTTACTGGACGTCAATGCGCCGAATTTCCAATTCGATAAAGTCAATATAGATGGGCTCGTCATTTGGATCGATTCCGAGGCAGAGTTTTCCAGGCTTCAGATCGGACTAGATTCTGCCAAGATCGACAAAACCCGTATCGCAGACATAGAATTTAGATCGCTGGTCGAAAACGACAGTATCGTCTTTGACCTCATTTATGACCGAAAAGAAAAATTTGACCCTCAGATTCCATCCCAGTTTGCAATCGAAGGCTTGTTCTATCTGCCCGACAGCACTAATTTCGGTCTGCAACTAGATGCTGGCAACCTCGTTCTTTTCGACGACAACTGGCAAATTCAGCCCAATAACCGCATCATTTTTGGCAAGAATTTCTTCAATGCCGACGACTTTAATCTGAGGTCGGGCCGAAGGCAGGTTAGACTCAGGCCGAGTGGCAGCAAGGGGCTCAAACTACAACTGGATCAATTCGAACTCAGCCTTATAGACACCCTCTGGGACTACCAACAACTAGACTTCTCAGGAGATTTCAGCGCCGAGGTCATCATTTCAGATGTCTACCAGCAAAAGGGGATAATGGCCAACCTTAGGGCCGACAGCTTCCTCATCAATGGTGATGATTACGGCTGGATGCGACTGGACTTAAACCTGGAGTCGCTCAAAGATCAACTGATCGCCTACCTGAGCATCAATCAAGATCACGCCCAACTCACCGCAGAGGCAAGCTACAACCTGGGAGACCTCTCACCCGAGCCTCAAATGCCCAGCGATCAGAAAGACTATTTAGATCTGGCCGTGACCATTACGGGCTACCCCCTTCAATTGGCAGACTATTGGGTAGGCGGGTCTGTATCTGAAATTGCCGGTAGGCTAGATGCCACATTAAATGTAGTGGGCCCGAAAGGAAAGCCCGAAGTCAGTGGGCTAATCAGATCGACCAATGGACAATTCAAAGTCGACTATCTCAATACCACCTATCGCTTCGATTCTGCGCGCATAGTTGTCAACAATTCACTTTTTGATCTGGAAGGCACCAAACTCATAGACAAATTCGGCAATACTGCAGATTTGTACGGAGGCGTAACCCACAATAGACTGCGCGATCTGGGATTGGACGCACACCTCGTGACCAACCGATTTTTATCCCTCAACTTAGGTCCAAAAGACAATGACCTGTTCTATGGACAGGCTCTAGGTAGCGGGCGTATAGATTTTACGGGCACCTTCTCCCAACCAGATATCTACGCCAGGGCAACCGTAGGATCGGGATCTTCCCTTTTCATCCCGGTAGATAATGGAAGCACAGCTGGCCCCATAGACAATGTCATCTTCATCGATTCACCCTTGCAACTCCAAGAGTCCGAGTCTGTCAGAACCATAGAAGCACCCAGAGGCGTAAGTCTTGAAATGGACCTGATCGTTACCGAAGAAGCAGCCGTAGAAATTATTTTTGACGAGGACGTAGGCGACAAGATCCGAGGACAAGGAAGGGGAGATCTGCGTATTGAAATTCCCAGGGGAGAGAGCATGAGTATGTTTGGCCGATACAATATCGAGCAGGGCAACTATTTGTTTACCTACTATCAGGTCATCAATAAGGAGTTCAGTGTCCGTCCTGGTGGGTCTTTGATCTGGTCGGGTAATCCTATGGAAGCCACCATAGACCTGAAAGCCGATTACGAAAACCTCAGCACCCCCATAAGCAACTTCATTCAGGAGTATCTGCTCGCCTCCGGTACAGAAGACCAAAATCTGATCAATGAAGCTGCAAACGCTACCGAAGTAGATTTGACCCTCATACTGAGGGGCGAACTGCAAAAGCCAGAAATCAACTTCGACTTAGACTTTCCCAACCTTACGGGCAGACTGCAAACCTATGCAGATAACAAGCGAAGACTACTCTTGCTCGACCAGACAGAACTCAACCGGCAAGTCTTTGGGCTGATCGTAGTTGGACAGTTTTTGCCTGCCGATTTGAGTTTTAGCGGAACAGATGTTGCCGTCAATACCCTCAGTGAATGGCTATCGAACTACTTCAGTCTACTGCTCAACGACTTTTTTACCAATACTTTTGGCGAAGAGACTTTCCTCAGCGATCTGGAACTGGATTTTGCCTACAACCGATTCAGATCTGCCGATTTCTCAGAAGGCGACGTCGTTGGCAACGCATTGGAATTTACTTTTAGGAAGGACCTCTCCAACAGATGGACATTGAGCGGAGACATTAACTTTCTGACCAACAACCAACTGACCACCGGCAACAATGGCACATTCGTCGGCAATGACGTAGTGCTGGATTATGTCCTCAATGATGCACGGACCCTCAAATGGCGCTTATACCAGAGACGCCAGCCGGATATTGCTGGGGGAAGAAGATTGCAATTTGGTACGGGTTTTAGCTGGCGTAGAGAATTCAATACCCTGGGCGAGTTCTTTGGTAGCAAAAAAAACAAATCGGAATAAACCTCATCTGGCCAGCTGCTGAATTTCTTCGAGCACAATTTCCCATTCTTCTGTCACCCGCTGAGTCATCAGATCGTAGAGCTCAAAACCCACCGCCTGAAGCTCTGCCTGCCTCAGACATTCCTCTCTGGAGCTGGCATCGCCAGGCAGACGGCCATCGGGCAAGACGATGGTGCGCCGTCCAGAAGTCGTTGAGCTTATCACCAGCGGCAAAAAGGTCGATCTCCAGGGCACGTTGATACCAAAGCTACCCGCTGGCAAATGCGCACTTACCGCCAATACCAGTGCATGCTCAGACGGCTCCAAAATACCCAACCTCTTTCGGCATTCAGCGGCTATGGCCTTGAAAGCCAACTGATCATTGGATTCAGCGGCCTGGGCAGCACGAATTAGGGCCGCTACAAAAAATGGCCAGTCAAAGCCGTCTTGCAATAGCTGCTGGGTAATGTCTTTTTCTTCCCAATCAAAGACCAGATCAAGCGGCCTGCCTGAAACCACGAGCTCGAGCAATGCAAAAAGGATAGGAGTCGAGATAGATGGCCGACCGATAAAAAGACTAATCGGTTGATCGGTAGTATTCTCCGTCGCGGAAGGTCGAGCAATGATACTACCTGCGCTAGTCTGTCTGACATCGGCGGACCGGAAGGTGTGCATATTGAAAAACGGCAGACTACTAGATGCTCCTCCTGATTTCATCGACTTTATCGCCTCCGTAATAGGTGGTGGCCAATCGCCTCGGTAATCAACTGGCGCAGGCCCCACGGAAAAGCAGTGAGCATGAGTATCGGGCCACGCTTCTCTGATCGACCAATCTGGCAAAGTAATCGATTGCCAGTGCTGCAGCAGAGCTAAACCCGCAGGCCAATTTCTAGCGCTCAAAACCATAAAGTTGGCTGAGTGCCGTGTATTTGGCAATAGCGCAAATGGCAAAACCCGCTCTTTGTCTACGGCCATACCTACCGAGCTATCCGGGAGTTTTCTGTAAAACCTGATCTGTACGTCAACTTCATACTCAGGCGTTTCTTCACCTATGATCCTAATATCTGGAACTTCAAATCCAGCGGGGTAGAAGCGAAGCTCATCAAGAGCATCAGCTAGCGCCAATCGCTCATTCGTTGTCGGAAACATCAAGCTGCTGTCTCCTTTTTGTTGCCATGCCCTTTCCAGATACCAAGCTTCAAAAAGCCCCAGCCATTCTGAGCTGGGCAGTGGCATGAGGGTACGTAAAATCCGTCTGGTCGGTGGCCTGAGGTTAAACCAATTGTACTGCCACTTGTAGGCCTCTTCATACTTTTTCAGCAAGGATGCACTGCGCCTAAACTGCACAATCAGAGATTCCAGAGATTTGTACTGGCCCATACTCGTTGCGGCATCCTCTTTCAATGGCAGCTGAAAAAGTCCCGACTCATTCAGATCGGAAAAAAGGGCTTGTCTTTCCTTCTCTAACCGGTTCAATTCCGGTTTCAGGGGGTCTGTTCCCGCTAGCGATACTGGGCTTAATCCCAAGGCGGCTTCGCGTAGCCTTCTCCGCCTTTGTTGGTCGTATTCTTTAGACTTCCGCAGGTAGTTACTAAGAATACGCTGCAGATCGTCTACACTTGCTTTCTCTACTTGAATTGACTCATCAATATCAAAAAGACCCAGCTCACTACTTGCTTCCCGCCATTTGGTCCATGCAGTCTGTTTAGCCCGTTCTCTGGCCTTTCTCGTATTCAACTCCAATGACTGCGCAAGTTCTAGTTGACAGCTTTGAACACGAGCAAAGGCTGCTCTGACCCGCTTGGCATCATCTGCTTCAAACTTGCGACCAAACCTATCCAGAGCCAAGCTATAGGCTATGTACAATCGTTCCGCTCTTGCCGTAAACTCATCTAATGATCGAACAATAAAAACCCGACTATCTTCCAGGGACTGGTGTCTGAATATGCCCGAATTGAAAACTTGTACGGCGGGATCTATCGGGCCCAGACGGTTATATAAACGCTTCGTTCGCTCCAGCTCTTCCTTGATGGCAGAGAACTCCTCCTCCGAAAACTCCAGCTCTTCAATACCCAAATCGAAAGCGGGAATAATGGCTTGGAGTCGGTTTCTGCACAATTTTGCCCGGCCAATAATTTCGGCACCGCTTAGCTTGCCCAGTATTTGCTTCTTGCTATTTGACCAAAAAGTGTCGATTTGATCCAGGATCAGCTGGTGCTTGACTGCCAATTCGGGAGGTTTATTCCCAGGCCTTTCCAATACAGACAAGTGGGAAAAAAGCCAATCGGCCAAATCTTTATCCTCGGCAAAGACGTTTACGTGTAAACCTTGTTTATAGCTTTTGCGCAACTGCTCTGCAAGAGCGACTACAACACCTGGCCCCACGCGTGCATTAGATGGCTTTTCGATCAATGTATAGGCTCGACAGCCTGGCGGTTTCCAAGTTGGTTCGTCCATGTATACGGGTTAAAAGCCAAGCAGCTATTCATACTCTACGATTCGATCCTATCTTGCCTCTGGCATGCAAATAAAAGGATTGAGATCGATTTTTATGGATGCCCTAAAGAATCTTATGTGTTTATTCCTGCCAGAATCAATATGGAGACCTTGCAAAAACAAAACTTGCACGAACCACATAAATTGACTAATTTGTAGTGTAAGAATCTAAAAAAGCTAAATTATAAGCCTGATTTCACACCCCGAGCTCCACTAATTACCACCATCTAATTTCTTTATCATGACCCAAGTTGCAGTTATTCTAACCGATGCCGAGCGTCGGATCTTGTGGGTCAACCACGATTTCGAGCTCATTACAGGCTACCGCTTTGGAGAAGTTTTCGGGCTGAGCCCAGGAGAAGTACTTCAAGGCCCGGATACCGAGCCAGACGCCATAGAGCGCATTCGGGCGGGCTTGAAAAGCCAGAAGTCTTTTAAAGACTCGATCACCAACTACCGCAAGAACGGAGAGCCCTACATCTGTAAGCTCGTTATCCACCCCGTATTTGACCGATTCAAACGATTGGTCAACTTCCTAGCCTTCGAGGTTGACGGCAACGAGGTAAAAGACGAAGCTAAAATCCCTATGCTCGATCTGCACAAGCGCTATCGCACCAGCAGCTTGCGAGGGGTTGAAGAATTGAGACTCTACGAGCGCATCAGATCGCTGTTTAAGGAAGAGAAGGTCTATCTCGATCCTGCACTCAATTTGAGGAAGCTATCCGATATGGTTGACACCAACACCAAGTACCTCAGCCAGGTAATCAACCACTACAGTGGAAGTAATTTCCTGACCTTCATCAATGGGTATCGAGTAGCTGCTGTAAAGGAGCGTATTCGCAATAAGGAATACATCAAAATGACCTTCTTCGGCATTGCTCAGGTATGTGGCTTCAAAAATAAAAGCACCTTTTACAAGGTATTCAGAGATGTGACCGGCATGACTCCGAAAGGATATGTGGAGCAAGTAGAGCAGGAAGTGACGGATATGGAATTCGAGGGATAAACCTCTCGATCATTATTCACTTATTAAGGTGCGACTCCTGTTGTATCTGCTTCCGGAACAATTACTTGATCCAGCCTATCTAGGTACTGATCTCGCTGACTAAAGAATGCGGGGAGCAAGCTATCTGGTAGTGGAGCTGCGGGTGGGAATTCCAATTTGGTATGGTCGATTTGCTTGCCGTCTTTCCAAAATCGGAAGCAGACGTGTGGTCCGGTGGCCAAACCTGTCGATCCTACATATCCAATAATATCGCCTTGGTTTACTCGTGCACCTGCTCGTATGCCCGACGCAAACCCCTGCATGTGCAAATACTGGGTGGAAATGGCCTGGTTGTGCTTAATCTTGACGTAGTTGCCATTTCCTCTGGTCCTGGAAGCATGAGTGACCGTTCCATTGGCCACTGCCCGTATGGGTGTGCCGTAAGGTGCGGCATAATCCGTTCCGTAATGAGGTCTGGTTCTACGCAAAATGGGGTGGAATCTCCTAAGATTGTAGCTGCTACTGATGCGGCTGTATCTAACAGGGGATTTGAGGAAGCTGGCCTTCATAGGTCTGCCTTCACAATCGTAATAGCCTGATAGGGTATCGATCTCGGATTCAAACCAGAAAGCGTAGTAATCTTTCGTGTCCGTTTCGTAGTTGGCGGCCAGCACTTTGCCCAGACCGGCTTCTCTGTCTTCTATGAAATCACGTTCGTAGAGCAATCGAAATTTTTCGTCAACCTGAACATGATAAAAATCGACCGACCACTGTAGGGCATCTTCCATTTTATCTGTCAGGCTGTAACTGTATCCATTGCCGACCATAGCATTCCACAGAGACGATTCGATGCGTCCGCCAGCTACATCTTGTCTGACTTCAACAGGATAGGCTACTCGATCGCTGCGATTGCCGCCCTGCAGATCCAAGCGGACATACTCGTAGGCGTTTGGTTCGTATATCAGCCAGTCCTGGCCTTCGGTGTCGGGATCATCCAGCAGATGGTAAGGCCTACCTGCTCGCAGGGCCGTCAATGGAAAAAGCGAGGCAGCTACCTGAGCAGTTTCGTAGTTCTGGTTGTGATCCAAACCTGCGGAAGTCAAAATATCGGATAAAGTCTGTCCGGATTGGATGGTATCGGTGCTCCAATCGAGGGTATCTATAGCTAAACCGAAGTGCATATCTGGCTCTACGAGCTGAAAGCCGGTTTGATTCAATTCAGCGGGGGGACCAGACTGACCTGCGGCCCACCAGATCAAGGCCGCCAGGCACATCAAAATTGCTGTGCCCCAAACGAAGGGGGATGATAACCGGCGCTTGATACCGGCCCATAACTTGGGAGACGTCACTCTGTCTTGTTCTTTTTCAATTCCAACCGGTTAATAGGAAAAGCCAATCGGAGGGGGTGATTTGTAGCTCTTTTCGGGCCTGCTCAACGCATAGTGCTTTGTCGGCCTATGTATAAATATCGCCAAAGATAAGAAAGGCTTGATGAATGAAAATATACAGGAGTTGCTTAGTTTTACGAGGAACTGATTTTCAGATCGAACCCCACCAGAGCATGAGCATTTGGGAACGCATTTTTGGCCCGCCCTTGTCGGCTGTTGAAGATCCGAAATTGGGATATAGGTTTGGTCGATACAGCGATGCCTACAAAGACGAGGCCAACTACGCCTACTGGGAACGAGCCCTGGATAGAATGGAGGATGGCCAGTTCCTGGAATCTGTGCGGTCTTTTTTAGCTTATTTGCGCGATGAGGAAGAAGACAATGTGCGGTGGGAAGAAAGAGAGGGTCATCTGCATTTCGAGCTATACCAAGGCAGTAAGCGAATAAGCGGACACGCGAATGCCGACGGTCTAAAAGCAGAAGCCAGAGTCGCGAGGCTGGGCGTTGCCGATTCCGAGCTTCTACAGAGACTGACCTCCCTGAACTACGAGTTGCGCTACAGCAGATATGCGCTAGACGACAGCCGATGCCTCTGCATTCTGTTCGATACCAAGGTAGAAGACGCAAGTCCACACAAGCTCTACTATGCCTTCAAGGAAATGGCTTTGCAAGCAGACAAGCAAGATGATTTGCTGGTCGATGAATTTCAGCAACTCGTACAAGTAGACCAAGATCATCTTAAACAGATCAGCCTCGAAGCCAAGCGCGCTAAGGAATCCTTCCTGCGCAAAAACATTCAACA
Organism: Bacteroidota bacterium; assembly: GCA_039178745.1. Lineage (GTDB taxonomy): Bacteria > Bacteroidota > Bacteroidia > Chitinophagales > Saprospiraceae > Neolewinella. The sequence goes on along the minus strand of JBCDFE010000014.1, from coordinate 15,288 downwards.
ACTCCTGGACTACTTGGGAACTGGTCATCTCAATCCAGAAGAACATCCCGGAGGCTTGGCCTATCTGCTCCTCGACGTAGTGTTCAGGCTCGACTATCTGATCAGACCGGAGGGCAGAACCATGGAAGCGCTAGAACGCATGCAACGCCTGTACTTTGCCGGCGAGCGAGACCAGCCCATCACGCATAGAAATATGCGCCTGATCGGAGAGCTGCAGGAGTTGATGCACAGGGCACCTGATGAGTTTGGTAAAGAGTTATATCTCGGTAAATATACTTTTGGGATTACCAGCCCCGTCAGCCACGATAGACTTCGCCAAATTATAGATAGCGAGCTCGGAAAACTGGATTGGTACCAGGATAATGGATATCCTCAGATTGCGCTGGCCATACCTTCTTACATCGTAGGGTACAGCTTATTCAACTTTGCACCCCCTCTGCCATTACGCGATTTTTTGCAACTGTTCATGCGCATACGTGAAGATGCTTACTTCCGGCGTCTGGGCTACAGCCAGGCATTCCTGGACAATCACGAGCGACCGAGTAGAAAGTCGGTGAGAGCAGCAATAGCAGATGTTACTCAAAAACACAAAGAGACTTATCCTCGCCTTCGTCCGCTGACCAGCATTTTAGATTTTAAAGACCTGACGGAATTTGGAAAGTCTTACCTGCGTATGTTATACGAGCTAGACTTGAGCAAGAAGTAGTATACGCTTACCAAGACACTAGTGGAGTAAACGGAAAGTATCGTTACATTAAGTCACCGTCATTTTCTGGTCTGGCAAGGCGGTAAAACCGGAGTTTAGCCGTAGCTAAATGAGGATTTTGCCAACGTAGCTAGGCAAGAAAATGACAAGACTTGGGTATAACAGTACTTACTGGTTACTCCACTAGCCTATCGGAAGGCAAGAGAACGTTTATCGAACCAGGTGAGACACAAACTGCTCGCCCTCCAGTACCCGCTCTATAAAATCATACACCTGTTCTCTGGCGCTGCCATTGAAGTAGTAGCCTGCTATCTCATGGCCTGCACCAATGTGGCTAATTAGCTTTACCGTGCCTGAAAGGGATTCCAGGTGTTCGAATATGGCATTAGACCCAAATAACATGAGCCAACCGCTTGCCGTTGGTGGGCAATAGTGATGAGCGGCTATTCCATAGGGCACCAATGGATCCATATCTCCGTGAAATAGCAAGCTGGGAATGTGATTCTTCTCGGAAATGAGGTTGATGTCGACTATAGCTCCTGCTCCACCGATGAGTCCGGCATATTCAAAATCATCCGGAAGTTGCTGGCCATATTCCTCCACCAACACATCCACCCAGTAGGGCGCGTGCAATATGGTCTCTGCCCCGGCACTGGCTCCACCCAAAAAGATCTGATCCTTTTGTATCCCGAGCAACTCGCTGCGCTCCAACAAAAATGACGTAGCGAGCCAGGTATCGTATACAGCGGTGCGTATGGCCCTTATTTTTTCACTCGTCACCCCGCCGCAACTAAAATCTCGATTGCGCATCAATAGTGTATAGCTGATACTGGCGGTGGCGATGCCCCGATCTCTCAGATATCTGCCTATTGTGTGTCCCTCTCTGCGATTGCCCCCTGAAAAGCCACCACCGTGAACATATATCAGTAATGGTACACCTATCGAATCTGCCCCATCCGGTAAGAAAAGATCTAACTGGAGACGATTGAGGTCATCCTCGTAGTAGGTCAAGGTTTGAAAATCAGCTTGAGCCGGTAGTCTGATCGCACAGGCCAGGTTCATACAGATGAGGGAGAAGAAGATCAAACGCATTTGAATAGTCATTAATCAGTTGTCTGGAATTCAATCAAGTAAGGCTCCAGGCGAACGCCGTCAGCAGATCGGAAATCATTAGATAATACCAATTGATAGAGGCGGCCTGGCTCCAGAGAAATACCAACAGTGAGTACAGTGCCCGTTTCATCCCATCCCTCCAGTGTTTGTATAAACAGGGCAGCTGCCTCACCTTCTGGTCCAAAATCAAACCCTCTGGACTGTATATCCATAGGTTTCGAAAATTCGATCTTCAGCTCTTTAATGCTCGGATCAACCGCTCTGCTGTCATTAGCCATTTCACCTATGGACAGCACTTGGGGAATCTCGCTATCGGCAGCTTCTCGGAGTGTGCTGATGGGTTGGTCAAAATAGCCCGAACGCTCTACGAAATCATCGATAACTGTTTGATCGCCGTAGTCTAGTCGAATCATTTCTGCAATAGCTGCCTTTTTGTCGATTGCTTGCTCATAGATGCGCTGTGCGATGGCAAAGCCCACATAGTAGCCTAAGTCCCGCATAGCAAATTCGTTATCGAAGCTGTTGTACATCCAGTCCATGAAGTAGGTGCTATTCATTTGCTTTACGAAAGCGGCTTGTATTCGGTCATCGTTTTCCGGGCCAAAGGCTATGGCCGGAGTAGAGGAAGCTGTGTTCATGGCAACGGTCGAAACAAACTCGGCAACCCCCTCGTAAACGCACTGAGACAGCAGATCGATGCCATGGGTAGACTGCTGGGTGTGTACATATTCGTGGACATTGAGAAAGGCTAACTCTTCGATGGGGTTTCCATTGACAAAGGGCTGCAAATTTTGTCTCACCCTTTCGGGCAGCTCACTTAGGTCTGTGCTCGGATCTGTCATGGCCAGTTCTGCACCGATGAGTACCAAGCTGTCTAAAGTGGTACCGTTAGATCGCAAACAACCCATGGTAAAGTAGATTTCAGCTGGTTTCAAATCCGGATAAATCTCTCTCAATTGCTCGATGCCCGATTCTATCTCGCCAGCAAATTCAGATGCCCGCAGCGTATTTTCTCTGACCGAGGCCCAAAATTCAGGTAGTTGTTCTATGTTTTCCAAATACTCTTCAGCGGTATAATTCCGCCTTTCCATCATAGCCAGCTGGCCGGGAGAAGCTGGTTGAAGAAAGACCTCATCCAGGATTTGGAAACGCTCGGTGCTGTCCGTGGTACCGACGATTTGGTCGTAGGCCTTCCAGTATCTTTCGACATCTGAAGATTCGATGGTCAATACCAATTTTCCTTGATCCCTGCAAGCGAATATGAACAAGGATATCAAAATCAAATATCCAGATGGAGTCTTAAGCATAGATCTGACTAACTAATTGTCTCGCAAACATATTACATTAAGTCGATCAAAATCAACAATTGACTTTCCTAACAAAAAGTGCGTCAATCCGGTACTTCCTATTGCCTCAATGAATAAGAATAGCTTTCTGAAGCCCTGAAGAATGATTGGAATGAAATGGTTGTATACCTGCCAACAAAATAATTCTTTCGATTCTTGACCTTCACTGTTTAATAAAGGGCTTAACCAAATAATTACCTAGGTTATTTCTGAGGCTCAAGTAGTAAATGCCACTCGATAAACCATCCACACTAATAGAGTGCGTGAGCGAAGTGAAATGATTCAGATTCTCCCAGCTTCGCATCAATTGGCCCTGTTCATTAAAAATTTGAGCTTGAATGCTGGTTCCATGAAGGTTGGTAAGAAAATAAAGATCTCTATCTACAGGATTTGGGAACACCAGAGCATCTGGTTCTATAGCGTCTATCAGCTCTTCATAACTAGAAACAAAATCGTCGCAGCCGGGTATAAGACAGCCAGACTCATCTACCTTTATGATCCAGCCTTGCTGATAAGGCAACAAGCCAAGGGTATCATTATCAGGATCGACCCCAAATACACCTGTTTCGCCTACCATAATAAAACCACCATCGGGGCTAGGCTTGAAGTCGTAAATTCTATTGTTGGTGCCAGAAGAGTCGAAATGAGAATAAGCACGCCTCCAGAGCAAATCACCTCCATTGGAAAACTTGACCATGTGCGTCAATATTTTGCTCGTTTCTGGTTGATCTTCAGCAACTGGAGGAGCAGACTGGGTATACACAACCACCATGCCCTCTTCGTCCTGGGCAGGGAGAATTTCTCCAAAACCAATATAATCAGTTTCCCCATCTTGAGGTCTGGTAATATCCAAGACCCATTCTCGCTCCAGGTCAGGAGTAAACCTTACAATGCGTGGATCTGGTAGGGCTGTAGAGATGCAGGGAAAACCGTGCCCAGGCTCAAAATTTCGCCAATTCACCTCCATCGCATGAGCAAATATTTGCTCATTTTCGTCTTCGTATAAGCGCATACGCACATACCAAAATTCATCATCGGGAAAAAAGTAGCTGTCTACAATATTAAAATTTGAATCGTATTCCAAAATGCGCGGTCTTAAGTAAGGTTCGCAAGATACTCCTCGCTGACTATTTCCAACAGCAACTAGAAAGTTCCCATTGGTTCGTTTTATCATATCCAGCACATAACTACTTCCAGGGAAGGGAACACTATAAGTAACAACATCCACCAAATTTAATGATAAATCGAACTCCAAAATTAAAGATCTCTGTGTAGAAATTTGGGATCCTACATTTTCTAATCCACCATAGACAAATAATCGATCATTATCGACTAGTAGCCCCAGTCCAGTTACAAAATCACCAATAGGGTACTGAGGATGTGGCCAGCGCAAGTACTCTATACTATCTTGTTCGATATTGTATTTTCCAACTAGAACTTCCCGCCCCTGCCCACTTTGGTAGCCTGAAAAGTAAAGCACAGTATCACCTATGAGAGCGCTCTCATTGCTCCAAGCCTCTATTTCTCTACCTTGTTCTCTTAATATTTTTTGGCCAACTAAGGAGCCATCAAGTGAAAAGATGTTAATTTCTGAACCTGAAAAAAAATAAGGAAGGGTATCTACAGCTATTCCGGTGATAAAAATCAGGGAATCAAAACTTGAAATTGATCTAAATACAGTATTTGTATGCCCAAAATTCAGCCGCTGGCTGAAAGTCGTTGGCTGGGCTTGTACCAAACAAGCCCAGCCAATCATAGAGCATAACATAAGGAGTTTCCTTTGCATGTATGCTTAGTTTACAATTAAACGAATAGTCCTTTGGTCAGTTCCATGAACCATCCTGAATATATAGACACCTGCACGATATTGTGATATGTCTATATTGAGCGTATGATCAACTGTAAGATACGTCTGCACCACTCTGCCATTGAGATCGAGTATCTGAACATCCGTCATTTCAGGAATATTCTGCAACTGGACCAAACCGTTCTGTACAGGATTCGGAAATACATGCACAAGATCCAAGGCATTAGAACCTGACAAATCCAATTCATCAGCAGGTAGATTAGTCATTTCCGGATTGCTTACATATTCTCTCAAAGCTTGTGGCTGAACTTCAATATCGTAATAGATATCCAAAATCGATCTTGCTAGAGAAGGTCCAAAATGATCCGAACTCTGGCCAAGGTTATTAAGCCAAGTCATTTCTGTTGAGCTTAACTCAAATATATTTCTATCTTCAGAAACTACAACTCCTAATTTCTGCACCAGCGCTTTATACCCCTGAAAACCATTTAAAGATGCTTGCCCGTAGTGACTAGGCATACTAAGCTGGTTGGTTTTAGAGGAGAATAAACTGAAATCACCGTATCGGTTATCTAGTATAGATTCTCTAAAATCGCGCATGAAACCAGCTTTGTGATATGCACTAAATGTTTGGAGATCTTGTCGTTTTGTAGATGTTGTTGAATCCTGCTCGATAGCCAGTTCTAAAGAAAACAAAAACGCGTTCATGTTAGCTTTCAGGTCGCTGATTTTTTCGCGAATCGTTTGCTTTTCTCCCTCTGTCTGAGCACCGGCGAGATCTTGTTCCAGCTCATATAATTCCACCTGAGCGGCTGCTAGTATAGCCGTATTGTCTTCTTCCAGATCAACTTCAACTAATGAGAGACAATCGGGATTTTCTGGTGTCTCAATTTTCATTATTCCATCAGTGAACAGAGGCTCGCTATTCATCTGCCCAGGTGCTGATGAATAGTAGTAATCGATGCTAGGTATTAGCCCTTGATTGTTGAAATCGCTATTGGGCTCACTACCCGGATCCGGCACAAATATGTTGCCAGCGGGGTTGAAAGTACTTCCTTGGATCGGCGCAATACTGGCCCCAGGGAATACGTATACATCATAAGGCCCGGGAAGGCCGTTTTGATTTACATTATCGAACTCATTACAGCTTATCCTGGCTCCAGTAGGATCATTTGGACTAGTACTTCCATTATCGAAAAATGACGTTACAACTCCATCGTTAAATCCGGTGAAGGTATTACTTGAAATAAAAGCGTCATCTTGACCACAGTTTACGATTTGGATAGCAGAACTAGCGATAGTAGCAGGTTGAGTATTTCCGATAAAGTTGTTATCGGTAATGAAATAGTATGGAGAATTTGTCAATTGGACAGCGTATCCGAGTGAAGGATTATTGGTGTTGTTGTCAATATCGCAATCGACGATGAATGTATTTGGTGAATTTGCAGCGGTGACAGCAGTTATACCATTGATGAAATCTACATTTTCAATTAGGCTACCTACACTGCTCTCTAGTCGGATACCATCTTCGTAATTGCTGATCACGGTTCTTTCTTCAAAGTTCGGATCTCCTTGAAATAGGGTTTTAACCGAAATTCTTGTATTGAAGACATCAATTGCCGGCCTGAACCCTATACCAAATTGATGTCCAGGGGCAGTGAACTTATTTCCGTCTAGAAATATCGGATTAGACTGCCCAAGCTTTATTGCACTAGTGTAGGGAATGATCGTGCCGCCGGGATAACTTGCATCCACAACAAAGGAACAATTTGACACCGCATCATGCCACTCTTCATTTCTCGGATCGTCACCGATTGCTCCATTTGCAAGATTGAGCCCTACCCGATTGTTCACAAAATTGGAGTTAGAGAGAAATAATGCTCCCGTTAAGTTTGTGCCGGGGAATGTCGTAGAAGCATAATGAATGCCATTTTCAGACTGCGAAATATTACAACCATTAAAGTAAACTACAGCTCGCTGACTGGGAAAAACAACATTTGTTCCATCTACATTAGAAAGTTCGATACCACTCCAAAAAGGGTCAAATGAATCACAAAAATCAGCATTGGCAGTTAACGTCGCAAATATGCCTTGCAATCTGGCACCTGCATCTACTTGTATCTTTGTTCCAGGTCTAAATGTATGAGTACAATTAAACAGAGCCAACGTATTACCACTAAGGATTCTAACATCTGTATCAAAATCTTCGTCAGATGTCACAAATTCATTTTGATGAATCAAAGCTTTTGGCCTTACTATCAAAGAAGCTCCAAAGTTATTGGCTAAGTGATGTCGCATTCTATTTCCCTGCCCAGGCGAAAAATGCCGATCAAAAGGACATAAATCACGATAATAACTCATGTAATTAGCAACATCTACATTAACGTACTGGTCTCCATTATCATCTAGAAAATCAGCAGTTGTTCCTGGCAACCAAGTGCACCCTATGTCTGCTCCAAAGCCATTTCCTACAGCAGAAGAGGCCCGAATCAGTGGGTCAGGTGGTGTGTCGCAAACGAAATCACCAGCAGAACAACAAGTTGAACCATCAACTAAATCGGGTGTACCAGCAGCAGCATCTAGATCTCGTGGAGCTCCATTACCGTAATGTGTATGCCTAAGACTAAGCGCATGACCTAGTTCATGAATGGCTACAGAATAATAAGCATCATCACCTGGGTAAGTCTGTCCTACACCAGAAAAGGCCCAATTTGAAGGAGTGCCAGCTACTCCAATATTTGACCAACCACCGTGTATATAGAGGTTCATTAAATCTGTTTCGTGATACTGGCCATCATTAACAAAGGCACCAGCTTCACTAAGACCACTAACGCTCTCATAGATATTGGTGTCATTTATGTACTCGATGCAACTTAACAAAAAGTATATATCGTGGGGTGCGAATGCCCGATCTAATTGGGCGAAGAAGTTTTTAAAATAATCACCTCCTGTATCTGCACCTGAACCATCACTTCTTCGGATGACCCATATCTTAAGTCCCACACCAAATGTACCTCCAGTCGGAGGAGCACAAGACTCTGAAGTTGCGCTACCTTGACCATTAGGCGCAACCGTCTTGCAATCAAACGATTGTTGCGCAAATATTTCAAGGCTAATAAAAGAGAATAAAAGAGAATAAAAGAGAATAAAAGAGAATGTATCTCATGGTTAATTCGGTTTTAATGTTTATTGGTCCAATTTTACTGATAAATAATGAGACGACAAAATTTATTTTAAATATTTTGCAATGCTCTACTTTTTTATAAAAATATTTATATAGACAGGATTCTTCTGCGAAAAAATTCTATTCTAGCCTTCTCATATTCTGTCAATCCAAAAGCTGTGCTTTTTGTAGCCTACAAAAATTAAAGGAGATTTTGTAATATTCTCATGTCCAAGGATAATTGGCAAGATACTCATCTCTTTTGTAGAGCTTTGCGCATAAGTCCCATGTCGATAGCAGAGGTTAGGAGATAGCTGATAGAGATATGCAAGGCGAACAACTCTGAATTAGGGAGATCGTAGTCTGCCTTGCAACGCATCAGTTTTGGACATCAGTTACTCCACCATTAGGATACCTAATAATCCTTACCTTTGCGGCCCTAAATATGAGCGCTAAACAAGAAATAGATCGCCGCCGAACCTTCGGCATTGTCAGTCACCCGGATGCAGGTAAAACCACCCTGACTGAAAAGCTGCTGCTGTTTGGTGGCGCCATTCAGGTTGCCGGTGCTGTCAAAAGCAACAAGATCAAGAAATCGGCGACGAGTGACTTTATGGACATCGAGCGCCAGCGGGGTATATCGGTGGCCACTTCGGTCATGGCCTTCGACTACCGTGATCGCAAGATCAACATCCTGGATACGCCTGGTCACAAAGACTTTGCCGAAGATACCTATCGAACGCTTACCGCCGTCGACTCGGCTATAGTCGTCATCGATGTGGCCAAGGGGGTGGAGGAACAGACGGAAAAACTGGTCGAGGTGTGCCGCATGCGCGATACGCCCATCATGGTATTCATCAATAAGCTGGACCGTCCGGGAAAAGACGCTTTCGATCTGCTGGATGAGGTCGAACTCAAGCTAGGTCTGCGCGTCCGCCCACTGAGCTGGCCGATTGGTATGGGCGATCGCTTTCAGGGAGTATACAGCTTGTACGAACAGCGACTGGTCTTATTCCGCCCCGACAACAAACAGGAACGCCCGGAAGAAGTCATCGCATTCGAAGACCTCAACAGCCCGGAACTGGACAAGCTCGTCGGCGAAGACGCTGCCAACGAGTTGCGCGAGGAGGTCGAGATGGTGACCGAAGTATACCCGAAGTGGTCTCAGGAGACCTATCTCGACAGTAAGTTGAGCCCTGTTTTCTTTGGATCGGCCCTGAATAATTTTGGAGTCAAAGAGCTACTCGACTGCTTCGTAGAAATTGCCCCCACTCCTCTGCCCCGCCCTACCGAAGAGCGAATGGTCAAGCCCTATGAAGATCAGTTCTCCGGTTTTATATTCAAGATCCATGCCAATATGGACCCGCGACATCGGGACCGCATAGCCTTTATGCGCATTTGTTCGGGCACCTTCGAGCGCAATACCAACTATTTGCATGTGCGCCAGGGCAAGAAAATGAAGTTTGCCAACCCGACCAGCTTCATGGCCGCTCGCAAAGAAGTTATAGATGAAGCTTTTGCCGGTGATGTGGTCGGTCTATACGATTCGGGAAATTTCAAAATCGGCGATACCCTCACAGAAGGAGAGGATTTGCAATTCAAAGGCATTCCAAGTTTCAGCCCGGAGCAATTTCGCGTCGTCATCAATGGAGATCCCCTGAAGAGCAAGCAACTCAACAAAGGGCTGGATCAATTGATGGACGAAGGTGTGGCCCAACTATTTATTCGACATAGCGACAATGCCAAAATCATAGGCACCGTCGGTGCGCTTCAGTTCGATGTTATTCAATACCGGCTAGAGCACGAGTATGGGGCAAAAGCCATTTACGATGCGGCCAACTACCAAATTGCCTGCTGGGTGCACTGCGACGATCCAGTGGCACTCAAGGCATTCGAAAATCGACGCAAAACCAATCTGGCCACCGATAAGGACGGAAGGCTCGTTTATCTGGCGGAAACTCAGTGGACTCTAAAGATGGCAGAAGACAATCATCCCGAAATTGAATTCAGGCGATCTTCGGAGAAAAAGTAGAGCCACCTTATTCCGTCAAATAACAGTAAAACCACTTGTCAGAACTGTGTTGTTGATCATTTTTAAGGTTTCCCTAACAGAAACCAGGCGCTTGTATTTGTAGTAATAGTGAACCAAATACCCAAGCCATGAAAAGGAACCTCATTCGTTTTTCTGCTTTGGCCACTATCTTTTCTCTTATGGCCATTCTCACCTCTTGTAGTCCGGTTCAATTCGATATACATTCCGATTTCGAGGAGCCGCTACCCGATAGCTCCAGAATCTTAATTGTGCGAGATGAAGGAGTAACAGAATTGGAAGTAGCCCTGGTGCGAGAGCTTAGAAAAGCCGGTCACCAAATCATCGGTGATAACATTCGCTATCAGGATCTTTCCAACCAAAATGTTCAGGTGGTCATGTCCGATTCGACCTTAGCCGGTCAGGGCAGTGGCGTGATCCGCGAGCGCTTCTTCGAGCAGGGCGACTACGATTATCTGCTGCGCTACAGAACAAGAACCACCGCAGAAACGCAGATGTGGGCTACCGCAGAAGCCATAAGCCACCTCTGGATAAAGGTCATTGATGTAAAAACCGGTACGATTGTGGGCACTTTCCAGCGAAATGGTCGCTTGCGTGTAGTCGATCTCGACAAAGCAGCCAAAGACTTCGTGTACGGCACTAAAGGCGCACAATTCATCTACGGGAGGTAGATTTTCAATAAATTTTAGAAAATCTCAAGCCCCTTGCCGAAGAAATTCGGAAGTAATTGTCGGCTTTGCCGACAATTACTTACTTTTCCCCCATGAAGAAAATCGGCATACTCTACGGCAAGGAAAGATCATTCCCACCAGCGCTTATCGAGCGCATAAATCAAACGGCACCTGACGGCATTATGGCCGAACCGGTTCAAATCGGTATGGTGCAACAGGGTAAAAACCCGGGATACGCCGTTATCATCGATCGCATTTCACAAGATGTTCCTTTTTACAGGGCCATGTTAAAGAATGCGGCAGCTACTGGGACTGCGGTTATCAACAACCCATTTTGGTGGAGCTCCGATGAAAAGTTTTTCAACAATGTTCTGGCGCTGACGCGGGCAGGTGTTGCCGTTCCGAAAACGGTCTTGCTGCCCAGCAATAAGATGCCCGATGACACCAGCGAGGAGAGTTTCACCAACCTAAAGTATCCTCTGGATTGGGAAGAGATGTTCGAATACATAGGCTGGCCGGCATTCATGAAGCCTCATGCTGGTGGTGGTTGGAAAAGCGTGTACAAACTTTACAATGCCGACGATCTCTGGAAAGCACATGGCGAAACCGAGCATTTGGTCATGATGCTACAAGAGGCGATAGACTTCACCAGCTACTTCAGATGCTACTGCCTGGGCAGAAAGTATGTCAAAATCATGCACTACGAGCCGCGTAACCCCTTCCACGAACGTTATCGCTGTCATCACGACGTATCAGATGCCTTGCTCAAAACCATACACGACCAGGTGCTGGCATTGAACAACTATCTGGGATACGACTTCAATACGGTAGAATTTGCAGTACGCGATGGCATACCATACGCTATCGATTTCTGCAACCCCGCACCAGATGCCGATCTCTTCAGTGTGGGTCAGGAAAATTTCGATTGGGTAGTTGAGCACGCCGCAAAATATGCCATTGAAGTTGCCCAGGCACACGAAGATGGAAAAGACAACCTCACCTGGGGTACCTTTGTCCGCGAATCGGCCAAGGCGTAAACCACGACTCTAGCAGTCGACATTTCATTTTCTCATGAGCAAACTGCAACTCGCCATACTCGACCTCTACAACGGTATACCCAACCAGGGCATGCGTTGCATCAAGGAAATCGCAGATCGGTTTGCCAGCGAGATCGAGTATCAGGTCTTCGATGTCAGAGTAGACGGCGCGGTACCCAAGGTGGAAGACTTCGACCTATTCATCAGCTCTGGTGGCCCTGGAGACCCCCGCGAATTTGACGGATGGGGAGATGCCTACTTTAACTGGTTAGACGAACTTTGGGCCCACAATCAGCAAAGCGCAAATAAGAAGTATCTCTTTTTGATCTGTCACTCTTTCCAAATGGCGGTTCATCATTTTAGACTTGCGCAGGTCGGGGCTCGAAAGAGCATCAGTTTTGGCACTTTTCCTGTACATCTGACTCAGGCAGGCAAGGAAGACCCTCAGCTCGGTCAGCTCCGAGCCGTTTTTTACGCCGCTGACTTCCGGAGGTTTCAGGCCATTCAACCCGACAAGAAGCGAATGAAAGAAATAGGCGCCAAAGTTTTATGTCTGGAAAAAAAGCGGCCCCACGTTCCATTGGAAAGAGCCGTAATGGCCATTCGATTTTCTCCCGAAATACTAGGCACGCAATTTCACCCGGAGGCAGACCCCGAAGGAATGCTGGCTCACTTTAGCCGTCCGGAGATCAAAGCCGAAGTCATAGCCGAACACGGCAGAGATAAATGGCTGCGCATGATAGGCGACCTGATGGACCCCCGCAAGATCAATCGCACCCACGATATGGTCATACCTGGTTTTTTGCAATTCGCGATTGAAGAACTGCATAAGATGGCAAGCCAAACCACCGATACCTATTCTTAAGTCATACCGCCCGAACCTACGAACGCTCAAAGCGCTATATTAGGATATGATCACCCATTTACGCCAAGCATACAACGGCTCTTTCAAGCAAAGCAGCCACGATTCTCTAATAAACTGGCTTACCGAACAAGCAGGTGTAAGACCGAAATTTCAAGTTTCGGAAACTCCGGTTTTTATCCCGACCTATCTAAAAGAACGTCTGCTCGAAGCAGGCAAAGACATCATAGAGGTAGTGACTAGCCAACGCTTTTTCGACCTATCTCCCAGTGCCATACCCAAAGGACAAGCAGTGCCACAACGCACAGACCATCCGCTGTTTCTACAAATGGATTTTGGTCTCTGCCTGGACGAGGCGGGCAAAATCACTCCTCAACTGGTCGAAGCACAAGGCTTCCCATCCCTCTATTTTTTTCAGGATATGCTGGCGGCGGGCTATCGAAAGTTCTTCGACATACCAGATCATTTTACAAGTCGGTTTGGAGGGCTGAGTGTAGAGGACTATCACCGCTTGCTGGCCGATTGTATTCTCGATGGGGAAGACCCCAAAGAGGTTGCGCTACTGGAGGTCGAGCCCGACCAACAGACTACTCGCATAGATTTTGAGCTAGCTAATAAGCAGCTTGGTATACCCGTTTTATGCATCAGTGAGCTCGAACGCTCTGGCAATAAACTCTACTACAAGCGCGACGGACAGCGCATACGCATCAAGCGCATCTTTAATCGGGTCATATTCGATGAATTGCTCAAGCGCGATGATTTTGATCTTCAATTCAATTTGACAGAGGAAGTTGATGTCAGCTGGGCCGGCCACCCCGACTGGTTTGCTATGCTCTCTAAGCATACCCTTCCACTATTCGATAGCCAGTATGTGCCGAAAAGTTACTATCTGAGCGATATTTTGGGTATTGATGCTCATCCCACGTCCCAATCTTCAGGATTTCGGGAGAGGATTGGAGATTTTGAGGATGATTCCGACCTGCGGAAGTACGTATTAAAACCACTCTACAGCTTTGCGGGCCAGGGTATCAATCTGTCACCGACTGTGGCAGACATCAAAGCCGTACCGGATCCCGAAAACTACATCTTGCAAACGAAGGTCAGCTACGAGCCACTGGTCGAAACCCTGGATGAGCCCGCAAGTGCGGAAGTACGCATGATGTACCTATGGCCACCCGATGCCGCTGAGCCCATTTTGATCAATAATCTGGTGCGCTTGTCTAAAGGTAAAATGATCGGTGTGCGCTACAATAAGGGGAAAACCTGGGTGGGTGGAAGTATTGGTTATTTTGAATAAACTCCATTTAAAGACTTAACTTGGCGAGCATACACCCACTTTGAGTTTTTATGCAGATTTTAACGGTTGTCGTAGGCATCATTTTTGTATTGCTGCTACTGAGCCTTCTGGCTACTACCCTGATGGAGCTGATCTCTTCCTTCTTCAGTTTGCGCGGCAGAAACCTATTGAAAGGTCTGCGCAATATGCTGGCTAGTGAAGACGAAAATGAGACCCTGCTGCTGGCATTTCAACAGAATAGTCTGTATCGGCATCTGACCCAGCAATACGGTCGACAAACCTCTGGGCCACCGTCTTATATCAGTGCGGAGACCTTTCAGTCTATCCTTTTCGATGTTATTCTGGGCGAGGCCAACTACAATGAGCTGGAAGCCAAAATAGATCAACTGCCAGATGCCGACCTAAAGAATGTACTGAAGCAACTATGGCGCGAATCGGGTGGACAAGTAGATATTTTTAGACTGGAAGTGCAAAACTGGTACAGCAATGTAATGGATCGGGCCTCTGGCTGGTACAAGCGCAACACTCAAAAGATACTGGTATTTATGGGACTGGGTATAGCCGTACTTTTCAATGCGGATACTGTGGCCATGTACGAACGCCTGAGCATAGATGAAGACCTGCGCAATCAGCTGTACCAAAGTGCGGTCAGTCTGGCGGCCGAGGAGGATGCCACCATCCAGCGGCAGGAACGAACCAGTAGTACCTATGTACCGGACAATGGTGGCTATACAACAAGTATCGGCTCATCGGCAGAAGGTGGAGATGACTCAGAATTTTTCATCATCAATTCGCCAGACACGACCGCCCCTCCTCAGCGCCTGAGTGTTGGTGAGCTTCGCGAGATGATACTGGGCAATGCCGGGATAAATAATACCGGAGAAGTACTGACCGACGAACAGCTGCAAGAACGCAGGGAAACCAGTATGCAGCAACTGAATATGATCAGAGACGAGTTGGAACTGATCAGCTCGCCCCTCGGCCTAGGATGGGAAGGTATAGATGTGCGCTCTATGACGGTGATGGAGCTGATCACTAAGCTTTTGGGCTTCATCCTTACTGCTTTGGCGATCAGTCTAGGTGCTCCTTTCTGGTTTGATCTGCTGCGCAAGATCGTCAATATCCGGGCGGCAGGAGATAAGCCCGGCTAAAGAGTTTGAACAAATTATATATTAGTTTGTAACGCTCTGGTGGGTTAAAATTTGCCAAAGTTGGTGCTTAGCCATACTAGTTTGG
>JBCDFE010000013.1:0-31403 GCA_039178745.1 Bacteroidota bacterium | reverse complement strand
AGTGGGTTAACCGTGATGGTACCTGTGGCCACCGTCGTACAGCCGTTCGCATCTGTTACCGAAACGGAGTAGTTCTCTTGTGTTGGCAAAGTATAAGTACCTGTCATGTAGGTAGCTTCGTTGCCCGTGCTCCCATTGTCTTCCCACTCGTAGGTGAATGGACCAGCACCCGTTACCTCGGCTACCAGGGCTACGTTGGTCTCTGAGCACTCTTCCACCGGATCGATTACTACGACTGGCGGAGCCAGCACATTGATGGTTGCCGCATCGGATGCTGTACAACCGTCGCGCATTACCATCAAGGAAACAGACTTCTGACCAGGGGTAGCGAAAGTTACCGTGTGCGGACCAGGGCCCATGATCGTAGCAGGTGTCGCATCGGCACCAAAGTTCCATTGGTACGTCGCTCCGTCGTTGTCAGGAGATGGCGTAGATGCGGAGAATACCGCTTCAAAATTTGTTTGGTCGTTGTTGACACAGACTTCCGCAGGTCCATTGATCTCTGCGATCGGACTGTCGGGATCAGATAAGGTTACCGATGTGATATCGTAAGGACAATCACCATTACAGTAACGAACGCTTATGTCGTAAGTACCTGCGGCCAGACCTCCGAAAGTAGTAGCATTACATGATTGCCATACTACACCATTTCCATCATCTATACCGATTTGGAAATTGCTCGATGATGGCACAGTTACATCAACGGTAATCGAACCATCAGCACCTTCGCAGGTCGTTGGATCAACTTCGGCCGTTATTGTGACATCGGGTCTTGGTCTGACCGTGACGTTCTCCGTATCGGTATTTTCACATCCGTCTTTAAAGACTGTCAATGTTACTGTGGTATTATTTTGCGTTCCCGCATCTGGGGTAGTGTAAGTCACCACGATTGGTCCGGGGCCAGTACCAGTGGCAGGGGTAGCTCCATTACCGAAATCCCATTCATACTCTGCACCTGCTCCGGCATCAGCGGCCGTAAAGGTGTACTCTGTGCCTTCGCACTCGCTGCCAGGCAGGGGCGTAATTTCTGCTACGGGTAGTGGTGTTACGGTAATGGTGCCAGAAGCAGTTGCCGTACAGCCATTAGCGTCTTCTACAGTAACTGTGTAAGACATGGTAGCCGTCAGAGGACCGTAAGTAGCTGTTTGATTGCTACCACCGCCGTTGCTCCAGCTGTATTGGTATGGGGGTGTTCCGCCTGATGGTGTAGCCGTTAAAGTACCCGTCTCGCCAGCGCAAATCGTGACATTATTGACAGATACTTCTGGGTTTGGATTGACGGTGATCGTCACCACATTTGATTCACCCAAGTACAATTCACAACCCGGTACTCGGGAACAACGAATAAAGCAAGTTGTCTCTGTGAGCACACCGGGATCATAGTTTAAGTCTGTGGCACCAGGAATTAGAATCCAGTCGCCCTGATCATCTATGGTTGGTGGGGTGCAATCGCCAGTGGACAAGAACCACTGGTATTCAGCTTCAGTCCCAGGTGCGTCACCTCCACTAGGAAGGCTTACGCTGGTCAGCACATCCGCATCGTAAGGTATGCAGCCGTTTTGATCGGCAGCGATATCACCACCGTCATCATAGTTTTCGCGAACGGTAAGTTCTCCGGAAGCAGATACTGTACAGCCAGTAGTCTGGTCGGTAACAACTACCGTGTAGGTTCCTTCATCGGAGCCTTGCACCCGAATCAGGTCAATGGTTGGTCCGGTATCACCCGTATTCCAGCTGAAGGTATAATTACCAGCTGGCTCGACAGTAGCGGTAAAGCTTACATCTTCGAACTCACAGACCGTCATATCAGGAACTGTCACTGTGAATATCTCCAAGACTGTGACTGTGACTTGGTCGCTATTTGTACAGCCATTTTCGTCTTCTACTGTGACTGTGTAAGTTGTTGTTGCAGTTGGGCTAACCTCGAAGCTGGTGCCACTTCCATTGCCAGGCGACCAAGAGAAGGTGAGGTTTCCAGTACCGCCACTTCCCATTGCTGTGAGTGTGGTAGACTCACCCAGACAAATGGTCACGTCGTCGCTAGCAGTTACTGTTGGTGCCAGTTCGTCGGAGATAGTTGCATCTTCCAGATCAATTGGGCAATTGCCATTACCCCAGCGCACATATAAATCGTAAGTACCCGCATCCAGATCATTGAATGTGATGCTACCGCTGTTGTCGGGAACCTCTGTGTAAGGACCACCTACACCATTGATGCTAAATTCAATATTGGAGCGATCTGGGTTATCTACAAATGAAATAGTAATCGAGCCATTGTCTTCGCCACATATAGGATTGACGGTCTCCACATCTGTTATTTCTGGAAGATCAAAAATTTCGATGGTAGTAGTTGTCTCGTCCGTGCAACCGTCTTTGGTAATGGTCAGGGTAATGGTGGATGTAACGTTTCCGTTTTGGCCAGCCGGTAGCGTGTAAGTTACTGGTCCAGGGTTTTGGACATCTGCTGTTGCTGGAGAGGCAAATTCACCGAAGTCCCAGCTGTAGGTAGCACCTGCTCCTGCGGATGTAACCGTGAAGGTGACTTGATCTTGAGCACATACGGTAACAGGCCCATTTATGGTTACATCAGGCACTTTTAGAACAGTAATCGTTCCATTGGCAGTTGCCGTACAACCGTTGGCATCTTCTACTGTAACTGAATAGCTTGTCGTTGCTGTTAGCGGGCCATAAGTTGCTGTTTGGTTGGTACCGCCACCATTGCTCCAACTATATTGGTACGGAGGGGTTCCTCCAGATGGTGTAGCCGTCAATGTGCCAGATTCGCCTTCACAAATAGTAACATTGTTTACAGATACTTCTGGATTTGGATTAACCGTAATGGTTACTACGTTAGACTCACCTAGATACAAATCACAACCTGGCACTCTTGAGCAACGCAAGAAACAAGTTGTTTCTGTCAATGTGCCCGGATCGAGTGTGGCCGATGTAGCCCCAGGTATCTCAACCCAATCGCCTTGATCGTAAATAGTTGGTGGGGTACAATCGCCAGTAGACAAGAACCACTGGAATTCAGCCTCCGTTCCAGGCACCTCGCCTCCACTAGGCAGGCTCAGGCTGATGAGCAGGTTAGCATCATAAGGTATACAGCCATTCTGATCTGCCGCTATTTCGCCGCCGTCATCGTAGTTGTCGCGCACTGTCAACTCACCAGAGGCCGTTGCGCTACATCCCGTGGCTTGATCAGTTACAACTACAGTGTAAATACCTTCATCGACATTCTGAGCCTCGACAAATGTTATTGATTGGCTAGTGGCTCCTGTATTCCAACTGTAAGAGTAGTTGCCTGCTGGATTGACATTAGCCATTAGGGTTGCGTCCTCAAATTCACATACTGTTACATCTGGCACAGTCACTGAAGGACCTCCTATTATGTTAATAGTCAACTGCTTGCTACTCGTACAGCCATCTGGATTAGTGTAAGTTACCGTATAAACGCCGTCTAAGTCAGCCGTAGCGCTATTGGTTAAGATGGGATCTCTTTGATTTGAAGTAAAGTTGTTAGGTCCTGTCCATGACCACGACCCATCAAAGCTGTCTGATTGCGGCCCAAATTGAATGGAACTCCCTTCACAGACTTCCACTTCGCAAGATTGGATCCAATCTCCATCTACATTGATGAAGCAAGTAATAATGGGGCTAGGATTCACTTCTATTGTAACCTCATCAGTGCTTGTACAGCCATTCTCATCCTCCACGGTCACTGTATAAGTTGTTGTAGTCGTAGGGCTAACTGTAATAGAAGAGCCGCTCAAGTTGCCAGGCATCCAGGTGAAGGTCAAGTCACCGGTTCCTCCACTACCAACAGCGTTGATGGTCGTTGACTCACCCACACATATTGGGTCACAGCCGTCTTCGTCTATATCGAAGCTTGGCAATTGACTACCATTTAGGTTGAGATTAAAGTCAAACTGCGCTCCTGCGCCCGCTTGTACTCCAGTAGTTGGCTGGCTCAAGATGGCATAAGACAACCAGCTAGATAAACCAAAGGCAGCATTGTCTTTCAGATTGGCTCCTGTACCGACCTGTAGGGCTGTTCCCATACCTTGTACACTCAACACCAAGCCTGCAAGACCATTCTGCCCCGTAACTGTACCGCTAAACGCCGGGTAGTAATACCAATCTGGCTCGGCGTGGTCTACACACAATTCCAACTTTGGACTGCCCGGAGGTGGTGATTGCGTACGCCCCGACATTAGAACATCAAAGGTCATCCGCAGACTATTATCCTGGTTATTACGCACCGTCAACTGCATACGTGCAGTACCGTTAGGGAATTCCTCGAACGAGTTTGTACCGACCACTGACCAGTGCTTGGCATTTACCTGACTGTAATCCAAGTCATTGGGAAATAATTGGTCGGCATATACTGCATGTGGCTCATTAGTTACATTTGGACAATCAGCTATTACATTGCTAATTGTTTTTGATTGCTCTGAGCTACCACAGAAAGCGGACACTAATGGTCCTTCACTTTCTTCTACAACTACTGTACCCAGATCTGTATCGCAAGTCTCATTTCCGAACTGGCCGACTACATTATAAGTACCAGGACCAACCTGATAGGTTACCATTCCTGCATTTACAGAAACTGGTGCTTCAAAGGTGTTGCCCCCGTCCAGACTAAACAGGAACTGGGTTTGGCCATTGTTCGGATTATCAAAAGTTATTGTGATAGAACCATTAGCTGCACCACAAGCTGCTGGAGACGAAGTGACATTGGCTACCACACCCTGGCCCGAAAGATTGACCTGATAGTCTTCCACTTCACCATCATCGAACTGGCTGGTCGTAGCACAGAAGTTGCCCGTTGGGCCAGATTCGTCTACGTCGCTATTGATGGTGAAACGAGCATAGCTCGTACCACATGCAATGCCATTGGGTACCTGAATATGAAAATCGTGCGTACCCGTAACTCGGTTTACACTAGAACCCACTATGAAGTTATCTACTACTACTTCATCTGAGTCGAAGCTGCCGTTTAGGTTCCAATCGATCCAACCAAAGATGTGGCCTTCCTGATCGTTACTAGACCAGGAGATGGTGATGGTTTTGGTTGTGCCAGCTTCAAATGTGGTACCACCGACGAAGATTACACCGTCTTCATCATCTATGCCGTCATTATCATCGCCCTGAGCATCATTGGAGTTGATGGGGCCAGCTTCGGCATCGACGGTATTACCCAACTTGGTTTGCGTCATACCGGCATCTGAGTTACTTACGATATAGCATATCTCACCATAAGAAGCTGGAGCATCGTTGTAATCAGAACCGATGGTGGGGCAAATCACATCTGCGTATACAATACCAGAAATCACATAAGACTGACCGTTTAGACCAGGGAAGCCAGGCAAGATATCATTGCGCGTGTCTACCTCAACTTCGATCTCATCAACCGTACCTGCTACATCGAGTAAGGGTAGATCCACGATACGGATACAGCAAGGCTCTCCATTCTGCGGCCGGATCGTCTGAGTGGCTACAATCGTCCCATTAATTTTTGCATTCAGCGTCAGGTAGCGACCATCAATAGTAATTTCAGAAATTGGCACTCGAACCGTCATATTACGGCTTACATTATCGGTTGGTACCGGAATGGTGAAAGACTGTAGATTGTTGTAGCCAGATAGGCCAGTAAAGGTACCCGTAGAGGAGCGCTTTACGGTGGTGGTTCGGAAGGCATAGCTCACCAAGGACTGCAAACCGAAGTTGTTATTGTTGTTGTTGGTACAACCATTACTCGTTTGATCGGTATAGCTGACCGAGCTCACTCCTGTAGGAATTAGCCCCCTGTAGACCCGCACATTAGAACTGTTACCAGGAACAGTGACTTTGGTCAGCACATAACTATTGCCATTGCTCGCATCAACGATGATGCTATTGCCGGGGTTGGCATTCTTGTAAACGACTTCTGCAACTACCTGAAATACATTGCTGCTATTTGGGATCATGGTTATGGCCTGGGGATCGTCGTTGCACTCGATGTTGCTCTCGTAGATCTCTATAAATGTGCCGTCATCACAGTCAAAGGCAAAGTCTTCGGGCGGTACACCTCCATCTATCGGACATAGGCTGCCACCTGTTTGTAAGCAAATCTCGTCGGCAAAAGTATCTCCATTGGTATGTTGATCACGATAGATAACGATTCTCACAGAATGTACACCATTAGGTATGGTTCCCTCTAACACATATTCATTGTATCCCGAACTCAGTGCAATGTCTGTACTTACTTCGCCTATTTCAGCTCCAGAGGCGTCTAAAAAATCAAGTACAAAACCCGTCTGACCGGCATTTGAATGGCTCTTGCCGTAAGCCCTGAACTCGTAGCAATCACCGGCATTGACAGATACCGTTTGATTGATAGAACTATTCGGATGATCGAGCACCAAAGATGCATTACCTGCATAAACTACACTGTATGTTACGCCAACTCCACTTCCAGCTGTATACCAGTTGTTGATGCCATTTTCAAAACCTGAATTCTGGACCGGGTTGCCAGGGCAGCTCATCATCATTTGCTCCATCACTACGGGATCGTCATCGACTACGCCAGGATCGGTGTCTGGCTGGATCACAAAATCGCCAGCAGGTGCTGGGCCATTAAGTCCTAAGCGGACATGGTTTGGATTGACGGCAGCAGAAAACGGCCCATTGACAAACACAGAAGGCACTGCATACAGCAGCTCGCCAGCAGACCTGAGCTCGAAATTGCTGTATTCACCTGGTGCCAGTCCAGAAACGACCAGCAAGCCACTACCATCGTAGGTTGCTTGTCGCTCAATAGCTTGACCATTAAGTATAGCTCGCGCCTGAAAAGTTTGGTTTTCGTCACCATCTGCTTCAAAAAACAACTGCCCGTCGGCGGCATCTAGGGCGCTGGCGGGCAGAACATTCATCTCGTAGATGGTGGTAATGGAAGCTTGGCTGCTACTCGCATCGTCGGAATTGTTATTGACGCTTTGAGCAAAGCCGCTTGTCGCTACTAACCCCAATAGGGCTGTAGTCAGAAAATAATTCTTGAACATAGTGATAGAGCTGAAATACATGTGCATAACTGAGGCAAGTGTATTCCATGTGATATTGTAGTCACGGATGTATGCTTATACGAGGGGACGCCGCATCTCCGCATAATAAATAGCTAGTGCCCAACCCCAGAAGGATTGAACCTATGGTAATATGAAACCTCTCAAAAGTTGTACGGGATGGACAAAAAGGACCATGCCGTTCTTAGTGTTTGTCGACCTGCCTAGCTATCGATTAGAGGGAAGAATTTGCTGTGCTAGGAGGTAAAAGTGGATAAACTATCCTAAAAAATTAATAATCCTTTCTACGCAATATGTGCTATGTCACAAAGATAGCGTTGAATTATTCACTTCACCAAACCCCACATTGGCTTTTCTATGTAGCTATATATTAAACGCCCGGAAACAGGACAAATATTGAACAAAAGGAAGAACATACTGGACTGCCTTACTAGCGAAAAACAAGCCTTAACAAGGTATTTACAAGCTGGCATTTCTCACTGATAACCAGCCGCTTGCAGCTCAAATAGCTCCGCATACTTCCCGTTTGCTGCCACTAACTCATCATGGGCTCCCTGCTCGATGAGTCGTCCAAATTCCAAAAATAAGATTTTATCGGCCATGCGTACTGTAGAGAAGCGGTGGGAGATCAATATGGCCGTTTTCCCCCTCATCAACTCAGCAAACTTGAGAAAAATTTCGTATTCGGCCCGCGCATCCAGAGCGCTGGTTGGCTCGTCGAGTATGAGTAGTTGAGCATCCCGCATGTAGGCTCTTGCCAATGCAATTTTTTGCCATTGCCCGCCACTCAGCTCCGTACCTCCACGAAAGCGCTTTCCCAGCAATTGGTCGTACCCGTCGGGTAGTCGCTCAACGACTTCTGAAGCCAGTGATTTCTCCGCACTGTCTTCAATTCGCGCCTGGTCATCAAGGCGGTCGATTTGCCCGATGGCAATGTTTTCGCTCAAACTCAATTGGTACTTGAAAAAGTCTTGGAAGATGAGTCCTATTTCGTCTCTGAGACTTGTTATTTTGTACTTCCGCAGGTCGATGCCTTCCAAGAGAATGCGGCCTTCCGTTGGCTCGTAAAGTCTGGCTAACAACTTGACCAAAGTAGTTTTACCTGCACCATTTTCTCCTACCAGCGCCAACTTTTGACCTGCGGGTATTTTAACGTTCAAATTTTTGATAGCCCATTGTTCAGAGTCGGGATACTTATAGCTGACCTCTTCAAATTCCCAACCGATTTTCAGCTGTGCAGGCACCTCGATGGCATCGTCTTGATCTCGGATAGTGGGCTCTATGTGCATAAAATCATAGTAGTCTTGTAGGTATAGCGCACCCTCGGCAATCTTAGAAAATCGCGTTAGCACGCTTTGTAGACTCTGCTGCATTCGTCGAAAAGAACCAGCTAAGAAAGTCAGCGTGCCGATGGTGATACCACCTGCGATAGTCTGCTTAATGATTAAAACATAGGCCCCGTAATAAGCCAGCGTAGCCAGTGCTGAGAAGAACACCCCCCAGCCCGCGCGTCGTATACTCAGATCTCGATTGACGCGATAGTATTGGTCTGCTAATTCTGCGAATCGCTCGCTGATGAAGTTAGCCAACCCAAAGATCTTGACCTCCTTAGCAGCTACATCGCTGGTACCTATGTATCTTAGATAGTCCAGCTCCCGTCTTTCGGGCGTCCAGTTGCGAGTTATGGAGTAAGACCACTGGTTGAAGTAGTTTTCTTGTACGAATCCCGGAACAACAGCTACAAGCAATAGCCCGATTAACCATGGACTAAAGACGACAATACCTATGCCCAGAAAAACCAAGGTAACGACATCCTGTATTTGAGCCAATATCTGAGCCAATAGCACCGCTCGGCCGCGCGTCTGGGTTCTGGCTCGCTCTAATTTATCATAGAACTCGGCTTGCTCGAAGAAGTACAAGTCCAAGAAAGCGGCTTTTTGCATAATCTCGACCGATATGCGATTGGCCACCAGGTCACTCAATAGGCCATCTATCAGTAAAGTAGCCCGCCCCAAGAGTGTGTTGAGCACCGCCAGGCCAAATTCTACCATCACCATTTGCCACAAAAAACTGGTATCGCCACTGCCTCCTACCAAAAGAACGACCTCATCGATAATCAATTTACCAACATATAAAGACGCCGTTGGTATAGCCGCCTTCACCAACCTCAAGACAAGGCTGAGAAATGTATAAGATGCGCTGGTATTCCAGATAAGTGATAAGAAAGGGCCTATATTACCCAGGCTAGACCATTGGTCTTTCCAGGCAGTTTTTTTCGTTTTTTCTTGTCTATATCTCGGCATTCGCCCGCGCTTGGTTTCTTTTAATAAAGTACAATCCTCTAAACACCTGTACCGAAGAAATGGTAACTTCTCTCGCAAAAATCTGTGTGCCCATCAATTATCCACTATGAAATCAAACATTTTGAAGCTCTTTAAGCTAGGCTCCATCTTTATTAGACATTATGGTCGGCACCAGTAGTCGAGATGAAGATCTGCAGGTTATTCAACTGGAAATCACTCCTTAATTATAGGTATGTACACCATAGGCATAGATATCGGTTCTTCCTCTATCAAAGCAGCTTCAATCAGAACAGATACAGATGAAGTTTTGCAGCGCATTCAGGTGCCTGAATCCGAGATGCCCATTCAAGCGGCACAGGCCGGTTGGGCAGAACAAGATCCTGAGCTTTGGTGGAAATATGTTTGCGAGGCTTGCCGAAGCTTGATCAGCAATTCTAATATAGAGGCAGACACGATTAGAGCGGTAGGGATTGCCTACCAGATGCATGGATTGGTGCTAGTGGATGAGAAGCTAAATCCATTGAGACCTGCCATCATTTGGTGTGATAGCAGGGCCATATCTTACGGCGAAAGGGCTTTCCATGAAATTGGTCAAGCCAAATGCTTGGAAAAGTACCTGAATAGCCCTGGAAATTTTACCGCAGCAAAGCTAAAGTGGGTTGCAGAACACGAACCCCAAGTCTATGAGAAGGCCAAATATCTATTACTGCCTGGAGATTACATTGCACTTAAACTAAGCGGTAAAGCCAATACCACTATTGGTGGTTTGAGCGAGGCCATTCTCTGGGATTATCAAGAGAATCGCCCGGCTAAAGAAGTCATGGAGGCCATGGGGCTCAGAACAGATTTGATTCCAGAGGTGGCACCTATGGTCGGTGAGCAAGGATTGGTCAATGATGAAGCGGCCAAACAGACCAACATACCTACCGGTACTCCTATCAACTACAGAGCCGGAGACCAGCCCAATAATGCCCTAAGTCTGGGCGCGTTAGAACCGGGAGATGTTGCAGCTACCTGCGGAACAAGTGGTGTTATCTATGCAGTAAGCAATCAGCTAAAGGCAGATGAATCTCAAAAAACAAATGCCTTCGCTCACCTCAACTACAGCAAAAGTATGCCTCATATCGGCCATTTACTTTGCATCAATGGTGCGGGAATACTCCATAAGTGGGTGCGCGACATCATTGCTGGCCAGTATTTGGATTATGATCAAATGGAGAAAATGGCCGAACAAGTCGATATAGGATCATCTGGCCTCAGCTTTCTCCCATTCGGCAATGGTGCCGAGCGGATGTTGAACAACAAAATTATTGGCGCACATCTGCTCAATCTGGATCTGAATCGCCATCAAAAAGCTCATCTCATCCGAGCAGGGCTAGAAGGGATAGCCTTTGCCTTTGTTTATGGCATGCGATGCATGCAAAAAATGGGCATAGGCTTAAAGTGCATTCGAGCTGGCAACGATAATTTATTCCAATCGCACATATTTGCGAAAACTCTAGCTACACTTACCGATACCCAAATAGAAATTTACGAAACAAATGGTGCCATCGGAGCGGCCAAGGCTGCTGCTATTTCACTTGCATCAAATGTTGATCCTCTGGATATTATTAAGCAGCAAAACCCTATAGAGATAATAAGTCCGGATGCCATTTCGAAGCCATATTCGAGGGCCTATGAGCAATGGTTGACAAATCTGAATACTATAATCGATACTCATGCCAACTAGTTATTTCCAGCATATACCCCACATTCCGTTCGAGGGCCCTGAGTCCGACAATCCACTGGCATTTAAACATTACGATAAGCATCGGCTGGTAGGTGGGAAGACTATGGCAGAGCATTTCAAATTTGCAATGGCATGGTGGCACACCCTCGGTAATACTGGTGGTGACCCCTTTGGGCCAGGCACTATTGTTTTTCCTTGGGACTATGGCTCAGATCCTATCCAAAAAGCTAAACATAAAGTAGATGCTGGTTTTGAGATTATGCAAAAGCTCGGCTTAGATTATTTCTGCTTTCACGATGTGGATCTAGTGCTCGAAGGAGATGATGGATTGGCCGATTTTGAACGACGGCTAGAGTCCGTAACAGATTACATGCTAGATAGGATGGAAGAAACCCAGATCGTACCTCTATGGGGAACGGCCAACTTGTTTTCTCATCCGAGATATATGAACGGTGCCGCTACCAATCCTGACTTTGCAGTAGTAGCCCATGCAGCTGCGCAGGTAAAAATAGCCATTGATGCCACCATAAAGCTAGGTGGGAAAAACTACGTGTTCTGGGGCGGTAGAGAAGGGTATATGAGCCTGCTCAACACCGATATGAAGCGAGAGCTAGAGCATCTAGGGCGTTTCTTAAATCTCACAAGAGACTATGCGCGGTCACAGGGCTTCGAAGGAACATTTTTCATAGAACCAAAACCCTTCGAACCCAGCAAACACCAATACGAGTTCGACAGCGCTACAGTAATTGGCTTTTTGAGAGAACATGAGCTACTAAATGATTTCAAACTCAATATTGAAGTCAATCACGCCACTCTGGCCCAACACAGCTTCCAGCACGAGCTAGCCGTAGCCGCTACGCATGGTCTGTTAGGCAGTATAGATGCCAATCGAGGAGACTACCAAAATGGATGGGACACAGATCAGTTCCCCAACAATGTCCTGGAGCTGACCGAGGCCATGCTGATTATTTTAGAGCAGGGTGGTTTTCAAGGGGGAGGAATCAATTTTGACGCTAAAAGACGCCGAAACAGTACAGACCCCGCAGATATATTTTACGCACATATCGGTGGGATGGATGTCTTCGCTCGGGCATTGATAGCCGCTGACCGCATTTTAACTAGAAGTCGCTACAAGAAGATGCGAACAGACAGATATGCATCCTTTGATTCCGGCCAGGGGCAGGCATTCGAAGATGGAAAGCTGAGTTTGTTGGATTTGGATAAGTTGGCTAGATCGCAGTCAAGCCCAGTGCAAAAAAGCGGGCAGCAAGAGCTTTTCGAAAATATCATCAACCAGTACGTTTAATTAAGTCCGTGGGTAATGTCGCTAAGATTCGGTCATCCCTGTGGGGGTAATTGAGTTTAGTATCCATCTCTACTCATGTGCAACCCAAACTAAATTCAGTCGTCATTATGTACAAAACCAATAAACTCTTATTTATTATGAGTACCCGAATTACACTATTAATTTTAAGCCTCAGCATCCTAACCGCATGTGAAACAACCGGCCAAAATTGGGGTAATGGTAGAAATATAACTGCCTCCAACAACGTAATCACCGAAGACAGAGATCTACAAGGCTTTGATGAGATTAAAGTCTGCTGCTCTATTGCTGTAGACCTGCACCAGAGTAATAGCTTTGGTGTGGAAGTCGAAGCACCAGACAATGTACTGCAATATGTTCGTACCGAAGTGGTCGGTGATCGCCTGGAAATAGGCATGGAAAGCAATGTCAACATCCGCAACAACCGCCGTATTCGAGTCAGGGTATCCATGCCTTCACTTGAAGCCGTAGGCGTAAGTAGCAGCTCTACACTAGAAGGTCACGGCACTTTTCAGGGTGGTGACCTAGATATCCAATGCAGCAGTAGCGGAAGAATGGAGTTAGACTTTGAAGGTGACGATATCGATGCTGTAGTGAACAGCTCAGGCACCATTAAGCTAGCTGGTAGCGCCGATAGAGTGGACGTCAACTCCAGCAGCTCTGGATCCTTTAATGCCTATGACTTGCAGTCTCGAAGAGCCAGAATAAATAGTAGCAGTAGCTCTTCTGTAAAAATCAGCGTAAGTGAAGATTTGAATGCCAAGGCTTCGTCTAGCGCATCTGTCAGATACCGCGGCCAGCCAAACAACGTAAATACAGATTCCAGTTCAGGAGCAAGCATCAGAGGCGGCAATTAATGGTCGCAATCACCATTCCCCGCTCTAGGGCAACCGTATTCTAAACATAGGGCCAAGTTTTTTGCACTACAAGCCACTGGCCCTACATTGCAAATGATTTCTCGCTTTCGAGTAATCATAGGGATGACTTTTGGGCCCCGCATATTAGCGGGGCTTTTTTATTGTCTAGTATGGATCAACATCTATAGCGATCCGGGTAGCGCTAAATCTGGCCGTATCTTTCAACCTGGCCGATGTTTGCCGTAGTAACTTTTTTACCTCGCTGAGTTTTCTTTGATTATTGGGTATTCTTATAATCAGATCGCGTAGATAGTAAGACTTTTTCCGACCTACTGATGGTTCGAATGGAGGATTTGCATATTCTTGTAGATCGTTCTGAAGCCAGTGATAAAATAATTTGGCCGCTTCACCTACCCGATCTACTTTGGTGTGGCGCAGTTGCACGTGTATCATCCTACAAAAGGGGGGAAAGTTGTGTTCTTTTCGATTCTTCTCCTCGGTCGTGAAAAATGATCGATAATCTGCTTGGCGAACCCACTCTAGTGCAGGATGTTGCAGATTGTGTGCCTGTATGAGCACCCTACCCTGCCGTTGCCTTCTACCAGCCCGACCAGCTACCTGCAGCATCAGTTGAAATGCCCGCTCAGTGGCCCTGAAATCGGGGAAAGACAACAATTGATCAGCACTGATAATACCGACTAATCCCACACGCTCAAAATCGAGCCCTTTGGTTACCATTTTGGTCCCGACTAGTATATCGAGTTGAGCATCTTCAAACTGCTGCATTAATCTGGCCAAGCCGTTTTTCCCTCTTGCTGTATCTAAATCGAGGCGAGCAACTCGGGCTTCTGGTAAAAATATCTTCAACTCGTCTTCTATCTTTTCCGTACCAGTTCCACGTAGTGCTAGTTTCCTCTCGCCACAAGCTGGGCAAGCTTCTGGTAGCTCATTACTATACCCGCAGCAGTGACATCGCAGACGATTCTGAAACTTGTGATAGGTTAGCGAAACATCGCAGTGTATGCACTCGCTTTTCCAGTCGCAGACCGGGCAAGCATATATGGGCGCAAAGCCCCGTCTATTTTGGAAAAGTATCACCTGCTCGCCCTGCTCTATCGTACTACGCATAGCAGATATGAGTGCGTCTGTCAAAAACGGATGCGCATCGGCTCGCATCTCGCGCGCATTTATTATTTCTACCTTGGGCAATTGTAAACCCCCAAAACGCTCGCGCATTTCCACTAATCCGTACTTCCCCGATTTAGCATGAAGAAACGATTCCAAGCTAGGTGTTGCGCTACCCAACACGACTCTTGCCGATAACTGATGAGCTAAGTAGATAGCGGCGTCGCGCCCGTGATAGCGCGGATTGGGTTCTTGCTGTTTAAAACTACTATCGTGTTCTTCATCAACCACGACCAGCCCTAAATTGGAAAACGGCAACAGCAGGGCAGAGCGTGGGCCCACTACTGACTTTCGGCCTTCCATAATTGCGCGCCATATCTCTACGCGTTCCATACCATTGAGTCGGCTGTGGTAAACCAGGACATGATCACCTAGTACTTGCCTAAGTCTATTGACCATCTGGCCGGTAAGTGCAATCTCCGGCAAGAGATATAGCACTTGTTCTCCCCTGTCTATAGCTTCTTGCATCAGCTCCAGGTAGATTCTGGTTTTCCCACTACCGGTCACACCATGGAGTAACACTGGTCGTTTTCTTTCAAAAAACCGATGTATTTCTTTTAGCGCCTGTTCTTGTTGCTCACTTAGTGGTTTAGCTTCTTCTGCAGGTCTGTCCATACCGGGAAGTCTGCTTACTTCCCGCTCGTATCCCTCAAAGATCCCTTTCTTTTCCATGGCCTTGATGGCTCCGTCACCAGCTCCTGTGCGCCTAGTCAGATCTGCTCTTCGAATGTGTGCCTGAGACCGCGCCAGGGTCAGATACTCCAGAAGTACCGCGGTCTGATGTTCGCTGCGCTTACACAAGTCGAAGGCAGCTACTTGCTGCTCCTCCGTCTGAAAAGCCCTGGAAAACCGCACACAGCTTTCTTTGCGCACTTTATATCTCTCCTGCAAATCTTCTTTTAGAAAGATAATCTTTTGATCTAGCAATGCGCGTATTACTCCATAGACTGACTTGACTTGCAGGATATCTTGTACATCCTTCAAGCTCAATTCTTGTTGAATGCTCAAGGCTTCTACGATCAAATATTCTCTGTCGGAAAGATCAACCGCGTGGGGATCATATAGCGGACCCAGAGTTATGATTGTCTCGCTGGTCAGCTTCAGATTGGCTGGTAGTGCAGCTTGCATGACTTCACCGAGCGTACAGGCGTAGTACTCGGCCAGCCACTCCCAAAATCTCAATTGGGACAATGTCACAATAGGCTCCGCATCAATTACATTAAGTATTGGCTTAACGCGATGTCCAGGATCTGAGTCATGCAATCTGTAGACAATACCACTATACCTGCGCTTTTTGCCAAATTGCACTTCCACTCGCTGCCCTATTTGCAACTTGCCGACCAGTTCTTCAGGCACAAAAAAAGTGTATACCTGCTCTAAAGCTAAGGGGAGCAGTACATTGGCATATACGGTACCGCCTATTGGCAAAATAGTCTGGACAGAAGGCTTTGCTTGCATCTTGTAGCAAAAGTAAGATTTCACAAAGATTTGTTGTACGCTATTTTCGCTCTTGCCTCCTGACAGAAATCAAATCTAGCACCACTTATCAGTCAAAGTTTCTAGAATCGATGAATAAAATCGGAAGTTTGGTTTCTGATCAGAAAGTTCACAAAAGACTCGTATACCGCGGCCGTGAAAGTTTCAAAATCCAGGATACGGAAGTCATTTCCTGGGAAAATAGTTAAACGAGAACTTGGCAGGAGCTGAAAATTTAGCATATCATTGTATGTGTACTTCCAAGGGAGAGGAGAATAATCCTTGGCACAGACTTGAATCTTGCCACTCAATTTTGAAATTCTAGGATATAGAATGTCGAGATTCGGGAAAAGCAGCTCCTCCCGCATCTCGATCTACAAGATCTCGTGGGAAGATGTCGAGATTCGGGGAATCTCTCCACCTGCGGAAGTCTAAAAATTAAAGTATGCAGCTACACAGCAGCAATTTCTTCAGCTTCTATTATTTCGGCTTTTGGGCCGAATGGGACCGCTGTAGGTAAAGTTTTCTCACAAACATATCACATCAGCGGTCCTGCTTTTTAGTAGGGCCGTTTTCTTTTTTATGCATAAATCTCAACCATGAACACAGCCATTTCAGCACCTACTTTGCGCGTGAGCATTCAGGGCGTTAGCGGAGCTTTTCACGAGATTGCTTCGCGCAAGCACTTTGCCGGCCAAGAGCTAGACATTGTTGCTGCCCATACCTTTGAGGAAGAAGTCGACCAACTACTGAGTGGTGCTAGTGATCGAGCTTTGATGGCCATTGAAAACACAGTGGCTGGTAGCTTGATGAACAATTTTGAGTTGTTGTTTAGTCATGATCTACAAATTGTGGGCGAGGAGTACTTGCGCATAGAGCAAAACCTACTTGGGCTGCCGGGTTGCACCATTGATCAACTCGAAGAAGTGCAAAGTCACTATATGGCTATTGCACAATGCAGACCCTATTTCAGGCAGTTTCCCCACATCCGTTTGGTCGAGTCGGCAGATACCGCCCTGAGCGCAAAGGAAGTAGCTGAAAACGGAGATCCCGCTATAGGAGCCATAGCTAGCAATCTGGCCGCGGACTTATTTGGTTTGGAGATTCTCGCCAAGGGAATTGAGACCAACAAAAAGAACCACACCCGTTTTTTGGTGCTATCTAAGGGCCGAGACCTAAACTATGAAGCGGGTAATAAGGTAAGCTTATGCTTTGCCGTGGCCCACGAGCCAGGTGCTTTTTACCGGGTGCTGGCCGTACTGGCTGCTTATCAGATCAACCTGACTAAAATACAGTCCACGCCCATCGTTGGTCAACCTTGGAATTACCGGTTTTTCGTTGACTTTATTGCTGAGGGCCACGTGGGCTGGCTTCGGGCCTTGGAGGCTATACAACCCATCACTACAGACTTGCGCATACTGGGTGTATACCCTGCAGGGCAGCGTCCAAATTAATGAATCATGACAAGGGATACGAATAATCATTCAGATACAACATCTTGTATGTCTCCCCCTTTAGTTCCCCCTGCCGACCGACTGGGACAGACCAAGGAATACTACTTCTCGCGCAAACTACGGGAGATTGCTCAGATGCGCAGCCAGGGCCTTCATGTCATCAATCTCGGCATAGGAAGTCCAGATTTACCTCCGCCGGAGGCAGCTATTGAAAAGCTCGTGGAAGTGACTCAACAAGGTACCGCTCATGCCTATCAGCCCTATAGAGGCAGACCTGAGCTACGTCAGGCTATGTGTGGTTGGTATGACAGGTATTTTCAGGTATCTCTCGATTCAGAAGAGGAGATCTTGCCGCTCATCGGTAGCAAAGAAGGCATTATGCATATCTGTATGGCGTTTCTGAATCCGGGTGACGAAGTTTTGGTTCCAGATCCGGGCTACCCAACCTACAGGGCGGCTTCTGAGCTGGCAGGCGCTGTAGTGCGCAACTACAAGCTGTCGGAAAAGCTTGGCTGGCTACCCGATCTAAACGCCTTGAGTCAAACCGATTTAAGTGGTGTAAAAATCATGTGGATCAACTATCCCAATATGCCCACCGGAGCACAAGCGACCGAAGAATGGTTTAGTAAGCTGCTAGATTGGGCCCGAAAGCATGAGATACTGCTGGTCAACGACAATCCGTATGCCTTTATACTTACCGATCGGCCTTTGAGTGTACTTTCTGTTCCCGGCGCAAAAGATATTGCTTTGGAGCTCAACAGCCTGAGCAAGTCGCACAATCTAGCAGGCTGGCGAGTAGGTATGCTCGCTGGGCGCAAAGAATACATACAAACCGTACTTCGCTTCAAGTCCAATATGGATAGCGGCTCTTTTTTGGGTATTCAGCTAGCCGCAGTCGAAGCGCTGAACCAAGGGCCACTATGGTACGAGCGACAGAATAGGGAATATGAACAAAGGCGTGTGATCGCTCGCCAAATAATGGATGTGATTGGATGCTCATACCAAACTGATCAGGTAGGCCTATTCGTATGGGCGCGATGCCCAGAAGGTACAGATGGCTATAAACTCAGTGATGCGCTTTTGCATGACCATCATTTATTTATTACCCCGGGTGGCATATTCGGCCCTGCGGGCACCAAATTCTTGCGCATATCCCTCTGTGCCTCCACGGAAGTATTGCACGCCTCCCTCGATAGACTCACCAAAGTAGCTTCCGCTGTATGAAAGTGTGTATAGTAGGCGTAGGATTGATTGGCGGATCATTGGGCTTGGCCCTAAAGAAAAATGGATTTGCCAGTGAAGTTCTTGGTGTCGATAGCAGCAAAACTCATTTGAACGAGGCTCAAGAACTTGGCTTGATCGATGTTGCTGCGAACGAACAAAAGGGCTTTGCCCAAGCCGATCTAATCGTGCTAGCTGCCCCGGTAGATGCGCTCATCGATTTGTTGCCAAAAGTCCTGGATCAGATCAGCGATCATCAAACGGTTATAGATCTGGGGTCGACTAAAGAACTGCTGATCCAGCGGGTTGCAGACCATCCCAATCGATCCAGGTACGTTGCCGCCCACCCGATGGCCGGTACAGAGTACAGTGGTCCAACTGCAGCAATAGATGGTCTCTATCTCGATAAGATTTGTGTACTTGTAGATACCCATCACTCTGCGCCAGACGCTCTGGCCTTGGCTCAAAAGATGTTTGAATCAATGGGTATGAAACTGACTCAAATGGGGAGCAAAGAGCACGATCTGCATTGCGCCTATGTGAGTCATATTTCACATATAGCAGGCTTTGGTTTGGCCCTGACTGTACTGGAAAAAGAAAAAAACGAGGCCAGGATATTTGAGCTGGCCTCTTCTGGTTTTAGCTCGACGGCCAGATTGGCCAAGAGCTCTGCAGACACCTGGATTCCCATTTTCAGGCAAAATCGAGACCATGTGCTCGATGTGCTGGATGAGCACATCGAGCAGCTATCTCGCTTTCGAAGCCTGCTTATCAAAAGAGACTTTGAAACGTTCTATAAGCAGATAGAAGCGGCCAATGAGATCAGACGAATTATAGATTGAGTCAGTAAAAATCAAAAAATAACATTCATGAAAATCCAACCTATCAAAATTAAAGACTCCGGCCAGCCACTAGTTATTGCCGGCCCTTGTAGCGCCGAGACCGAAGGGCAAGTTATGCAAACCGCCAAGGAGCTGGCCGCGTCTGGTCAGGTAGACCTATTTAGATCGGGCATCTGGAAGCCCCGCACCCGGCCAGGCAGCTTTGAAGGCGTAGGTAAAGAGGGCCTTCCCTGGCTACAACGAGTAAAAGCAGAAACCGGATTACAAACAACGACCGAGGTAGCTAAAGCGGCACACGTGTACGACTGCCTGGAGGCAGGAATCGATGTCTTGTGGTTGGGCGCAAGAACTACCGTCAATCCTTTTAGCGTGCAGGAGGTTGCCGATGCCCTATCGGGTGTAGATATACCAGTCATGATCAAAAACCCCATCAACCCGGATATCGGATTGTGGATAGGTGCCATGGAGCGCATACACAAAGCAGGGGTTTCTAAAATCGGCCTCATTCATCGTGGATTCAGCTACCATGGCGAAACCATTTACCGCAATGTACCGCGCTGGCAGATGGCTATAGAAATGAAAAGGCGATTCCCCGATGTGCAGATGATCATAGACAACAGCCACATCTGCGGTCGTCGCGATCTGCTCGCAGCTGTTGCTCAAGAAGCGATGAACCTCAACTATGAAGGCATTATGACCGAGGTTCATCCGCGCCCCGACGAGGCCTGGAGCGACGCCAAACAGCAAATTACGCCAGCCGTTTTCCTGGAATTACTATCCGGCCTGCGCATACCACAAGAATCGACTGACAATGAAGAGTTCCTCAGCCAGCTATCTGAGCTCAGGCGACAAATCGATGAAATCGACAACGACATGATCGGTATGCTGGGTCGCCGCATGCGTTTAGCTGAGCAAATTGGGCTATACAAGAAGGAGAATAATATCGCTATTCTACAGGCACAGCGTTGGTCGGCCATCATTGAGGCAGCACAAGCCAAAGGTGCCCTGCAGGGATTGAGTAAAGAGTTTATGGAGCAATTCTTGCGAGCAGTTCACCAGGAAAGCATCAATCATCAGGAGGAGGTCATTAGTAAGCAATTGGCCGAGCAGTAGCAGCTCTGCTGACTATTGATATGTTAATTTTTCGTTCTTTTGCGGCTGCAAATCTAATTGCATGGATGCCTATATGTGGGTTGCCCTCGCTTTGGCAATCCTGTTTCCAATACCTGCTATCTGGGCTTACAAGCGAAAGCTCCTTCCGAGTTGGCTCAGCCCGATTATCGCCTGCTATGGAATTGGCATCATCATCGCCAATTCGGGCTTTTGGCCGAGCTATGAGGATCTAAAAGTCTTCACCGAGCGAATAGCGGGATTTAGCATGCTACTTGGCTTGCCATTACTTTTGTTTGCCGTCAGACTAGACCGCCGAACCCTTAGGCTGGCTGGTCCCATGCTCATTGCTTTTGGATTTTGCGCCATCGCGGGAATCATCAGCACATCGGCGGTCAGTATTTGGCTAGCCGATAGCGTGCCCGACACTCCGGTCCTTGGCGGGATGCTCGCAGGTATGTACACCGGCGGAACCCCCAATGTGCAGGCTATTGGAACGGCACTGCGGGCAGACTCAAACTATCTGGTACTCATTCAGGCCGCAGACATCCTATTGGGCGGAGCTTACCTCATCGGACTCATTACGTTTTTGCCCGGCGTGTATGCGCGTATTTTTCCAGCCTTTCAGGAACTTAGTCAGCAGTCAGAGCAAGAAAAATCGCTGACTAAGGTTTTTCCCCAACTTCAAAATCCGATACTCAGAGGATTGGTACAGTTTCTTCTAGGCCTACTGGTTACTGGGCTGAGTCTCGGACTCACCAGACTCCTAAGCGGTAGTATAGAAAACTTCACTTTACTCATCCTTCTGCTTACGAGCCTGGGACTCGCCGTCACTTTCATTCCAAAATTGGACAGATTGGGTGACCCCTACCCGCTAGGTGAATATTTCATACTCGTCTTCTGCGTAGCTATAGGGCTGCTGGCCAACTTTTCACAACTGGCCAGCGAGGGCATGCAACTCTTGCTCTTTTGCACCCTCAGCATCATACCTACCATCATTATTCTCATCCTATTGTGCCGTTGGTGGGGCATAGATCGAGACACCTTCATTTTGTCGAGCGTTGCTGGTTTGTATGGTCCAGTATTTGTTGCACAAATTTCCGCAGTATTGGGCAACCGCTCTTTACTGGCACCAGGTCTGGCCGTTTCATTACTCGGTTTCGGCATCGGCAACTATTTAGGCATAGGGCTCGCCTATCTGCTTTCGTGGATTACGGGTGTTTCCCTACCGTCTCCTGCCGGTTAGCCACCATTTCCGCATTTGTAGCTCTAGTTCATCACTGACCGGACAATATTTTAATAAAACTGATCTTTTTATTTCAGACTTCCGCAGGTGGAGAGATTCCCCGAATCTCGACATCCTCGTACGAGATCTTGCAGATCGAGATGCGGGATGGAGAGCATTCTCCAAATCAAAACCAACAGCCTTCCCTCGCGCTATCAAAAACCGTCCAATGTTTCGATTGATTGTCTGTTTGCTCATCAGCACCTGCTCACTCAGCCTATTTGCCCAAGGCAACTGTATCAAAGGAGACTGCCGCAACGGGTATGGGGAATACTTATTTGCCGATGGTGCTCGCTACGTTGGTGACTTTAGTCGAGGCCGTATTCACGGCAGGGGTATTCTCTACTACACAGACAGTACCAAATACATTGGCAATTGGGTCGATCAGCATCAACATGGGCGTGGCCGAATGGTCTTTCCCGACGGCTCTATCTATTTTGGAAACTTCCAGCTCTCTAAATTCCACGGTGCTGGCAAATTCACCTTTGCCAATGGCAATGTATTAGAGGCTGTGTGGCAAAATGGTGTTTCAGGTGGAGAAGGCAAGTTCATGTTCGCCAATGGAGATTATTACGAAGGTGGCATAAGAGACAACAAGCTGGAAGGTATGGGGCTGATGCAATATGCCAATGGCGATCAGTATCTCGGCGAGTGGCAAAATAATATGCGCGAAGGCCGCGGCAAGATCATTTTCGAAAATGGTACCGAGGTTGAAGGCAGCTGGGATGCAGATCAATACCGGGCCAACTGGACAGATCTGGGCTACACCGGCAACAGAGATTTATTACTGAGTTGTAACCAGGGCTGTCCCGATGGGGAAGGGAAGTATGTATACCCAGACGGAACCGTTTTCTTCGGCCGTGTAGCTGGCGGCCTTCCTGCCGGAGAGGGTACGGTGATTTTCAACAATGGCAATATTTTTCAGGGAGAGTATCGACAGCATCGCGCTCACGGCCTTGGACTCATGACCTATGCTGATGGTCAGATTGCTGGTGGTATCTGGCGTGAAGGGCGCTTATACAGACGCTTGTATCAAGCTCAGGGCCGACCCGCAAGACCAATCGACGTAGACGAAAATCCCGAGGTCAAGGTCTGGGCAGTTATTGTCGGTGCAGCTCGTTATTTGCACATGCCCACCCTGAACTATACCGATAATGACGCTTTCCATCTTTTTGCTTTTCTAAAATCTCCGGAAGGTGGCGCGCTACCCGATGAACAAATTCGACTATTGATAGATGAAGATGCTACACATCGCAACATCATTATGTCTATGCGCGAAGTATACCTCAGAGCCGATGAGAACGATGTCGTACTTTTCTATTTCAGCGGCCACGGTCTTAGAGGTAGCTTTCTACCCGTAGACTATGATGGCTTCGATAACAAATTGGAACATTATGAAATACGAGACGCTCTAGTGGCTACTCGTGCCAGGCATAAACTCATCATAGCAGATGCTTGTCATAGTGGCAGTTTAACGGCTCCCCTACAAGCCCGCCCTGGCGGAATAGGAGAAGCGCTACAGCGCTACTACGATGCGCTCAATGACGCCAATCCCGGCACAGCGCTACTGCTGAGTAGCAAGGGTGAAGAATACAGTCTGGAAGACGGTGGCTTGCGTTCTGGCGTTTTCAGTCACTACCTCATAAGGGGTATGAAGGGAGAAGCAGACATCAACAGCGATATGCTCATTTCCATAGAAGAACTTTTTCAGTTTGTACATCGGGAAGTCAGAAGGTATACCGGAAATATCCAAACGCCTACCTTGTCAGGCGATTATGACGCCACCATGCCCGTTGCCGTGATCAGGAACTAAGAGAGATTTAGTTAGGCAATTCGCATATTTGCGTTTCAACCAACCAAGTATGCCTAATATGCGCAGCCTAATTTGTTTGCTAAGCTTCTCTCCCCTTACCATTTTAGCTCAGAATGGATTCGACCCGGTAATCTCCGAGCAATGGGAACCAGAACCCCGAATGGTAACTTCCGGCCAGACCATGAACACACCACCTAGTGATGCTATTGTTCTTTGGGCTGGAGAAGGGTCTGAAAACATGTGGATGCATCGAGATAGCTCCGATCTGAAGTGGTCGGCAGAAGGTGATGCTATGGTCGTAAAACCAGGTAGTGGAGACATCTTATCCAGGCGCGATTTCGGTGATATTCAGCTTCACCTCGAATTCAGAACACCAGCCATAGTCGATGGTGAAGGTCAGGGACGCGGTAATAGCGGACTCTATTTCCAAGGTAAGTACGAAGTACAAATTTTGGATAGTTATAACAACAGAACGTACAGCAACGGACAGGCAGCCAGTATATATAAGCAACACCCTCCGCTGGTTAATGCTAGTCGTCCCCCAGGCGAATGGCAGACCTACGATGTCATCTTCACTGCCCCCCGTTTTAATGCAGACGGAATGCGGACGGAAATGGGCCGAATCACCGTTTTTCACAATGGTGTCTTGGTACAGAATAATGTGCCCATCTACGGTACCACAGAATATAGAAACCTGCCCAGAAACGAAGCACACGGCCCTGGTCCAATCATTTTGCAAGATCACGACAACCTTACCGCCTTTAGAAACATTTGGGTAAGGGAACTGTGATATATGGATACAGACATCTCTATTACGGTAGTTGATAGACAGGGTAAGCCACACGAGCTGGCTGCGCCCACTGGTATGAACATGAACCTCATGGAGGTTTGTAAAGCCTATGAGCTACCGGTCAAAGGTACCTGTGGAGGTATGGCTCTGTGCAGTACCTGCCACTGCTATGTACTGAGTGAGCACGAGCTACCCGAACCTAGCGAAGATGAAGAAGACATGCTCGATCAGGCTTTCTTTGTCGAAGATAATAGCCGCCTGGGTTGCCAACTCAGGATAGCCGAAGCACTAAATGGGCTCAAAGTGCAGCTCGCACCAGAAGCAGAAGATTAAGCTCAAAAGGCTCTGCATGGCCGACCATCAAGAAAGATTTTTTTAATCGATGGGAAACTTTTGATATAATACTTTGGTTTATATCTTTGCCGCCCGTTACGATGGTAGCGAGCAAAACAATCAGAGCGCGGGGTGGAGCAGTTGGTAGCTCGTCGGGCTCATAACCCGAAGGTCGCAGGTTCGAGTCCTGTCCCCGCTACAAGTAAAGAGGTTGTCTCATAATTATGAGGCAGCCTCTTTTTAATTTTAGTCTATGTTTTCAGTTTACATCTTACAATCAGAACAAACCGGGCAGTATTATTTTGGGCAGACTAATAACCTAGAAGCCAGATTAGAAAGACATCAAAAAAACTACGTCAAGTCAACTAAAAACAAAGGACCTTGGACTTTGGTCTGGACTACTGTGGTTGAAAGCCGGTCGGAAGCTATGCGCCTGGAGAAGAAACTAAAGGGCTTTAAAAAACGAGAAAGAGTAGAGCGGTTCATCACTAATGTAAAATCATAATCCGAAGAAAATCGCAGGCCCCGACATCACAGATGTCGAGGGTCCTCGCTCCAAAGGAGCGGGATTCGAGTCCTGTCCCCGCTACAATAAAAGCCTGGAAGCATCTGCTTCTGGGCTTTTTTATTTTTAGCTCATGCTAAATGAATTAAAAAGCCTCATCAGACATACTTTCCCAAGCCTTAACCAGTCAAGATTGATTGATGAAATCTGGTCCCATCACCAGTTTCACCAGTTCTCTATCAACACCATCATTTTTGACATTGGCAGTCAGATCAACTTCGTTCCACTGGTACTTACAGGCGCTATAAAAGTATTCAGAGAAGATGAAGCGGGAAATGAGCTATTTCTCTATTATATCCTTCCAGGCCAAAGTTGTGCGATGACCCTATCTGCCTGCGCTGGTTCATCTTCAAGCACAGTGAGAGCAGTAACCACCGAAAATACATCTCTGATTACCTTACCTGATCATCTCGTCAGTACTTTCGTATTCAGGTACCCAAGCTGGAACAACTTTATCATCGATACCTACACACATAGGCTTAATGAAATTCTGGTGCTTGTAGACAATATTGCTTTTCACAATATGGATATGCGGCTACTTCGGTATTTAGTCGAAAAATCCCAGGTGGAGAAGACACGTATCCTAAACATTTCAAATTCGGAAATCGCAAGAGACCTGAACAGCTCAAGAGAAGTCATATCCAGATTACTTAAGCAGATGGAGAAAAAGCAAATGGTAAAGACATCGAGGGGGAGAATAGAACTTCTCAACTAGTTCTGAATCCTGGCCCAATAAGCGAACCCCGGTGCCGAAGACCAATGATAAAAATTTAAGTCAACGTGACTAAAGTCACGTTTATACCGTGTTATCCACTATATTTTTGAATGATGAAATCACTATCCATGTGGCAGCGCATAGCTCTCGCAATCATCTTTTGCTTGCTCTGTATTGCTGGAATTAGTGCCATCATCTATCAATTCATTTATTAAAATGCTTCTCATCATGAAGAAGAATGTTGGAAAAACCGATCAAATTATTCGCTTTGGCATTTCAGCCATAGCTGCAGGCTTATTGGCGACAGGAACAGTCGCCCTGACTAGTGTTGCAGGTATTGTGGTAGCTGTTGCAGGTGGCATCTCTCTATTCACTGCCACTACGAGCTGGTGTGCCGTTTACACGCTGTTTGGGGCGTCAACTTGCGCAGTAGAAGCATCAAAGTAAAAATCTGTACAAGTAGAAGCTACAACTAGAATGAGCATCTATTTTGTAGATTGAAATAAATTTGAGCTGAAAAAAGTTAAAGAGCGTGTCTAAAACTCAATGTTTATAGACACGCTCTACAGCTCAAGCTGTTTAATCTACAGTACTATGAAATCGATATTGCTCTGCTTTTTGGTGGGACTAGGATTAGGAACCACCGCTATTGCTCAAACACTAGAGGGTATTGCCAGCTATTATGGCCCAAACTTCCATGGCAAATCCACCAGCACTGGCGAAACCTTTGACAAAAACGGCTATACCTGCGCGGCAAAGGTTTTTCCCTATGGAACTATACTGAAGGTGACCAATCTGGAAAATGGCCGATCTACACAAGTACGTGTCAATGATTGTGGTCCACACATAGCCGGCCGTATAGTAGATTTATCCGAAGGCGCTGCTCGACAAATAGACATGCTGGGCAAAAATTTGGCCGATGTGC
The DNA here is from genome assembly GCA_039178745.1 of Bacteroidota bacterium. Classification (GTDB taxonomy): domain Bacteria; phylum Bacteroidota; class Bacteroidia; order Chitinophagales; family Saprospiraceae; genus Neolewinella. Next base: position 4,415 of record JBCDFE010000013.1, on the reverse strand, counting down.
GTGTAGAAGTCCTATCCAATGGTACTGACGGACCTACCTGCAACAGGGGTGCATGGTCGAGAGGCGGTAGACAAGCCATAGACTGGACGGCTAGGCAAGCAGAATATGCCGTACAACCAGAAATGACACAAGGGCCAGGATCAGCAGCCAATTCGGGCAATTCAAGTAGCATACAACAAAACACCAGCCCAAATCCGAATGCTTCACTATCTGAGCTTTTAGCTGCAAGAGGATCTGAAACTGGGTCTGAAAATTCAGATACGAGAGTTTCTGGTACTGCTATTTTAAGCCCTCCACCTGTTGCTCCTACTCCAGAAAACCGCAGCCAAACGGAGTCCTCCACAACAAATCAAACAAGTCAAAATAGGCCAAGTACCCGAAGACCTTCGAATACCATCGATACGGAAGGTCCGCTTTACGCCGTTCAACTGGTGGCCGTTCGACAAAGATCAAACGCAGATGGGATGATAGCGCGTTTGGCAGACGCCGGATTTGCAGACGCCGTAGTAATAAAGGGCGGCGAATTTTATCGGGTTTTTGCTCAACCAGTGGCTTTTAGGGCACAAGCAGAGTACTGGAAAGAACGCCTGAAGGAGGCTGGATTTGACGGAATCGTCAGACGCATACAATGATAGCCAGATAATTCGTTACTATACAACTGACGCAAAAAACGAACCTATAGATCTCAAAGCCTGACTATTTCTAAATCAAGGATTTTAACTAGACTATGAGGTTTCTGTTTTTTCTTTGCCTGCTTTCTCTAGTAGGCTGCGCATCTGACATAAGTAATGGAGAGTCAGACATTCTCACACCAGCATCAACTCCCGATTTCCAGGATTCGCCAGACCTTGCCGGTGCAGAAGCTGACCTGAACAATCTGGCCTTATCCATGGTCAATGCACAGCGCACGCAGGGCTGTAGGTGTGGTAACCAATTTATGCCTGCAGTACCTGGTCTGCGTATCAATAGTCTGCTTTTTGATGCTGCCCAGACGCACTCCGACGATATGCGGCAGATGAATAATATGCAACACAGGGGTAGCGATGGGTCTCAGGTTGGCGAACGCACGACCAGGCACGGCTATAACTGGCGAGCAGTGGGAGAAAATATAGCCAGAGGTTTTACATCGGTACAGCAAGTGGTCGATGCCTGGTTTGAAAGTCCAGGGCATTGCCAAAACCTGATGAATGAAAACTTCACGGAAATCGCCCTAGCAAGGTCAAATAATTTCTGGACTCAGGTATTGGCCGCACCGCGCTAAGAATCTGTATCCCTGAGAAAATAAAGGGCTAGCGCCACATAGGGTAAGAGATTGAGTATACCTCCAAAGATGAAAGCCACTAGGGGCTTGGCGATTCCTAAAAATTTATTCTTGTGCTGATACACGCCAGTATAAACATAGATTTTGTAGCCAACAGTAGCTCCTCCCCATATTAGGCCGATGACCATAGAAATCAAAGCTGGATTTTCGAGATTCTCAGACAATAGCAGACTACTTAATAATGACGTAGATGTATGCAAAACCAGAAAAATCAATAGCAGATGCGCATAGTAGTACAGTGCGACCACTGCCTGTTCTGCCCAGTTGTATTGCTTGTAGTAAAACAATCTATTGATCAATGTGATAGCGCATACAGGAAGAAATAGTAAAGGCAATCTGAATGGAATGAAACTGTCCAGAAACTCAGGATCAGAACTTGAATCCGCGCCGCCCATAGACATACCAGATATCATTTCTTCGTACCAGTATATTTCACTGTCTAGCAGGGAAAGAATAGCATACACAGAGCCTATAATCAAAGCGTAAGTAGCCGGTGGCGTGTACCGCTTTCGCATACCGCTGATATAGCCGTGGCATACCTGATCCGGCCTCAGGGTCAAGCCCCTTACAGTGGGCCAAAGCCCGCGCTCCAGATTGGTAATTCGTTGAAAAAGGTCTACCACCAAATCGCGGAAGCCAAGCCTCCTGTAAATGATTCTCGACCCGCAATGATGACAATGAGAAGCCTCTACAACTACAGACTTACCGCAATCCAAACACTCCATACCCAAATCTAGGTAAATCCGATCAAAGAGAGAGCCATTGCAACAGCAATGCAGGAAGCACGAGCAGTACAATGCTTACTATGAGGCGCCACCGAATGCGTATGATCGATTTCATGGCAATATGACGCAGAGCAGGTAGCTCATAGCACATTTTTCAGGCGCTTTAGCAGAAGTTTAACGCAGGTAAAGCAAATAGGCCGCCGCGAAAGGTATGACAAAGATGAAAGCATCGAACCGATCCAATACACCACCATGACCAGGCAGTAGGCTTCCACTGTCTTTTACGCCCACGGATCGCTTGAGCATACTCTCGACCAAGTCCCCTAAATTGCCGAATAGTGCTACGATTACCGCTAAAATGAGCCAACTGGTCATAGCAACTTCTTCAAACAGCAATCCCAATACAAAGCCGAAAACCAGAGTAGTTAGCATGCCTCCTATAGTTCCCTCCCAGGTCTTATTGGGGCTTACCCTCGGAAACAATGGGGTTTTACCCAACTTAGAACCCACCAAATAAGCGCCTGTATCATTGACCCAGGTCAGCAATAGCAAGCCAAATACAAGTCGATACAGAAACTGATCGCCATCGAAAGCAATGAAATTAACCAAAGCGAAGGGCAGGCCAATGTAAAATAAGCCCAGAATCAGAAAGGCAATGTTGGAGAATGGCTGCTTGCTAGCCGCGTACAGCTCGTAAATGAAAATCGTGAACACGAATGGTGAAAAAAGAAGACTAGCCAGCTGAATGACCTCTTCGCTGGGTGGCACTCCTCTCAATTTGATGATAAAAACCAGGACAGATGGCAAAAGTCCCAGCACAATACCGAAAATTTTTCGGATTTGATATCTCCTTCGCCCCCCGCGCTCAAGGGTCAGAGTAAAGAACTCATAAAGACAAAGTGCAGCTATCAGGAAAAAAAGTAATCCAAAAGTATATGGACCAGTAAACAAGCCCACAAGCATGATGACCACAAAAATGGAAGCAGTAATAGCTCGGCGTACGAGTCCTCTCATAAGTGCGAAGATCAGAAAAATAGCTATTATTGTTTGATCATCAACACTCGAAAACCAAAGTAGATGCCACTCGAAAAATCCGACGAACAACTCAAGCGCTACTACTCCATCGGAGAAGTAGCCGACAGATTCGGAGTTAAAGCGTCGCTCATCAGGTACTGGGAAGGAGAGTTCGATTTTCTCAAACCACACAAAAATGCGAAGGGAGACCGAAGGTTCACCCGAAAGAACATTGAGCAAATAGAACTGATCTACCATTTGGTCAAAGAGCGTGGGTTTACCCTGGATGGAGCTAAGCAAGAAATCAAACAGAATAAAAAGCAGCATCAGGAAAGGGCACAGATATCAGCCAGATTAAGAGAGGTCAGAAAGCGGCTAGAGATAATCAAGGAAAATTTTTAGCCGTGAGGTATACCCATTTTGGCAGGTACTGACCCGCCTAATTTTGGAATAAATTACGGTACAGATCTATACAAGGAGCTGGAGCTACTAGTGCTGGCTGGGCTCACACCAACGGAGTCAATAAGGGCAGCTTACGGGCGCGATAGCCGATGCATTCAATCTGGAAGATGCAGGCTATTTGAGAACCGGAAGCCCGGCAGACATGATCTTGTTGTCGGCTACAGTACTCGAAGACATCAGACTTATAGCTGCACCTCAATACATTTGGAAAAAAGGAAAGGCAGTCAGAGCTGAATAGATTTTTTATTTTGTACTTCCGCAGGTCGGTCACTTCCCGCAGTTTGGTTTTTCTTTGCACCAGCTAAAAACCAAATATCATGACCACCCGTCCGGAGAAAGATTCCATAGGTACGATCGAAGTACCCGCAGATGCCTATTGGGCCGCTCAAACCCAGCGTTCCAGTCAAAATTTTAAAATCGGCGGCCACCAGATGCCCATCGAGGTCATACGCGCCTTCGCCATCCTGAAAAAAGCAGCAGCCCTGACCAATGCCGAGTGTGGTGTATTAGAGCCGCACAAGGCCGAGTTGATCGGCCAGGTAGCAGACGAGATTTTAGCGGGCAAGCTCGACGATCAGTTCCCGCTGGTGGTTTGGCAAACTGGTTCGGGTACTCAATCCAATATGAATATCAACGAGGTGGTCGCCAATAGAGCTCACGTGCTGGGAGGTGGAAGCCTGACCGACCCGCGGAAGTCCCTACACCCCAACGACGATGTCAATAAGTCGCAGTCTAGCAACGATACCTTCCCCACGGCCATGCACATCTCGGCCTACAAGATGCTGGTCGAAACGACCATGCCCGGCATAGCGCAGCTGCGCGACACCCTAAAGGCCAAATCTGAAGAGATGAAGGACGTGGTCAAGATTGGCCGGACTCACTTTATGGATGCT
>JBCDFE010000012.1:0-31429 GCA_039178745.1 Bacteroidota bacterium | reverse complement strand
TGCAGATGACTGGCTCGATGCAGACCTCCTTGGCTTTAACATGTATGCGGTATCTCAGTCCAACTACCGAGAAATACTGGGTGCCCGGTCTATAGCTGGCTACCCCCAATTCTTTGAAGCCGAGTACCGCTAGCACCTGCTTGTTCGTTCGCTTTTAAAGAAGGTCGCCTAATCAAATATCGGTAAAGCTTGAGCAAGCACTTCTGAGAAAGCCCACATCGATCTGCCAGGTAGAGCAAACAATAAACAGATTGCAAATAGACCGGACCATGTTTTCTATATTTTCGAGCCGAAGTCAGGACTTCCGCAGGTCGTAAGCTAAACCGGCCACCTTTCGTCAATCGCACAACCAAGTCGTTGTCTTCAAGCATATATCGATCATTGTCGTAACCGCCAAGCCGATGGAACAGCTCTTTTGAAACCAACAAGCTCTGATCTCCAAATCGAAAACAATTCCAATCGATTCGCGTACACCAGGAGCAGAATCGCAGCAGCGGATGTGGATCGTCAAAAGCTAATCGGAAACAACCGCTTTCGTATCCTTTTTGATCCATGTCTTCTAGATGTGTCCAAAAATCAATGGGTGGACGTGTATCTGCATGCAAAAAATACAACCAACGAGCAGTGGCGTATTTGGCTCCCGTATTTAACTGGTGTGCCCGACCAGCGGAAGTACAAATCAACACGATCTCCTCGTGATTTAATAAACACTCAACAGTACCATCCTTGCTTCCTCCATCGACAACTATAAACTCGAATTCTCGCCCTTCGGAAATACCTTTAAAATATTGGAATAGTTCGAGTATATTTTCTACCTCATTTAGCGTGGGAACGATCACAGATACTTGCATGCGCATAAAATGAAAAATGGCCCAAAACAAACGAATTGTCTTGGGCCATTAATTGTTCATAGATTAGATGTGATTCGATCTCACATCTTCATTGAAGAAAAAACCGAAATTTCAGCCTGCAATATTGCAGGTTGTCTATAGATATAATTGTACAAGGAAAGTATTCTCCAGCTACGTGTAGGGGCTGGAGAATAGCAATATCTTTTAGACAAGAACAGAACGGTTCTCCAACCATGCATCAAGCATCCAGCTTGACTTTTCTATGTCACTCAAGAATCCACCGATCATATCGATGGTACCTTCATCAGAGATGTTGTCTGCATTGCGAAGTACATCTCGCATGCTTTGAATAATGACAGCATGGTTTTCTAAAATCTTCTCTACCATTTCATCACTATTCCTAACTTCACCGTACTCCTCGACATTGGCTTCTTTCAAATAATCAGACAATGTCGACATCGGACGCTGACGTAGTGTTAAGATTCGTTCTGCGATTTCGTCAATTCGTTCTCTTGCTATGGTGTACAAGCCCTCGAACTTTTCATGAAGATCAAAGAAATTCTCTCCAGATACATTCCAATGGAAATTTCTGAGATTCTGATAGTACACTTGGTAATTAGCTAACAAGCTGTTCAATGAATTGATGGTTTGATCCGTTTGGCCGGGCGAAAATCCTAAGTAGTCCATAAATTTTTTCGTTTTTATTTAATGTGTACATAACACTTTGGCTGGCTGTCATGTTCGCGTCTTTGGCTTATTTAGACACCATCTTCAGTAGCAACTGATCCTTTCAAGAACGGGAAATTGATGAATGTGATAATCATCGTAAACACAAACACTTCGAGGGCAGGAAAGACACTATTAGGCAGGGTATTACCTACGCTTTCAGTACCGTGCATAAACTGATCGAAAGCCAGATCCAGATTGATTGCAGCTATTAAGATGTTGGCACTGGCCAAAAACAGAGCTGTCGAAAGGGAGATGTCGACAACTAAATATATATTCCGATTTAAAAAATCTGCCTGCTTGATCAAACCTTCTAGAACTAGCCAGAGCTGCCGTAACAACAGAAGAGATCAGGAGGTACTTCATAAAATTGAGATCGGCGTTTATTCTTTCGGAATTGGCACTAGTCATAGCTAAACAAATAGAAGCGACTAGCACAGTTTTGATTAAATATAATCAATGCATCTGTTTTGATACTCCCGCACATATAGCAATAGATCGCAAATAATTGTAAATCAATTACTTACACTTCTGGCATGACATTTGTAATAAGATTTGCAAATAATCAGAATTACTACAATAATGAGTCAGCAAGAATTCCTAACCAACATCAATAAGATTGAAAATTTACTTTTTGCATTTGCACTAAAGCTTACACGCTCTCAACAAGATGCACAGGATCTCATGCAAGAGACGACTATGAAAGCATTTCGTCATCGCAACAAATTTAAAGCTGGAACCAACTTCAAAAGCTGGTCTTCAACCATCATGCGCAATACTTTCATAAACAATTACAGAAAAAAGAAGAGCCGTAAGCACGTGAATAATTCCATAGATGACTTTTCTTTTGCCATTGAGAATGACAATACTATTCCAAATGAAGGAGAACATAATCTTCGTTTGGAAGAGCTGTATGGTATGCTTGGCCAAATAGGAGAAATTTACCGTGTGCCATTTACTATGTTCTGCAATGGATATGAATATAAAGAAATTGCAGATCATCTTCAGATCCCTATTGGTACCGTTAAGTCCAGGATCTTCCTGGCTCGCAAGAAAATGAAAGCTCAGATTGCATCCAGAAGTATAGCAGCTTGATCTAGCTACAGCACCTGCCAAGGAAAGCATAACTTCCTTGGCAGTTTTTATTTGAGTATATCACACTTCCTGAAATCCTCCCTGTCGCTCTATATCCAGGAATTTTTGCCACGCATCTTTGGCCATTTCTTCCGTTAGCTCATCAATAAAGTAACTTCCAGCTGCTGGGTCGTTTAAGTCGTTGAAGCCAGATTCCAACCGAAGCAACTGCTGAACATTTCGTGCCATACGCCGTCCAAACTCTGTACTACTATCCAAATCAATAGGCGTAGCATCGGGTGGTCTCAAAAAAACGATATCGGCTCCTCCCACTACTGCAGACATTCCTTGGCTGGTAATTCGGAGTAAGTTTTTGTTCTGGTCTTGCTCAAACACCTCTGGATCGGTATGAGCAGCGATGGTGGTTTGCCCCTGCTCTATACCAAAGCCAGCTAAAACATTGGACCAAAGCAAGCGCAACGCCCTGAGCTTCGCAATCTCAATAAAATAGTTGGTCCCTTGTGTGACAGCAAACTGCAAATGCCGATTGGCTAATCCTGGATCGACACCACGCTGTTCGAGCTGATGTAGATACTCTGCACCTTTAGCAATGATCAGGGACAACTCCGTAGCACTATACTGTGGGCCCGTGTTGAACGCACGGCCGTTTACTTGCAGCACTTTAAATCCGGGCATGTATATGTTCACGAATTTCAATAGGCGTATTAGCGGCTTCCAGGGCGGCTCTCCCCAATCCAGTAGAGGGTCGAAGTCTACTGAGCCCCGTACCTTTTCTAGATCATAGCCCTTGCTGCGCAGGAAAAACACCAGATCTCTGAACAAAACAGACGGGTCCCTTTCTGGGTAGAATAAATTGCAGTGTAGAGATACAAACTCTGGCTGGATGTTGGCCAGAAGGCGCCCTATCTCTTGCTCGTCTGGTTGGTGATGAAGACTAAACAGCAGCGCCTCTACCCCGCCATTCAGCTCTTCTAATGCAGCGGCATTGGCCATCTCGGCGCTATCTGCAGCTACATAGGCACCAATCTGCCAACCTGAATCAAGCCTGATCGGACCCTTGGGTTTCTGAGGTGGCTCAGGATGAGGATCTACAGATAGACCCGGACCCACCGGCCATAACAAGTCCTGAGGATCCGCTCCCTTTCGTTCTGCGCTGATTTTTTCTAGCCAGGCTTGGCGATTTGTAACAATTGTAGACGACATGCAGTAGGCTGTTGCTATAGCTCACAAGTTAGAGCATGTTTAGGACTTCGGATTAAAGAATCGAACCGAAGAAATTTCAATGGCATTTTCTTTCAAATCGTTGCCGTCAGTTCGTTGTGTCCAGGGCTTGTCCTCCATAAAAATCTAGCGAGATGTTGTATCTCATTTTAGTCAGCTGAATAATCTGCCCGGTATGATAGCTAAAGTGCTCTACCGCATGTATCAGCGCCGCCAAGCCCGTCAGCGTATACGCCTGCACTGCTCGTACACGCATCAATTCTGTCTCATCTATGGCCTCGGCTACAGATACGCATGCCTCCACAACAGACTTGAGCTCAGCCATCAACGCTTTCTGACTTTTACCATTTATAGTTGCAAACTCTTCAGCTCGATTGCGATCGTCTACTTGTCCGCCCAGAGAATGCAAGACCCACTGCCGCAGGTTGCCCGAGAGATGCAACAATTGGTTACCTATACTTAGGGTGTTTTCATTTTCCCGCATCCATATATGATCTTCTTCAAATACTAGCAGGCATCGCTCTACACGCTCGTAGTTCCATTCTAAATGATGAATAGCCCGAGATACGATTTCGGATAACAGTTCGGGTGAAGTCATATTTGTGAGATAGATCGGACGTACTTAATGGCCTTTGCACCAGTAAAATTTAGACTTGCGCAGGTCGAATCTTACGAAAACATCTTGTCATATCCATTTGCTAGACAAAAATTTGGATGTCGTATACAATATTGACTTTTGGGCGACATCACCACTCAAAGCCCAATAAACATTGGCCTTTAGCGTAGTGAAGCCACTACTAATTTGGTCTTAAGATTAGCTTAAAATATTTTTTTGATGGCTCTGGGCTTGTCATTCCGCCAGAGAGTCCCTTATCTTTGGAGGGTCCTTTGATGATTGAAGGGCACTTCTAATCAAATCTCGACCTGCTTATAAGTCATCACGTCTACACTAACTAAATCACTCTTTACAGAGTAAACATTCGGATAAAATCCCAAAACAAACGTTAGTCATGGACGTCAAGCAATTGAATGATCAGCAATTGATCACCTCGTATTTGTCGGGAACTGAGCGCGCATTCGAAGAGCTGCTCAATCGTCACCAACAGAAAATTTACACCTCCATCTATTTATTTGTCAAAGATCAGTCTTTGGCAGAAGATATATTTCAGGAGGTCTTTATAAAGATCATCGATACGCTGCGCAAGGGCAAGTACAACCACGAAGGTAAGTTCCTTCAGTGGGCTATGCGCATTGCCTACAATATGTGTGTCGATGCATTCAGACGCAACAAGCGCAGGCCGCAGGTAAGTGCAACAGAGACTTTCAATATCTTCGATGTGCTGCAATCTCCTGAAGCCAATGCAGAGCAATCGATGATTCGCAGTCAAACGCACGAGAAGGTGCGTCAACTAGTCGATGCGCTACCTCCTGAGCAGCGCGAAGTGGTCATACTACGCCACTATGCCGACATGAGCTTCAAAGAAATCGCCAAGCTCACACAAGTCAGCATCAATACAGCTCTCGGTCGTATGCGCTATGCACTGATTAATATGCGCAAAATGGTCGAAGAAAAAGAGATCATACTTAAGTAAACCCGTAACTCTAGGAGGATTCAGAGGCAACCAACCACCTGAACATCTCTTGATATACGAATAGCGGCTCAAAACGAGAGGAAAGGCGTTTTGAGCCGCTTTGTTTTTATGGAGCTGATCGAACTTATTCGCGTGTTCGCGAAAATGCGAATAAGATCCAAATCAGCAAATCAACCCACCAAATTGGGGTATAGCTGCCGAAGTTTATCCAGCTTCGGACTGATATAGCGCTGACAAAACGGCTTTTCGGGATTGCGTCTATAGTAGTCGAGATAATTCTCTTGATTGAGTTTAAAAGCAACAAAGGGAAGAATCTCTGTGACCAATGGGCGATCAAACCGCTGGGCAAACTGAGCCACCGACCTGCGGAAGTCCCTTTCCTCCTCAGCCGACCGATGGTAGATCGCCGATCGGTACTTCCACCGCAGCGAGTGTCTACTTGTAGCAGCATGCGTCTCCAGATGCACTTCGATCAAATCTTTTGCGCGTATAGCCTTAGGATCAAAGTAAACGACCACACCCTCTGCCCAGGTGTCGTTGGGCGACTCGCTCTTAATCCATCCTTGCTCTACGCGCCTGACGCCCCGCAAGGAGACGAATATGCCTTCGGTGCACCAATGACAACCGCCGGATAGAGAGATCACATTTGTATGCTCATGCCTGCTCATAAGTACCAATCCCAACAAGCTACATACTCAGCCTGTTTGACTATCATGAAATCAGCTAACTTTTCCTTTTTTCATCTGCTCATATTACTGGCCATCAGCCCTGCTCTATCTGCCCAATCGGAGGCCGACTATATACGCAGTTTAGCTACGCATCTTAGCGCTCAAACTGAAGTTTCCGTTCATGGCGGGCGCGTCGATCTGATCACGGAAACCCACGCTATAGAGGTAGAACGTGCCCATAAGTGGAAAAACAGCATAGGGCAGGCACTATGGTATAGTCTCCAGACAGGCAAACAACCAGGAATTATCCTGATCATGGAAGATCGAGAACAATACCGCTATACCGTCCAGCTGAGATCCGCGTTATCTCATGCCGGGCTAAGCAGTCAGATTCCAGTGTGGGTTTATCCAACCGATTTTCCAGGGCTGGTCATAGACAACACTCCAAATTTTATTAGTGCCCAAGCTCACGGCCAAGAACAAACCGACTTTTGGCTATCTTCCAATTCTAACAAGCGACACAAACGCAGATGTCGGTGGTACGAAGAGTCGCGAGGCAGATACTGTACGGCCACAGAAGGCGAGCCCGCAGGCTGCTGCCATTAAACCAAAAAATCTCGCTGCGATACAGCGAGATTTTTTATGGTTCATTATCCTCCGAAATCATCGAAGGCGATGTTTTCCTCAGGGACGCCCAAGTCATCCAAGGCCTTGATGACCGAGGCATTCATCAATGGTGGGCCGCAGAAGTAGTACTCGATTTCCTCTGGCTCTGGATGATCGTTGAGATATTGCTCCATCACAACAGGCATAATGTAGCCTTTGAAACCGTCGCCCTCAGCATCGATATTTTCCTTGACTTGCCAGTTATCATCTGGCAGAGGATTGTCTAGGGCAACGTGGAAACTGAAGTTTGGAAATTCCTTCTCGATCTCACGAAACTGCTCGATGTAAAATAGCTCGCGACGCGTACGGCCACCATACCAGAAAGATACTTTTCGGTTGGTTGTCTTCAGGGTGTGGAAGAGGTGAAAGAGGTGCGATCGCAAGGGCGCCATACCGGCACCACCGCCTATGTACACCATTTCCTTTTCCGTAGGCTTAATGAAGAACTCGCCGTAAGGGCCAGAGATCGTCACCTTATCGCCGGGCTTCTGGTCGAATACGTAGCTAGAGCACACGCCGGGATTCACATCCATCCAGGCATTGTTTTTTCTATCCCAAGGTGGGGTAGCAATACGGATGTTGAGCATGATGATGTTGCCCTCAGCGGGGTGGTTGGCCATAGAGTAAGCACGAAACTGCTCTTCGTCATTGACCATCTTCAAATCCCACAGGCCGAACTTGTCCCATTCGCTTTGGAACTTGTTGGGATCATCTCCGTGATGCTCTGGGTGGGCAGAGATGTCCATGTTTTTATAGTCGACAGTAACTACAGGCACATCGATCTGGATATAACCACCAGACTCAAAGTCCATGGTCTCTCCTTGAGGCAGCTCTACTACGAATTCTTTAATAAAAGAAGCTACGTTGTAGTTAGACTTGACTGTACACTCCCACTTCTTGATACCGAAGATCTCTTCCGGTATACGAATCTGCATATCCGAACGCACCTTCACCTGGCAAGCCAGGCGCAGATTTTCTGCCACCTCACGACGGGTCAGGTGGTTGAGCTCAGTAGGCAGCACATCGCCGCCACCCGCATCGATATGGCACTCGCACATGGCGCAGGTGCCACCACCTCCACAGGCCGAGGGAAGGAATACAGATTTATCGGAAAGTACATTCAGCAGCGATGAGCCGGGTTGTACCATCAATGGATTTTCTTCATCTCCATTTACGACGATCTTGACCTCACCTTGTGGGATGAGCTTCTTGCGCGCAAACAGCAGCATAGCTACTAATACAGCGATGATGATGCTAAAAACGACGATTGCCCAAAGGACTACCATGATTCTTACTTTTTAAGTTTTACGGGTTTGATTAAACAGGTGCTTATTCCGGTGGGTTCCAGCCACCAAAGATTGCCGGATCGATGCCAGAGAGCCCCAAAAAGGCTAAGCCCATCAGTCCGGTCAGCAGGAAAGCCATGCCCAATCCGCGCATGGCAGGTGGTACATTGCTATATCTGATCTTTTCCCGAATGGCCGCAATAGCAATAATAGCCAGGAACCATCCAAAGCCTCCGCCTAACCCAAACGCAATAGACTGCCCCATTGTGTAGTTTCGAGACACCATAAATAGCGATCCACCCAAAATAGCACAATTTACCGTGATCAACGGCAGGAAAATACCCAGCGCAGCATACAGACTCGGACTAAATTTCTCTACAATCATTTCCACCAGCTGCACCATAGAGGCGATAACCGATATGAAGATGATGAAGCGCAAAAATTCCAACTCGAAATTGACAAGCAACACATTGTAGATCAACCAGTTGATCGGCATAGTGATACCCAAAACGAAAATGACGGCCAAGCCCAAGCCAAAAGCCGTACTCAGTGACTTAGATACCGCCAGATAAGAGCACATGCCGAGAAAATAGGCCAAGACCAAATTGCCGATGAAGGCTGTTTCTATGAAGATATTGAAGAACTCTCCCATTTGTTTCTTTTTTGCGTCGACCATAGTAGGTCGACTCGCTTTTGGTTCTCTATTTAGCTGATGTCGACCAGTTTTGGATTCTTAGCCCGCTGTATCCAGATGAAAACAGCGATGACGAACATAGAGGAGACCGACAGAGCCATAAGGCCGTTATTTTGATACCAGGAAAACCAGGTTCCGATTCCAGACTCGGCGGTTGTATTGATCCAGAATTCGCTACCGTCACCAATAATATTCAGAGCGACAGAACTCCCTGTAAATAGCGTACCATTACTTAGAAATTCACGCACTACAGCAACAGCAACCAAGATCAGACCGTAGCCTAAGCCGTTACCGACACCGTCGAGGAAGGACTTCCAGGGCTTCTGAGCCATAGCAAAGGCCTCCAGGCGACCCATCACAATGCAGTTGGTTATGATCAATCCGATATAAACTGATAGCGACCGATATACGGGGTAAGACGCAGCACGCAGGACAAGCTCTACTACCGTTACAAGAGTAGCAATGATCACCAACTGGGCGATCAGGCGAATCTGCTTGGGAATGGCATTGCGCAGCAAGGACGTAAATAGATTGGCAAAAGCGCATACAAACACTACAGCTACAGACATCACCAAAGACGGTACGACCTGTGCCGTTACGGCCAGGGCCGAACAAATACCCAATACCTGGATGGTAATGGGGTTATTATCTAGTAGCGGATCGGTGATCAGCACCCGCTCTTTTTTGCCAAAGGCGAAAGTGGCTTCTTTCTTTTTTACCGGAGCTTCTACAGCTGCTTGGGCGGTTGTTTCTGCCATGATTATTCGTTTAGACTAGGAGGGGTTTATTTTGATTGTCTTGCAGTGTTTAAATAGGGCTTGTAAGCAGCCAGACCTTGGTCCAGCATAGCTTCTACCCCATCGGCGGTGATCGTTGCACCGGTCAGGCCGTCGACTGCGTGTATATCGTCTGGCAAAGCACCGCCTTTAACCACACGCACACCGACCAATTCATCGTCGCGATATATCTGTTCGCCTTGCCACTGGGCCACCCACTTGGCATCGTCTTTGATCCGAGCGCCCAGACCTGCAGTCTCGGCGGCATGGTCGAAGGTAACACCAGCTATTGTGTTCAAATCGGGTGAAAGGGCCACGTTGCCCCAGATGGCGTCCCAGAGTCCATTGCCGCGCAGGAAAATCACAGTGTAGTTATCACCACCTATATCCATCCGGTATAGGGGCAGCTGCCGCTCTTCAGCAGGCTTGCGCATCTCCGCCACATAGTCTACACTATCTACTGTCATGCCTTCAACCTGCTCACCAGTAGCTGCACTTACGACCAGGCTGTTGACATTGTCTTCAAAAAACTTCAGCACATCTTCACCACTCAACTCGTCTACATTGAACCCTTGTGCAGCCAGTGGATCTGCTACGGCAGAGAGAATAGCACGCTTGTTGAAAATGTCCTCATTTTTCGCGGCTATCTCGGCGGTAGACTCCCGCAAACCAGCCAACACGCCAGCTGCGACTAGCGTCATTAGGCCGGCGAAGGTGTAGACATATCTGGTACTCATGGTCTTATTTTTTTGTACTTCCGCAGGTGGTCAGTTCTCGGTGAAGGCGTAAAATCTTATGTAGCTTTTTTGGAGAACAATCTACCTGCGGAAGTCTAAATCATAACACTTTTTATCCTGAAAACGATCTATTGAAAGTTCTCAAATTTTAGGGTTTATGCGTTTTGTGGCGAAAGAATTTCCGAGCCTGTTTGCTGCTTGGACGTGATCAACTCTTCGCGCACCTTGGCCATCTGGGTGGTTCGCTTAAGGCGGCGCTTCATATTGCCGGCGTATACGTAGTGGTCGATCAAGGGAGCAAAGGTGTTGAGTAAGAGAATAGACAGCATCCATCCTTCGGGATAGGCCGGATTGAGCACGCGAATGATCAGCCCGATAAAGGCAATCAGGAAGCCGTATATCCACTTGCCTCTGGCCGTACTCGTAGCCGAAACCGGGTCAGTAGCCATGTAGGTAATGGCAAACAGGAAGCTTCCCATGATCATCTGGTAGTACCATGGAATGGCCATAAACTGGAAGATGGCCGGTGTGTTTTCTGTAATCTCGTTGGCTGGGGGTGCCAAGCCGTTGATGAAAAGTCCGCAGGCAACAAAGCCCAGAAGACCGCCTACTATAATGCGCCAGTCGGCGATCTTGGTCACCATCAGGAAGATCATACCGATAATGATGAGTGGCTTGCTGGTCTCGCCGATAGAACCGGGAATGACGCCCCACCACATCTGAGAGACACTGTAATTGGCAGTAACGTTTTCCCATCCACCAGTTGCTGCCAGCCTTAGAGGGGTTGCTCCGGTCCAGCCATCAGCGGCCATGACTGTTCCTTCACCGAAGGTACTCCAGCCTGCTGCGCCAAATATGGAGTCAAAAATGCCATAGACAAATCCGTATTCCTGAGACTGAAATACGCCACTACCGATATTTTCCATGCCAGCTACCCAAACCTCATCACCAATGATGGATGTTGGGTAGGCAAAAAATATGAAGACCCGAGCCAGCAGGGCTACGTTCCAGATATTCATACCGGTTCCGCCAAAAGCTTCTTTACCCAAAACAACGGCAAAAGCTACAGCCGCAGCCAACCAAACCAAAGGAATATCGGGTGGCATGATGAGTGGTATCAATGCACCTGAGACCAGAAAACCCTCTTCTACTGCATGCCCCTTATTGGCTGCATAGATAAATTCTATACCTAAGCCGACAACGTGGGTCACGACGAAAATTGGGATGATCTTGATCAGACCATACGCGATTTTCAGATGCAGGCCTTCGAGCAGCCCTTCGTGTAGTCCCTGGGCTACAAAATGCTGATGCCCAATGTTCCAGGTACCAAATAGATAGCAGAGCTGTAGCGCCAGTACAACTTGTACCATGAGTCGCTTCAAATCCATGCCGTCTCTGACGTGTACACCTCCATGAGTCACCTCACCTGGTTGAAACAGGAAGGTATAGAAGGCGTCGTAGGTCGTATGCAAGAACTTGTTGCTCTTGTCTGGTTCGATACGCTTGAAGAAATCGTGAAGTTTCATACCTGTTTTTTCTTCGATGGCCGTAGCCTAATTTTCTTGTAAGAGTTTTGTTGGTGCTTTTGTATTCACACTTGGAAGATCAACTTTGTTCGCGCATGACATCGAGTCCCTGCCGCAGAATCTGTTGCAAAGGCTGCTTGGATACGCAGGCAAACTCAGCAAGTGCCACATCTTCTTCTACCAGCTCATAGATTCCCAGGCCTTCCATACCTTCGAAATCGTTGACCATAATGGCCTTCATCAGTTGCTGGGTGTAGATGTCCATGGGCATGACCGACTCGTAGTCGTTGGTCACAACAAATGCTCTTTTCTCGCCATGGGTGTTCGTTGTCGCTTCCATTTTACCTGCCAGGTTTGGAATGGTAGGTGAAATGGATGGCCTGGCTTTCAGGGGCAACAGCCAGCCAAAGAGTTCTGGCTTATCTCCTTCAAGTAGTACCGTGAGCTGACTATCGAAAAAGTCGATAAAACCATCAGCAGATCTTTGATTGCCGGAAAGCACATTACCGCTTATGATTCGGTTGCCTGCCAGACCTCCCTCTACTCTTCCGTCCAGCAATTCGCCTACATTAGCTCCTAAGTAGGTACGCACGTGCTTGGGTTCATCCAGTGGTGTACCACTCAGTGCAATCACCCGACTGCTGTTGTAGTGACCCTTCAGGAATAACTCACCCAGTAAGAGCACACCATTTACGCCAACGGTCCAGACCTTATCTACT
Organism: Bacteroidota bacterium; assembly: GCA_039178745.1. Lineage (GTDB taxonomy): Bacteria > Bacteroidota > Bacteroidia > Chitinophagales > Saprospiraceae > Neolewinella. The sequence continues at coordinate 18,872 of JBCDFE010000012.1, read as the reverse complement.
CCATTGACCGGGTGAATGTGGTGGATCTGTACCCCAACATTACCGACAGGATGCTTTCCTCTAAAGTAGCGCTTCTCCACACCTTCTGCTTCTGCATAAGCGTCAGCAGGTGCTTCTTCGTCGCGACCATCCAGTCCTAGATAAACCAGGCCGTCGGTCAGGCTATTTAGCACATCGAGACCTTTTTGAAAGGCCTCTTCTCGCCCCTTCACCAACAAACTGAAATCCGCCGCTAGTGGGCCGCTATCGAAAGTAGAAACAAAAATATCTCTTGGTGCTACATCCGGGTCTGCTATCACGTTATACGGGCGCTGCCTGAGTACAGGCCAGGCACCACTCTCCAATAAAAAGTCTACCAATTCCTGGCGATCTCCGTCCAGGTCTGGCAAGCTGTACTTTCTAGAAACCTGCTCTTTGTCGGCCAAAATGACCACTTCTACGATTGATCGCTTGGCCCCACGCTTTATCTCAATGATTTCACCACTGACGGGAGCCACAAACTTGATGCGGTCCATTTTCTTGTCGAAAAAGATGGGATCTCCTGCTTTTACAGAGTCTCCAACGGCAACCAGCATTTTGGGAATGGGCTGTAGACCGATGAAGTTCGTAGGCTGAATGGCATATCTAGTCACCTTTGCAGCTTCTTCTATTTCATCGGCAGCCTCTCCCTCCAAAGGAAGATCGTATCCTTTCTTAAGGTCGTACAAGTGCTTTTCGAGCAGATAATCTGGCTTTCGACGGCCAAACAATTCTCTGAAACGCGGGAAAAGCCCCAGATTGGCTCCGGTCTTATCAGCTCCAACGGCCTTTGACTCTATAACGAGAAGATTGTCGGCCACGCTCGTCAGGAAAAAGAAAAACAACAACACTGCTATGCCGCCCAGGCCATACAGTAAGAAATTACCCCATCCAGTAGCAGCTTGAGACTGACTCAAGAGAACCGTTAGTACGACCAGAGGTCCGTAGCTTCGTTTGATTAGATGGTTTATCATGCGCAAATGGCTAGACGTGAACAAGTTTCATTGAGGTAGAATCTACTTGAACAACAAACAATTTACGTGCTTGTGTGCAGGTTTTCATACTCAATTGTAAATATTCTGCAAAAATACAATTATGGCCGTCAATCTTCGAAAATATGGCTGAGGAGTTGAGCCCACAACAAATTATTTAGATTTCGTCTAATCAATTTTCATCTCTTATAAGTCCATCGATCATTTCCTTGCGCCATGCGATATATCCAAATATGGCAACAACCGTATAAACGATCATGACGATCCCAAAAGAAGTTAGCCCACGACTGAAGTAGAGAGCCCCCGTTACAACGTCTATGCCTATCCAGTATAGCCAGTTCTCCAGTCGCCGGCTAATCACCGCAAAAGTTACTATGACACTGAAAACTGTGGTATATGCATCCCAGTAGGTAGCCACTGCCCCCCAGTGCTCGCCCAAATAATGGCCCAGCAAATAGCCCAAAGGCAGTCCGACCAGCCAGATGGTCAGATGGTCTTTCATGGTCATGGATTTAACTTCCGGCAGTTGGGCTGTTGCTCCTCGCTGATTCTTCTGCCAACTGATCCAGCCAACTACAGCTGTAGCGATATAAAAAACTTGCAACCCAGCATCTGAATACAAACGACTCTCATAACTCACATAGGCCCATATAGCACAACCGATAGCTGCAAAAACCCAGCAGAGAATATTGGACCTTGCAGCCAATACGACATAGATTAAACTACAGACGGTAGCTACCCAACTCAGTATGTCAAGTGTACTCATTTAATGGGATACAAATCTACCTACATCTGAGTAGATATTTTGGATGGAATAGCTAATCTAAAAAAAGAGCCCACTCCTTCTCAGAAGCAGGCATCCACACTCAAAACGTCAAACCTAAAAAATATAAAAAACCTTGTACCTGATTGTCCAGATCAGATCGTACACGGGTATCATCTGGCCAGATCGTACTGATTGAGATCGTATTCTTCTACCAAGCGGATGAGCTTATTGGCATATTGAGGGTCTGTAGCATATCCAGCTTCGCTCAGTCCTCGTGCCCAGCCCCGATAGTCTGTTATAGCCAAATCGAATAATGAACTATATCGCCTGTGTTTCAGCACTCTGCTGTGGCTGGCGTAGCTATCTTCCGGAGAATCGTATACTATAAAGAAGTCCTTGTGCGTATCATCGTCGAAATTGGTACAATGACCGCGGCTACACGTCCGGCTAAAGCACTTGATTCCGAAGTGATTATTGGCCCGCTGCGCCAGACTAGATTGCCCCGAACCGCTTTCCAGCAGTCCCTGAGCCAAAGTGATGCTTACGGGAATACCATGTTCATGCATTTCAGCCTCGGCTATTGATCTGTAAGTATCTATGTAATCAAGGCGGAGGCGATGCTGAGGATCGGCTCTTCGTCTATCTTCTTCTACGGCTTGTTGGTTGGTGGTGAGCAGAGATACGTTCTCACCAGGTACATACGAAGCTGGATTCGCAACAGAGGTAGCACTAGAGTCAAACCAATGCCCGGTATGCATGCTCAATCCAAAGGAGAGATTCTGTTGTGTCAGAAGTACCGCCAAGCTTAGTAAGAACACCAACTTTGTCCAAGGACTCGTAAACTGCCGCTTTACACGAGACCAGTAAGCGAGCAAAACTGCCCGGATGTGGTATTGTACCGGATGTGTAGAGTTTTTCATATCCATCTATTTGCACTACAAAATAATAGAATTTGTTTTAAAAATACAAAAATTAAACATTTTTTGTTTTAAAAAATTTCTTCACCTCAAAACCAACCCGCTAGGCTCGGGTATTCTCCTTACATTTGCGGGCCGAGCGCAAAAGTGAATTTTGTCCAAGGCTTTAAGTTGGCAGATTTCCCTGATCGTTCACCTTTTTACTAGTCTGTCTGCGGGTTGCACATCAATCTGCCTATTCCACTAGCCTTATGAAGAAACTATTCTTTTTCTGTTGTCTACTTGCTCTGGCATTATCTGTACAGGCGCAACGCTATGGCCATCTGAATTTCAGCGCTCTTCTGGCTCAAATGCCAGAATCTGCAGCTGCTGAAGCCGAATTGCAAACGCTCAACGATCAATTGGTTGCCCAGGGCGAAGAAAAACTACAAGAGTTGGAAGCCTCCGCTCAAGAGTTTCAGGCCGCACAGGCCAGCGATGAGTTTTCACCCAACCAACTTCGTCTTATGGCAGAAGGTGTCGAGGCCAAGCGCCAGGGACTACTCGGCTTTGAGCAGGAAGCTGCCCAGCGACTCGAACAAAGACGAGCTGAATTACTCGAACCCGTAGTCGTAAAAGCTCAGCAAGCCGTGGAGGCTGTAGCTGAAGCCAATGGCTTTCTGATGGTTTTCGATACTGGTGTCTTCAATGCCGTTCTCTATGCCGAAGAATCGGAAGACCTCATGGATATGGTCAAAGAAAACCTAGGAATAGTAGACGAGGAAGAGTAGTTTAAAACCAGATTCGATCGCCGTAGTCTATGGTAATTTCTTCGCCTGCCGAGATATCGCGACGGGCGAAGAAGTTTATGGTCTGCCCGTCAAAATCCATGTAGTAATCGGCATTGGGGTCGGCAGCGTGGTTGTATAACCCACCATAACCCAGTGCTATAGCAGCACGGCCGTCTTCGCCCCAGTTGAAGTAGTAATCGTGCAGAATTGTCTGGTGAATAGCTGCTTTATCTGCTTTAGATAAAACGATCACTGGCGCGATTTCTATAGCTGCACCTTCTGGCAAGTCCTCGGCAGTGAAGACACCACGACCGGAGATGGGGCTGGGTTTGATGTAGAGAGAGGGAATTCGCATGGAGATATCTCCCTACCTTACCCCCACAAACTGCCTCAAAAACCGCACATCGTTCTCAAACATCAAACGGATGTCGGTAATATTGTAGAGCAGCATAGCCTGGCGCTCGATGCCCATACCAAAAGCATAGCCGGTATATTTTTCGGAATCAATACCACAGTTTTCCAATACGGCCGGATCTACCATGCCGCAACCGAGAATTTCGAGCCAGCCGGTTCCCTTAGTAATGCGATAATCGTGCTCGCTTTCCAGACCCCACCAGATATCCATTTCGGCACTGGGCTCCGTGAAGGGGAAGTAGCTGGGCCTGAGCCTGATCTTTGTATTGGCACCGTACATCTCGCGAGCAAAATGCAACAGCGTAGCCTTCATGTCGGCAAAGCTTACCTTCTCAGAGATGTACAAACCCTCCACCTGGTGAAACTGAGCGTGACTGCGCGCGCTGATCGTTTCATTTCGATATACCCGTCCGGGGGCAATGATGCGAATGGGGGGCTTTTCAGCTTTCATGGCCCTAGCCTGCACACTGCTGGTATGCGTACGCAGCAGCATAGCCGCACCTGCACCTACTCCGCTGGCTGGGGGCATCCCTTCCGCCAGATAGTAGGTATCTTGCATATCGCGAGCGGGGTGATCTTCCGGCGTATTCATGGCGGTAAAATTGTGCCAGTCGTCTTCTACCTCCGGTCCTTCAGCCACGGTAAATCCAATTCGCTCGAAAATGCGAATGATCCGACGCATAGTCAGGGAAATGGGGTGGCGACTACCCAATGGCATAGGCTCTGCCGGAGCGGTCAGGTCTAAAGAAGCGGCCTGTTCTGCCACAGCAGCACCGGCCAGCCCGGCTTGAAGGGCATCGTATCTGTCCTGGGCCACCTGCTTAGCCCGATTAATCAACTGACCAAAGTCTTTCTTTTGCTCGTTCGGTACATTGCGAATTTCGCCCATCAGGGGCTTGATCTGATTCTTACTTCCCAGATAGCGAATGCGAAATTGCTCCAGCGCTTCAGCGTCAGATGGCCGGGCGGCTTCAATTTCCTCAATGAGGGCTTCTACACGATTAAATACGTCCATAGTGTGCAAAGATACCACGGTTTTGAAAGAGTTGAATAGCTAATATCCGTTTTGCAGAATAGCTCTCCAGTAGGTGATTTCAATGCAACCCATGGCGTCAAAAGCTTCTAGTTTAGACTTGCGCAGGTACAATGTCTACTCGAAAACTTAAATTCACACACACAATCAAAACTTCAAAGACCCTACATCCCACTGTTTTATAACCAGACAACAGTGAGCTGAAAGGCAATAACTGCGTAGAGCAGTTATTCGGAAATCCAAATTTTCGAGGAATGCTTCGACCTGCGGAAGTCCAAATTCAAAATAATCAAAACTACACTATGCTACAGGAATTTAAAGCCTTCATCATGAAGGGCAACGTACTCGAACTAGCCGTTGCCGTTATCATAGCCGGAGCTTTCGGCGCTATTGTCACCTCATTCACCAATGATGTCCTTATGCCGCCAATCGGGCAAGCCATGGGCGGCGTAGATTTTAGCGAACTGGCCTACCCACTTAGCGAGCCGGTACTAGGCCCAGACGGAGAGGTCGTTTCGGAAGGGGCAGCCATACGATACGGTCTGTTCATCCAGAAAGTGATCGACTTTTTGATCATCGCTTTCATCTTGTTCATGATTATTCGCACCTACAACAAAGTCACGGAGAAGCCCGAAGAAGAAGCTCCGGCTCCCGATCCCGGCCCCAGCGAAACTGATCTACTCAAAGAGATCAGAGACTTGCTGGCCAAGCAGTAGAATCTGTACACATAGAAAAAGCCCCATCAGCTTCGGCCGATGGGGCTTTTTCTATGAACTCATCCAATGATCAGGTTTACCTAACAACGATTCGGTGAGTTCTCATTTCATCTCCGACCAATACACGCAGTAAGTACATGCCTTGTGCAGCATCGGTCAACTCGTCGAGAGCCACTCGGCCATCAATAGCTTCGAGTCTACGCTGCGCAACTACGCGACCACGAGCATCGAATATTTGCACATCCATCTGCTGACCAGCAAAGGCATTACTGCCATTCACTTCAAGCCAGGTGCGACCTTCCGTAGGGTTGGGGAAGACCTCTGTCACCAGCTGATCCGAACTCAGGTCTGTTTTACCCAATCCGGGGCGGTTAGAACAAACATTCGGATTGTTGGTCACCGTCACTTGCATCATGTCGGTAGCCGTACATCCATTCTCCGTTACCGACAAGGTGACGTTGAATGAACCAAAGGAAATGAACGACAAGTCCACAGATTGCTGATTAGACGTAGGTACTGTAGCCGCAAAACCAAAGTTCCAGCTATACTGGGCATCTGGACCTGCACCTGATGCAGAGAAGTTTACCGTTTCGTTCTCACAAACCAGGCTAGGTCCATTGATATTTGCGACAGCGTCATCGCGCACAGTGACCAGAATGGCATTGGATTCTATGTAAACACACTCGTCACGGCGCACACAACGCGTGAAGAAAGTCGATTCGAATACTGGTCCCGGCTGGTAATTGATGGTATTGGTATTAGGTATCGGCATCCACTGGGTACTTCCCTGAGCACGCTTCATCCATAGGTAATTCAACTCACCGTCACCACCGTTAATGGCCGGTTCCAATTCGACGATCAGGTCGGGAATATTGCCTGCACCACATACCTCGGAATCAAAGCCGATTATGCCAGCAAAAGTGACTGGTGGGAAGCATGGGTCAAAGAAGCCTGCATCTACATCGAAGTTCTCTTCGTCCGGTACTAGTGTGATCAGGTCGGTACTGCCATCCAGGTTAATATCGCTATCGATGTTATCAGCGGCAGCATCTTTGGGCGAAGCTGCAAATCCATTAGGACGCTCGAAAGTGAGGATATAATTACCTGCAATGGCCGTAAACTCATAGCGCCCGTCGGCGTCAGTAACCGTAGTTTGAGAGAAAGCGGCATTGTCTTGGTTGACCAGATTGACCGTGCGGTTGGGCAAGCCCGGCTCGTCCATATCCTGAACACCATCTCCGTTTATATCATTGAAAACGAAGTCGCCAATAACGGCAAAGGCTTGTAACTCAACTGAGCAAGTGGTCGTACAGCCATTTTCATCAGTGACTGTAGCCGAGTAAGTGCCGGGTGCCAAATTCGTCAGTGTATCATTGTCAGGACCATTATTTGACCAGGCGTAGCTGTAATCGCCGGTTCCCCCTTCGGCCACAACAAAAATACTTCCGTCGTTACCCATAGCTGGTTCCTGAATAACAAAAAGCTCACAAGTCAGCAGAGGTGGGTCGATTAATTCGATTCCATCGATAGAAGCGCTACATCCATTTACATCGGTGACTGTAAGGCCATAAGTCCCCGCAGTCAAGTCATCCCTGGTTGGTGTGTCTACTTCGCTATCAGACCACTCGTAGGTGTATGGCTCTGTACCGCCACTGACGGTTACGGCGATTATACCGTTGGCATCACCATTACATAACGGATCCACTGCTTCAAATTCGATATTCAACTGAGACAGTCCATCAATGACGATGTCGCCGGTTTCAAATGTACAGTCATTGCCATCAGTTACTGTTGCACTATACACACCTTCGGGCAGATTAGTCAGCGGATTGCCCTGGGCGTCGATGCTCCAGCTAATGTCGTACATGGGCGTTCCGCCAGAGATAAGGAGTTCAATAGATCCCGTAGACTCACCTATACATTGTACATCTACGACATTGATGTCTACTTCGATAGCTGATGGCTCACTAACGGTAATCGTATCCACTTGCATAATAATCCTTTCGATCTCAATAATAGGATCGAAAGCATCTGTAGCCGTAATATATCCAGATTGATCCGCAGCCGCATCCAATCCGGGCTCAACCTCTTCTATGGCTCCGAGCTCACTGACAAAACAGCCAAGGGAATCCGTTACCGTAACGGTATAGTCACCGGCAGGAATGTCCATAAGATCTTCTGTCTCGGCACTATTGCTCCACATAAAGGTGTAGTTTCCGGTTCCTCCACTAACAGTCAAGTCTATCGAACCGGTGCTGTCGCCATTACATGCTACATCAACGGCTTCTGCCATAATGACCAGAGGTTCGGGTTCGCCTATTGTATAAGTTTCGGTAACACTACACTCATTTTCGTCAAATACCTCGACGGAATAGGTACCCGCTGGCACGTTTTCCAAATTGCCATCGGCATCGAACTCGCCATCCCAAAATACAGAATAGAGCCCTGTACCACCGCTTATTGCCAGGCTGATAGAACCTGTGCTATCGCCAGCACATGCCACGTCTACAATTGTAGCGACCAGTTCGATTGGTTCAGGAGCGACCAGTTCTTGCATAACGACAACACTATCGCCATTACTATCGGTTACTGTAGCGGTGTAAAGTCCGGGGCCTAAATCGAATAATTCGAAACCTTCAGCCGGCGGATCCCAAACAATAGAATAAGGATCACTACCGCCACTAGGTATGACCGTAATGGTGCCATTATCGAGGTCTGAACACTGCGGATCATTAGCCACAACTTCCACTACTAGATTGCTGCCAGAGGTTACTGTAACGGTCCCGCTTTCAGAGCAATCGCGATCATTGGACACTGTCAATGTATACGTTTGGTTGAAATCTGGTTCAAGCGTTATCTCCGGATTTGGGCAGTTTGTGCAGCTTAACCCGTCAGTTGGCTCCCAACTATACGTCAGCTCGTCCTGATAGCGGAAGGTGATACTCCAATTGATAAACTGACCTACCTCCTCATCGAGATTTTCATCCCAGGCGACAATAGACCATATACCATTGATAGGGCTACCGTTTAGCGAACTCCAATCTCCTTCAGGCTGAAAGTCTCCTGTAAATGGTGCCGTGCCGTCTGCAATGCTTGTAGTTGCATCGGGCGTAAAGCAAGTTCCGGTAAAGTCGGATCCGAATCCACCATTATTAGTCGATAGCGGCAAGAGGGTTCCGTTGGGCGCACGTAGGAAAAGCTGTACATCTCCGGTGGCAGCTGTCTCTATGTCGACGCATACCGAAACAATATCTTGTGCACCATCGGTGACCGTTGTTGGCGCTATAGTAGACACCACCACGGAAGATTCGTAAGGGATCATCATGCCTGGATATAATTCATTGCTGAATTCAGCCAATGGTGTTACTTGCCAGGGCACCGGAAAGCTGCTGTCTGCTTCTTCCAAGCCGATTGTAATTATATCTCCAGGCGCACCATTGAAGGTGGCCGTTTCCTCAGCCAACAGAGGTGGACATTCATAACACTCGGGGTCACTCAAGGGCAGCACATCTACGAGCAGAGTAGTGTCATACTGACAACCGAATTCATCTACAATATTGTAGGTGAATGCTTGAGGACCTGCGCCTAGACCCACAGCATCTATGTCATTACCGTTGTTAGAGGTGATATTTGGACTCTCTGACCAAAAAGTTTCTTCAAATCCTACGGTAAAGCGTTCGACGTTGGCCAGCAAATCTGGATTAATGGCAATAGACCAACTGAAGATGTAACCGTTATCAACAGTTAGGTTGTCTACTACACGGATGGTCCATGGACCATTCAAAGGGCATCCTAATAGTCCTTCTAAAGGCTGAACACCAGCGTAATCGCCTGCGGGGATAGACTCTCCCCCGTTTATGTCCAGGACATCCACAACCTCATCCCAGGTTAGGTCCGCCTCGGGTGTGAAGCAGTATACAAAGCCTTCTCCTGGGGTCAAGTCAGAATCATCATCTATGGGCACACCCAGATATTGAGCAAATAGATTATTAAAGTTGGAAAATTCTACAAGCTGTACTTCCTGACCATTGGGACACTCAATAAATATGTCCAGATCACCCACATAGCTATGCTCCATATCCAGGCAGATGCTTTCCAAATCACTGATGTTCTCCAGGGTGGCACCGGGGAAGAAATTGGTGTATTCCAGGGTAGTTTCATACTCCGGATTATTAGGACCATCAGGAAGGAAGGTCGTGTCGGCCAAGATCAAGGTCCCACCAAAAGCCTCTTCACCAGTTGAAACGAACAGGTTCGTTGTTTCATCGGGATCGAAGGAAGTGCTTGCGCTCAGGCTAAACGGCTCATTGGTGCAAACTACATCTGTTGGATTTTGAAGCTGGAATTCGGGAATAGGGGCAACCCTGACCCTCTGACTAATGAGATTTGAACTCATACAATCATTAAGGTCCGTCACGAATGCCTCTATGATGTAGCCCCCAGGCTCCTGATAAGTATGTGTAATGCTAAATTCTTCAAACACAGTGCCGTCACCCATGGTGACTCTGATTGAAGAGGTTTCATCAGACTGGTCGTAGATCAGACCATTTTGCGGATAGATCGTTTCGAACACAATCGAGATAGGATCACCTAAACAAACATCGATGTAGCCCGTATCGGGAGGCGATACTTCGGGGGTGCTACTGCCTATGTTCGCAATAACTTGCTGACATACAGCTACACAACTGATAACAGCATTCCACCCAGCACCTGCTACACCAGAGCCATCAGGAGTAAATACGATCGTCAGGCAACCGGAAGGATTGGCGGCATCGGCCTGAATGAAGAAGATTTCCGATGCCGTATTATTATCGAAAGTGGCAATAATGGGCGCATCGGCATTGGGTCCATTGTGTATGGTCATGGTCCCCCTTAGTTCGAGTTGCTGAAAAGCCAACTGAATGTGCGTCTGATCTATAGCGGAACTATTGCTACAGATGGTTAGCGTATCTGATCCTTCAGTTGCGTGAGGGCCATTGAATACACCTTGGTCAACAAAGTTGCCAGAACAGAAAGCAACAGAATCAAGAGGATTATCTATCCTGATCAACTGAGCATTCAACGGGTTGAAACTCGTAAAAAAAGCTGCCAGAAAGAGAAATAGAAATGCGCGGATTGGGATTACGCTGGTAAATTTAGGTCGCATACATGCTGATTGAGGAATGTAAAAATATAAAATGGATGTTGGTATATAAAAAGTCTCCTCAAAAAGCGACGTGAAATTACAATGCCTTTGAGGATCAGACAAATATTTAACTATTGCCCAATTTAGCACATAGATACGACTACATCGGGCAAGTAACTATCTTTGACGCCTCAAAATTATAGCCCAAATGTATCGAACGCACCACTGTGGCGAGTTACGCCTGGAAAATAAAGGTCAGGAAGTCAAGCTATCCGGCTGGGTACAAGTTAGTCGAAAACTAGGCGCCCTAAGCTTCATAGACCTGAGAGATAGATATGGAATAACCCAACTTGTCATAGAAGCCGACGCCCCCGCAGAGCTCTCCGAAACGGCCTCCAAACTCGGCCGGGAGTGGGTAGTACAAGCCACAGGTACAGTGAGAGAGCGCGCCAGCAAAAACCCAAATCGTCCAACAGGCGACATAGAAATTTTAGTCCGAGAACTTAAAATACTCAATGCCAGCAAAGTTCCTCCATTTACCATAGAGGAAGAAAGCGACGGAGGCGACGAGCTGCGCATGCAATATCGATACCTCGATCTGCGCCGGGTACCACTACAACGCAACATTATTTTCAGGTCAAAACTCGCCCTGGCCACCAGAGCCTATCTAGGCCAGCAAAACTTTGTAGAGGTAGAAACGCCCTTCCTCATCAAGTCTACTCCGGAAGGTGCCAGAGACTTTGTTGTGCCCAGCCGCTTAAACGAAGGGCAGTTCTACGCCCTTCCGCAATCTCCTCAGACTTTTAAGCAACTGCTCATGGTCTCTGGCTACGATCGCTACTTCCAAATTGTCAAGTGCTTTAGAGACGAAGACCTCCGAGCCGACCGCCAACCCGAATTTACACAGATCGACTGCGAAATGGCGTTCGTCACCCAAGATCAAATACTCGATACTTTCGAAGGGCTAACCAAGAACCTGTTCAAAGAAATGCTGGACGTCGAACTACCCGATTTCCCACGTATGCAATACGACGACGCCATCAGACTATACGGCAGCGACAAACCGGATCTCCGCTTCGGCATGGCCTTTACCGAACTCAACGATGTGGCCCAGAACAAGGGCTTCAAGGTATTCGATAGCGCCGAGCTCGTAGTGGCCATCTGCGTACCCGGCCAGGCCAGTGCCACCAGAAAGCAGCTCGATGGATTAACCGACTGGGTTAAGCGCCCACAAATTGGTGCTAAAGGCCTGGTTTATGTCAAGTGCAACGAAGATGGCAGCTACAAATCCAGTGTAGACAAATTCTTCAGCCAGGAAGACCTGGCAGCTTGGGCAAATAAGTGCGGGGCAAATCCTGGCGACCTCCTACTTGTCATAAGTGGAGAGGCCGAAAAAAGCCGCACCCAGATGGGCAAACTGCGCCTACACGCCGCAGAAAGCCACAACATGATCCCAAAAGATGTCTTCAAGCCGCTTTGGGTCATCGACTTCCCCCTATTGGAATGGGATGAAGACAGCCAGCGATTCCACGCCATGCACCACCCATTTACCAGCCCAAAGCGGGAAGAAGTAGATCGCATGCTCAATGGCGATCACGAAACCATGAAGTCGCTCAAAGCAGACGCCTATGACTTAGTCATAAATGGAGCCGAAATAGGAGGTGGGTCCATCAGAATCCACGATCGCGAACTCCAGGAAAAGAACTTCCAATTGTTGGGCTTTACCGAACGTGAGGCCGAAGAGCAATTCGGCTTCCTGATGGGCGCATTCGAGTATGGCGCTCCTCCGCACGGAGGCATCGCGTTTGGCTTCGATCGCCTTTGCGCTGTCATGAATGGCCAGAGCTCGATCAGAGATTTCATCGCCTTTCCAAAAAACAATCAGGGAAGGGATATGATGATCGATGCGCCTGCTACTATAGATCATGAGCAACTCGATGAGCTGGCCCTAAAAATCACCCTTTAAAAGCGACTGCTTACATCTTTAACGGTCCGTTAAACATCTTTGGGCACTAGTTTTTCGTTACCTTTCATGACTGCTCCGCGCTATCGTGTGGGCGCCAACTTAGATTCAGACATGAAAACGATACTCTATTTCTTTGTACTTCCGCTGGTAGGTACCTCTCTGGTATACGGACAGACCGGTACTACTGTCATCGATGGTACGACCTATCAGTATATGGTAGATGAATGTGGAGATACCCTCATCATGGCCCAACTCGATGAAATGAGTGTAAGCTCTCCAGTGCAGTTTGCCGATGATGAGGAATACAAACTCTACAGGAAGTATCGATACTATGCGCGCAAGGTGTATCCCTATGCCATAGAAGCTGTTCGCCTATTCCGGGAGGTGCAATACATGACCCAGAATATGTCCAGACGCGATAGGCGCAGGTACATTCGCAGGCTGCAAAGAGAGCTCAAGGAAGACTTCGAAGAGCCCCTGAAAAAAATGTCCAAAACTCAAGGCAAGGTGCTCATCCGCATGATCGAGCGGGAAATTGGTGAACCCATATATTTCCTCATAAAAGACCTCAAAGGGGGTTTTACCGCTCGTTATTGGGCTACACTAGCAGGCTTTTATGGTCATAAACTCAAACATGGCTACGTAGAAGGGGAAGATCCCATCCTTGATTTGGTCCTTAGAGATTTCAATATAGATGTGCCTGAGCTCAATAGCCTGGATGAAATCTCTGATCCTGACTCCGACACTGATAGGTGATCACCGAAAAGTTCTATATTAAGTAAAGTCCGCATTAAATCTACATATCAAGCTCCATAAAAATGGAGCTTTCTTTATCTTGTGGTCCTAAGATCAATCATATCACAAGTTTGGAAGATTACAAGCTCCATAGTGAACTACACACAAACTATGGAGTTAGCCAGATACGACCATATTGTAATGCAGTCGCATTTTGGCTAAAAGATCTATTCTACAAACCAACGAACACTCAAAATATGAGAAACTCGCTATGCCTATTGGCTTGCTGCCTCTCTTTTAGCGCAGTATTTGCACAACCTATTCCGCTCCCGACTACAACACCGCCCACGCCCGAAGGTGATCAATGCTATGCGCTTTGCTATTATCCTCAACAATTCCGCGAAGTGACCGAGGAGGTGTCTACCTACGATGGAGGAACCACCTTGCGCGTAGTGGCTCCGGCCTATGAAACTTACACGGAAAGCGTCATGGTCAAGCCTGCCTCCTACCGACTGGTCGAAGTACCGGCAGAATACGGAACCGAAGAAGTCCGCATCGAAGTTAGCCCAGCCTATACCGAGTATACTATAGAAGAGGCGGTCTTTGAAACAGTAACCGAGCGCGTGCTTGTGGAGGAAGGTAGTTCCAGCTACAGACTCGGTAATCCTGAATTTGACCGAGTCACCAATGCCAACTTATACTATGGTGTCCCTGGAGACAACGGAAGCCTGGTCAGTTCAAACTATGGTAATGTGCTCGACCCCAACAACGCCCAGGGCATCACTGGTGCCAATGCCCCCTACAATCCGAATAACGAAAACAGCTTAGTCAACGACAGCAATAGTCCGCTCAACGCATCACCATCGCTATATACCAGCGATGACGGTATGGGCGCCCTATTTGATCCCGACAACCCGGAGAGTCCATTTAGCTCAGCCTACATAGATGCCAATGGCATAGAAGCCGCCCAGCAGCGCGCAGGCGAACTCTTGCAGATGGCAGGTGTCGGTGCCATCCCACCATACCTGACTAGCGAGGCCAGAATCGAGATCGACCGCGTAGCCCGCGAGTTCGAAACCGTTACGGAAACCATTGAGGTCAGGCCATCTTATTTCACTTACGAGCCACGCCCCATCGACTGCGACGAAGGCCAGGATTGTATCACCCTTTGTGCCGTAGAAGTGCCAGCCCAGACTACTACAGTTACCCGCCGCATTCCCCAAGCCTGCCCTAATGGCTACACAGCGGCTACTGGCGCCAACGACGATGGTCGTGCATCTGATGATGATACCGAGTACTGCGTACGCATCAGCTATCAACCCGCAGAGTATGGCGCCCGCCAAATCATGGTCGCCGGTCCAACCATCGAACGCCGCGAAAGTGATGGCGAATACCGCGAGGTGCAGGTTCGCCGCATGGTCAGCCCCGCTCGCGTAGTTGAGCGCGAAGTATCCGCTGAATATCAAACCGTTACCAAGCGTGTAGTCACTCGCGAGGCCTACACTCGTGTAGAGCTCATCCCTGCTGAATATGACAATGTAACTCGCCGAGTGCGTCGCGGCCTCAGAGGCGCTCCATTCCTGGTTAGTGGAGGTGTCATCATGGCGCCAGACACCTATGGCAGCGATAGCTACCCACTCATGGTCAACCCAGCTGCTGGTGGCCAGGTACCAGGCTCGGTATTGCCCTACACCATTAGCGATGGCCCCGATCGCGCTGGCAACATTGTACCTAGTGGTTATGCGCCTGTAAACCCTGGCATTAGCGAAGGTCCCTCCGGCATGCCAGATCTTTACTACACCGCTGGCTGCCCCGAAGGCTACCGCTATGACCCTACCGATGGTCTTTGCAAGGCTACGGGTAGTCTTTCGGCCACGGGTACGACTGTAACTAAGTACATCCCAACCGAAGAAGGCAACTTCCGTGATTGGACTGAAGTGCCCTGCTCAGATGAAGTAACAGAGGTATCTATTCGCGATCTACAACGCGCCCTTAACCGGGCCGGATACGATGCCGGACCGGCCGATGGCATCATGGGCAATCGTACCCGGGCAGCACTGACTAAGTACCAACAAGACAACGACTTGCCAGTAGGTCAAATGAATCTGCCTACGCTAAGGGCCTTGGGCTTGAGGTAATTGTTCGTAAAAAATCCAAAAACCAAAGGGTTTGTGCGCAGCTGCGTGCAAACCCTTTTTTATTGAGCTCATCGATTATCATCTCATTATCGCCGCCTCAAAACCAAGCGACCACGAGCAGGCCAATGGCCAGCATCTTAGAAAAGAGTTTCATAAAAAAGCACTTTTCAAAATGAGCAAAATATTGCACCAATCTTTTGCCAGGTTAATCAGAAATAAACGTTCAGCAAAGAAGTAAGTGCCAGGCACCCTATCTTCGTACTTGTCTAATCTATTGAGGAGAAGCTACAAATACCGTGAACAAATCAAAAGCCTGGCATACTAATCTACGATGGTGCAGCATAGCCCTCATGGTGCTATGCTTCCTGCTCTACGCCAATACCCTCGGCCACGACTTTGCCCTCGACGACAGCATCGTCCTCACCAGCAACGATCTGGTCAAGCAGGGACCGAGCGCCTGGGGCGAACTATTCAGCCACGATAGCTTCTACGGCTTTTTCGGAGAAGAGAAGCAACTGGTCGAAGGTGGCAGGTACCGACCGCTTACGCTGGCTATGTTCAGCCTGGAGTATCAAATCTTCGGGGATCATGCCACTGGCTACCACTTCATTAATATCCTCTGGTATATAGCTTGCGTATTACTACTATATCACTTCTTTGTGGCCGTAGCGAGACACCGAAATTGGGACTTGACTATCCCATTTATCATCGCCATCATCTTCTGTGTCCACCCCATTCATACCGAGGTAGTCGCCAACATCAAAGGCCGCGATGAAATAGTAGCCTTGTGTGCTGCCCTGGGGTCGACTTGGCTGGTCTGGCGAGCCTGTTTGTCAAGGTCCTGGCTGCACGCTGGCCTCGCGGGCTTACTGTTCTTTCTGGGGCTGATGGCCAAGGAAAACACCATCACCTTTCTGGCGGTCATTCCGCTTTGGCTATTCGCTTTTTGCAGGCCCTTCTCTTCCAATGGCAATCAGTTGGACTTCCGCTGGTCAGACACCAAATACATGGCCGGTTGTTTACTGGCAACCATACTATTCTTGGGCTTGCGCAGTGCTGTACTACCAGACTCACCAACCAATGCCGAGAATCGCCCACCCAGGGAGCTGATGAATAATCCGTTTCTCAAAATAGACAACGGACGATGGGTCGATTACACCTTCAGCGAAAAGACCGCGACCATCTCCGCTACCTTCTTCGAGTACATCGGTTTGCTGGTATGGCCCCAGACCCTTAGTCACGATTACTACCCCAAATCGCTGGAAGTAGAAGGGTGGCAAGACTACCGGGCTTTATTGGGTCTGGTGCTCACGCTTGGCCTACTCATTCTGGGTTGCTGGCTGGCCTGGAAAAAGAAACTGGCAGGTATCGGTATCCTCACCTATTTCATCTGCCTTTCCATTTTCAGCAATGTTGTCTTCCCCATCGGGACACTTATGTCTGAGCGATTTTTATTTATGCCATCGGTGGGTTTTGCCTTGGTCGTGGCTGGTGATTATCAGCGCTTGAAAACGCCATGGCGCAAGCAATCTGTCACTTATTTTTTGATCTTTGTTGTATTGGCCTTTAGCATCAGAACTGTATTCCGCAATCCCGTCTGGAAAGACAACTACACCCTCTTCACGCTCGATGTCGAAAACCAGCCCAATAGCGCCAAACTTCAAAATGCGGCAGGGGGCGTGAAAATCGATAGCTACCTGCAACTGCCCAAGACCCAGCAGGTACCCAATCACCGCTGGCTCATAGAAGCCGAGCAGCACCTGGATCGGGCTATCGAGATTCATCCTACTTACAAGTCGGCACACTTCTTGCGCGGGAGAGCAGCCTACCTGCGGAAGTCCTACCCCACAGCCATCGCTTATCTGCAACGCGCACTCGAATTCGACAACGATTCACCAGAAATACGCAGCGACTTACTGACCACCCTCTCCGAAGCGGCCAAAGATGCCGGTCAAAACAGAGGCGATCTCGATCAAGCCCAGGCCTATATAGACCAAGCACTCCAGCTGGATTCCAGCCACTACCCCAGCTTGCGATTGCAAGGTGTCATTGTCGGTGTCAGCGGAAATCCGCAGGGAGCTATTTCGTGGTTTGAACGAGCGGCTCAGGTCAGGCCTGACGAAGCTGGTGCCTGGTATGATCTCGGCACGGCCTACTACCAGGCGGGCGACCAGCTCACCGGTCAGCAATATATAGACAAGGCGGTGCAGATGAATCCGAATATACTGGAAGAACGAAGGGCAGCTAATCAGTAAAAGAGGAAACCTTATTTTCGCCATGTGATTTACCTTCAACTCGAAAATGTCTCCAAGTCTTACGGTGAAAAAGTTCTTTTTGACCAGATAGAACTCCCCATCAATAAGGGAGCTAAGGTGGCGCTAGTGGCCAAAAACGGAACGGGAAAAAGCACCCTGCTGCGCGTGGCCGCAGGAGTAGACCTGCCAGAGGGCGTGGGGGCGAAGGTATACGTACACAAGGATGCACGTCTGGCCTATCTGCCGCAGGATCCGCAATTTAGGAAGAATGCGACCGTGCTGGAAGCCGTATTCAATAGCGAAAGCGAGGTCGTTAGGCTGGTGCGCGATTATGAAACAGCGCTATTGTTGCCCAACAAGCAAGATCAATTGCAAAAACTGCTGACTCGAATGGATGAGCTAGCAGCCTGGGATACCGAAGCGCGCATCAAGGAGATCCTCTTCAAACTCAACATCAGCGATATTCACCAGCCTGTAGACACCCTCTCTGGCGGTCAACGCAAGCGTATAGCGCTGGCCAAAATGATCATAGACGAGCCCGACCTGATCATACTAGACGAACCAACCAACCACCTGGATCTGAATATGATCGAGTGGCTGGAAGACTGGTTGCGCCAGGCTAAAGTCACCTTGCTCATGGTGACCCACGACCGATACTTCCTGGAGCGCGTCTGCGACCAAATCGTAGAGCTGGACCAAGGGCAGCTATTCCGCTATTCGGGCAACTACAGCGAATACCTAGAAAAAAAAGCTACGCGCTATGAGATAGCTGCTGCCGAACACGACAAGGACACCAAGCGCCTGAAACGAGAGCTGGAGTGGGTCAGGCGCATGCCAAAGGCCAGGGGCACCAAAGCTAAAAGTCGGGTCGATGCATACGCCGAACTACGCGATAAAGTCGGTGGCTTTAAGCGGGAAGAAGAGCTAAAAATAGAGATCAAAGGGAGGCGTCTGGGCAAGAAAATTCTCGAAGCCCACAACATCAGCAAGACTTATGGCGAGCGCAAAATACTGGCCAGCTTTAACT
>JBCDFE010000011.1:0-31434 GCA_039178745.1 Bacteroidota bacterium | reverse complement strand
CCTGGCAATCGCCGGGTTGTACACCCTAAAGCCATAATCGTAGTGGGTGGCGGCGCCAAACTCGTTGTTTTCATCCGACTCTGTGCCGTTGAAGCCGTAGCGGTAGCTGCCGGTGGTATTGTAGGGCGAGTTGGCTGTCTGCTCAATATCGAGTCCGAAGGGCGTATACTCGCGATAGCGGCGGATGGTGGGGGCGGTGAAGAAATAAGGGTCTCCACTGCGACGGTATAGATTGTTATAGCTGTCTAATTCCTCAGAGAAGATAATCGTGACGTTTCCGAGGTGGTTAGTCAGCTCGTACAAACGTGGCGATACGTAGTCGGCTACCCCGGTACTTGTCCCACTGAGCAATGCATTGGGGTCTGGCGCATCTATTTCGCTATCTGGTATGGTTCGGTTGCGGGTCACCTTTAAAGCTATTTAGGGTAATAAATTCCATCCTCAAAATATCCCTCTTCTATAATATTCCCTTCATAATCAGTTTTTTCATACAGCCCATGCCTTTTGCCGTCTTTTACATGCCAAGTTTCAATAAAATCAAAACTATGCATTCTGTATATTATTAAATCTCCGCGATCATAAAGAGAATACATGCGAAGAGTACCATCTGAATTAAAATAGAAGTAGCCTCCGTGTAATTTACTGTTTGACTTAGAAGCCAAGTATCCTATATTGCCATTTGAATAATATGAAATATATGTTGCAAATAAACTATCATTTGATGTCAATTCTATTGATTCAACAACCTTTCTAAGTCCCGTAACATAACTAGTATCCCATTGTACTTGATTCATTTGTGCCTCCCCATCAAATGAGCACACAAATAAAAAGTACGAAATAAAAAGCACTGACAAATAGTTATTCATACACTAATTGTATAAGCCATGAAGATCTATTAGAAGTTTATCAACAGACCTAATTCCAATCCTTCTTGGCACGCTGTTAAAGAAATCAGAAACAAATCGAGATCTTCTTCATTCTCAACACGAGGCCTTCGATAATATTTGAACGAGCTTCTTGATGAAGCTATTATTAGAAATTGAAATATTCTAAGCCCAAGTTGTTTATTCTGATCAAATCGGAGTCGGAAATTTTACGAAAGGAAGTTGCTGGCCAAATCCCAACAATGTATTTCTATAATCGGCGAACCTCAGACTCGCCATAAAAACTCTAGATTCGTTTAGTTCATCTAAATTAGAGTCTTTAGTCCACACGAAGTAAACCTTGCCTCCCTCAATAAAACATACTAAAAAACATTTATCAAATCCACCCGAGCATTTAACAAGGTAATCTTGGGAAGTATTGCTTTTTTCAGACAAAAGATAAAGAACACGATTTATGATCTCTAAAGGACTTAGATCAGCATACTGAAAATTCAAAAACTCATGAGGTTCCAACACAACCCACCATTTTTCACTAAAATATGACACATAATCGAGATCATCTCCAGCTAAAGCAATTCCTCCTATCCAAAGAGTAATTTTACCATACCGTTCACCTTCAGTGAATTCGTAGTCAATGGCAAATTGAGACTTTTCTCCTACTATCATTGGGCTTTTTTTCTAGATAATTCAGCTAAATTTGAACATTGCCCCATATTTTCTAAACTCTAAAATTTCCTGCAAAAGGCGGATACCCCGCTTCCTGATTGTGCAACTGAGTCGGATTTCGGAACCGCATACTCACTTCCAACTTGATTTTTAGATAATCAGCAGAATTCTCAGTCAATATAACTCTAATCCAGAGCGGAAATTTTGGTTCTACCACGGCCAATACAGACATGACTTGATCAAATTTCTTTATCTGAGAAAAATCAACTTGACTATAGTATGCTAATCGTACCATGTCATCTATTGTGTTCTTTTTCTTACCCTCTTCATAACATAGTTCGATCTCGTAATCTGCTCGAACAGCATCACCTTCCGAAACATCCATAGCTTCACAGCACATGATAAAATGATCAATGAACTTTTGCTTATTCATATTTCAACAAAAAGGATATCAAAAAAACTAATCATTAAGCAATCTTCTCTAAAAATTCATCGAAGCTATTTGCGAAAACGACCCATCGACATTCATTCACCACCCATGCGTTCATCGAAACCATCGGACATTCATCATTTTCGCTATAGTCTAAGCACACAAACTCTTCTTCGCTATTGTACGCAATGACAATAGCTTTATCGACTCTCAACAGCCCGTCAATCTTTTTATCTCCAACAAAATCAGATGTTAAACCATAATATTTACCTTGAGGCATTTTGCTTATTAAAATTAGGTCTTTCGTTAAACCAATGATCTCCTCAATATTTGCAAATTTCATTTCCTCAGCATAGGAAGAGTAACTGATCTTAGCAAAGTTATTCTGATTCAGCACAGGGGGCCATTGCCCCTTTTTCGCAAGCTGCACAAGCTTCGATGGTAGTTTAAGATTATTTACGACCATAAGTGATAATTAATAAAGATCCAAACCCAAAGCACCCTACTCTTGCCCATTCACAAAAGACAACAAGCCTGCCAGTAAAACAATAACAGCAACTATTCCCTTCATCAATTTGCACTTGCATTTGAGTTAACATCTATGGAATCTGTTACGGCTCCATCTTCAAAGATCAGTAAATGCTCTAATTCACCGGATTCATTATATGACAGGCCCGTATCTACAGGAATATCTTTGACAAACTTCATAATCAGATCAAGGGTTCCATCCGCCCTAAAAAAGGTATCTCTGCCAGTGTGGACTCCATCAACATAGCCCACTGACAGCTGCCTCATACAGTTGGGGTAATTGAAGAACCACTGACCGTCTTCAACGCCGTCTTTATAATGTCCTTGCACATTTATACAGCCTTCTTTTTTGTAAAAAGTTGTAGTCGTTCCGTCTTTAATTCCCTGACTATTGAAGTTTTCCACCATCATCAATAGACTCCCAGGATAATAACAGCGTCGCTCTCGCAAACCATTTTCGGTCAACTCATATCTATATAACTCAACAACTTCGACAGTATCTTCTCGGTATCTTAAAATTCTAGTAGTATCATCAATGATTTCCAGACTCGTTCCATCTTTTGGATTAGTTGTCAGTGCCAATTTATCAATTGGGATCCAAAATTTCTGCTTCTTAGTATCCTTGGCACATCCAAAAAAGATAAATGATACAAAGAGAACCGCTACGATAAAGCTACAGCCGATATAGGTACAATGAATCAAACTATGAATATTTAGGCTAGGAATGAGACTCAAAAACTAAATTTGCAGAACTATCAAATACTTTATAGAACACATTTGTTTAGCAATAAACTTATACTCCCAAACCACAAAAGCCAGCGAATTCCTCCGCTGGCTTTTGTATATCGTTTCCGTGATCAATTCGCTGCTTAGCGCACCACTACCCGCTCCGCAATCTGCTCTCCGCCGCCTTCGGCAACGAGGGTATACACGCCAGCAGCTAGTGTGGGTAGTGTAATCGTCTGGCTGATG
The DNA here is from genome assembly GCA_039178745.1 of Bacteroidota bacterium. Lineage (GTDB taxonomy): Bacteria > Bacteroidota > Bacteroidia > Chitinophagales > Saprospiraceae > Neolewinella. The sequence goes on along the minus strand of JBCDFE010000011.1, from coordinate 27,954 downwards.
GAGGCCAGATCTTGCCATTCGGCCACCACACGGCCATGTAAATCGTAAATGCGTACATCTGTAGCCTCGCTCACACCCCAATTACCGCTAAAACCAAGGGTAATGGTCTCTGTGACAATGGGATTGGGGAAAATGCTCAAATCGCGATCATCTCCCGACTTCATATCAGCAAATACAACATGGCTGTATTCAAATGCACCATCATAGTCTACCTGCTTTAATCGGTAGTAGTTGATACCCGAACCCGGACGAACATCTTCGAATTGATAGTTGCGGGCCACATCGCTATTACCATAGCCTTCTACCCGGCCAATTTGACGCCAGCGCTGACCATCGGTAGAGCGCTCGATCTCGAAGTGCGAGTTCTCGGTTTCCGTAGCTGTAATCCACGTCAACCAGCCCGTCTGTCGACTGGTCGCAGCAGCGCGCAAGCTGACCAGCTCTACGGGTAGGACAGTGGCATTATCTGGAGCACAAGGCTGAGCAAGATCCTGGGGCGGAAAAGGTCCTGAAAATGCACCCTGAAATTGCCAGGTTCCAGGATATACATAGAACAATGCTGAGCTACCATCAAAGAGCAACACCTCAATCACTTCACCGACGTCTGCTCCAAAGTCCATTGGGCAGAAACCAAAGTTACCCGCTGAGCCATACACATTCATGCGAAATCCTGCTGCTGCCGGACAAGTTGGCGAAGCCGGTACTATTTCAGCCTGAGCATTACCGATGCAAAATCCATCGGAGTCAAAAGCACCCAACCAGTCTTGGCCAGGTTCGACAGCTACACCATTTATTTGCCCATAGCTTACTAGAAGTTGAGCGTCAGTTGTTCCAGCACATGGTAAAGTAAATTCTGCAGGTTGCGCAAAAGCAAGACAGGCGGTAAACAGAGATAATACAAGTAGAATATTGCTCTTCATGGGAAAACATTTTCACATTATAAAGTTGGCGGGAAGCTTAATGCTTCCCGCCCAAAAGTAGTAATTATCGCTTAACAAGGCGGGTCGACACCTCGCTCAATAGCCTTCCATCTTTTATAACAATTAGATTGTAAAGACCGGAAGGTAGATCAGAAACAGAATTCCATTGCAGATTCGAAGTTCCTGCCTGAAGTTCCTGACCAGATAGGATTCGTTGAACCACCCGACCGTTTACATCTAGCACAAGCAATTCTACGTTACCTACAGTAGGGTTAACAATGGTTATCGATGCTTGTTCTCCCGCAGGATTAGGGCTTACCTGCATTTCGAATGGAGCCAATTCTAACATGATAGAAGCAGACTGATCCGATACACCGTCAGACAGATCATTAAACACTAAGTCTATTTCGGTCAGGCGCCACTGCCCAGCGAAAGAGTGACCTATAGATACAACTTGACCCTTGTATCTAAATCTGACTTCTTCGCCAATATCTAAACCATCGATCACGCTTCCATCAGGGCGATTAGAACGACCAAACAATGGAGTGGCTCTAAACTGTCCAGACTCATCAGTCTGTAGCTCACCAATTACATCGCCGGTTTCATTTATGATGTCCACAACATCACCTGCAACAAAGTTAGATCCACTGACAGATCCCCATACAAACTCGTGTACCTCAGAAGATCCGGGTTGCTGGCGCCAGGCCGATCCAACAGGGTTATTGATGATTACGTAATAGCCTCGACCGTTTTCAAACTGCGTCAGCGTATTTACACCACCTGCGTCAGGAATGTAATTCAGCGTAAATGGACTTAGATCGTTACCAAAAGTCTGAGATACTATCAGATTGTGCGGGCCTCCCAGAGGTCCTACCAGACTATCCAGATAGCTATCTGCACTTTCTGGCATCACACCCATATAACCAACATAATTGATGTTTTCAACCAGTGGCAATTTGAAGTTCGGATCAATCGGAATACCACATACTTGCAGCGTCTGATCTTGGTTGACGATAACGATGTATCCCCTTCCACGATCTACTTCACTTAATGTACTCGCCCCACCTAGAGATGGTGTATAAATCCTAGGTCCATTGTCCCAGGTGGTAACCTGGCTCAAACCTACAATACTACCAAATACCTGAGCCGCTGCTGGGTCTGTAGGCTCTACGTCAAAGCTTATAAAGTTGACACCGGCCACTAGATTTATCTCATCGCAAACAACCGCAGAGTTGATGGTCACCGTATCGGTAAAAGTCGCTGTAAATGGTGGACAAGCACCAACTACAGTTAGCGAAACTACATAGGAGAATGGATCACCCGGACTCATCGGATTGTCTGGGAATACATGCACAGGGTTAGGATCAGTTTCGATTGGAGAACCGTCTCCAAAGTCCCATAAATAACCCGTAATGCCTCCTGAAGCAAGCTCAGTAAACGCGACCGTAAGTGGATCATCGTTGAAGTTCAGTTGAAAACTGAAGCCCGAGCTCACAAACTGTACCAATGTCAGGATTTTTTCATGTACGGTCACACATCCCTCGGGACTAGTCTCCGTTACACTCAAAGTGAATGGGCCATTGCCCACAGAGCTGTTGAACGTAATACTAACGACTGGCCCAGTGGTGACACCCCCAGAGAATATACCTGCACTCGGATTAGAAAGCGCCCATTGATAAGTATTACCCGGGGTAATGCTATCCAGCGTGTAGAAGGCCAGTGTATTCACACAAGGCTCTCCTGGGCCATTTATCTCTTGCAGGAATGGAGTAGATCCGATATTGACAATCTGGGTAGCAGATGCCACACAGCCGTTCTCATCGGTGATATCGACTTGTATAGTCGCCTGACCAGAGCCAACACCATCTACAGATACCGAAGAGCCATCTGTGCTCGGCACCAAAATCACACTATCAACATCGGGATCCTGGCTGGCCACACTATAGGTATAGGTAGGCGTACCGATACCCGTAAATCCGGAAACCAGAATGATTGGATCACCAGAGCAAATGTCTGTACTAGATACGGGATCCAGGCTGGCATCGGCTTCTTCACGGATTAGTACTTCCAGGAAGAAATCATTGCGAATGCCACAGCTAGAAGTATCGTCCACAAAAATGCGGTATTCCACACTCAGACTGGCCGTACCGGTATTGATCAGGCTATCGGCTATGGTATCATCAAAGCTAGAATTCGGCATGACCTGTGCGCCACCTGCATCGAATATAATCGGATCGTCACTGTCATTGCCATCCAAAACAATGATTGGCGCACCGGGCAGGATGAATCTGCGGAAACGGAATACCTCACCTACTTGGTTTTCCACCAGATCCTGGATGATGTCGATGTCCAGACGCGTACCGGAACAAACTTCCAGGGTGATGGAATCAACCTTAGGCTCAGGCAGAATACTGAATTGAATCTGAGTGGTATCACCATAGCAAGAATCAACACTAAACGGCACTATGGTATAGGTTGCCGTCTGAGTCGTATCGGTGAAGTTGGTGTATGACTCATCTTCCAAACCATCGGGGCCGTAACCATCAGCTAAAACTGCATTGATTGAGCTGGGTATCAGATCCGCACTATTAGTAGATAGATCAATAGCCACCAGATCGAAGTCTACCGGGCCGAGGCCCGTAGTATCAACAATTGTTGGACCCCAAACATCACGGCTGCAAATAGTCGCAGTGTAATCAGACGGCCTCAATCCTGGCTCGGGTAGTACTGTAACCTCCAGATCGAAGTTATTACCTACACATCCACCCACAGTGGGTTCTACCGTATAGGTAATGACCACTGGCCCACCACTTACGTTTTCAAACGAGCCCGAAATTGGATCCATGCTAGGCACCGCACGACTTGGCGGAGCAGGAATCGCCATTGGGTCGCTACTCATAGTCGTATAGGTGAACTCCGCACCAACTACACCATTGGTTATGGCATCATTGAGATCGATCATCAGCAGCTCGTCGCTACAAATAGTCGTATCAAGGTCTACAGCAATGGGGTTAGGAGAGATCAGTACGTAGAAACTATCAGTGATTCCCGTACATTCCATACCACTGTAGTTGGCCATAAAGGTGGAGTCTTCTCGATAGTAAGTCACCGTAAAGAAGGCACCCTGCACCATGTTCGTCAGGTTCTGGTAACGCGCAGAAAACAGACTTGGAAAATCGTGGATATCCACGGCCGTATCGCCCATTAGACCCAAACCATAGTAGTCTAGATCTGCATCGAATGTGACACTAGCATAGGTCGTGAATATGCCACTTCCCATTGTAGAATCAATGATAGAGAGGTTCAGGGAGTCGCCTGTACAGATATTGAAGGTGTCAACGATACCATTGCGCACCGTATCTATAGACATGCCATTCTCATCCAGACCTACGATTTCACCTCTTGGCTCTGGCTCGACAAAAATATCGAGACTAGACAGCCCCATACTGCTCACAGAATCTACCGTTTCGCAACCCGTCGGATTGTAAATGATGCTGGTCAGAATGAATGTAGTGTCTGCTGTAAGCGGATCTGACATAAAGACGGTTCCCGTATCGTTGACCGTGGTCACCGTAAAGTCCTCGTCATTGATGGTCAGGGTAAACATACCATCTGCAAAATCAGCGGCAAGTGTAGGACTAACAGCAAATTGGACTACGGCCTGCTCGCCATTGCACAAGATGATTTCGTCTGCAAATAACTCACCCAACGGATTCGGGTTGATGTTGATCAGAACGCTCTCATTCAGTGTCTCTGTACAAATCTTGGTGACCCCGCTCACATTCGTCATAACCGTTATTTCGGTCAGTTGTACTTCCGCAGGTGTGGTACTCGTAGAGGTACCCGTAATGATACCTATTCCTGTACCAGAAAGTGTTATTGGGCTAGCGGTAACACCGGTCAGTCCCGAAGTCGTGAATTCAACCTCGCCACCGGCAGAACCAACTACAACAATGGTCACATCATCGCCATCACATACCTCGGTATCAGAGGCTTGCAGATCGATTTGCGCACCGATCTCCGGCAGTATAGTAATGTTGTAGGTCAGTGGTGGTCCAAAGCACTCCTCAGCATTGAGGCTGTCGGTATCGGTTCCATTTTCAAAGTATGGCGTCAGTATGAACTCTAGTGTTTCGCTCATATTGATGTCCATATTGATCAGGTTGCCAGCCAGAGCCAAATCAGAAAGCGGCAGCGTGAAGTAAGTATTCGTACCGATCACGGGCAGAATATTGTTCATGTTATCGCTATCGTCAGAGATCACCTCGATCAATACGTAAAGAGTATCGTCAGTAACCGTGTCAGATACCGGCGTATCGCTGGTAAAGACGCCCGTCAGGAATTCCCCGTTACATACCGGCGGATTGAAGGCATTGAATACACTCTGGTTATTGAGCGCAATCACACCTGCCTGATTGGTCATCGTAGCCCGCAGGTTTGGCTCTTCCTCTATGACGACTATAGCCGAGTCGATGTTATCGCTTGCATTACCATCTGTATCGGTCGTGCAGCTTACACCGCCTACACCTCGGTTGTCTCGAAGCCGCTCTAGGTAGTAAACACCTGGGGTCGTAGCAAAGAATACCGTATCCCCGTTCATTACGTCGGTAAAGTTGGTCAGTGAGCCATTCGGGAAACGTATCCGCACATGATAAGGATTGTCCACAAACGTGATGGCATCGAAGATAATGGCTACACTATCGCCATTACATACTTCATTTGCAGGCGTTATCGTACCCAATGGTAATGGCTTGACGTAAAGTGTAGCCGAGTCCGCAAACTCCATTAGACATCTGGGCGAACCGAAAGTGGCTATACTATCGACACGGAATATGACAGAGTCGATATCAGGACCACCGTTATTGGTACTGAATGAAACCGTTGCGTTGCTTCCACCATTTAACGTTACAGAATCCACTACTCCGTCCAGCGTATAGTAAGCAGTACCGAAATCAGCATTTTCGGCAAAAATTCGGAAGTTCTTACTGTTACCGGTACAAGTCGTGTCTACACCAACAACTGTAACACTATCTATAAATGGAGCCGGGATAACCGTAATTTCCACAGAGGTCGGTGGATCAAATAGTTGCGAGCAATCCGGGTCTTGTACATCTGTTGATATACCCGTCAGGAAATACTCGGTCGTGCTGGTCAAAGCAGGCGTCGTGTATTCTCCCACACCTATCGCGTCTAGCGGAACTGTGATGACCTGACCCGCATTGAAGAGGGTAATTTCCGTGTTCGGAGAACCGAGGAAGGTCAGCAGTGCCGTAGAGTCTTCGCAAATAGTCGTATCCGAAGAGGTAAAGTCGGCAAACAATCTGGGTAGTACAGCAATAGAGAATGCTGTTGTATCACCCGGACAAGCACCCGATACATCAGGACCATCACCGGAGAATGGATCGCCGGGGGTAGCATTGGTTTCATAGTAAGGCAGTACACTGACCTCGATGAAAGCCGTATCGGTAGTAGAAGGATTGTCGAGCGGTCCACCCAGGAAGGTGGCGATCACGCTATTGGCTGCAAAATCAGCTACCAACTCGGTGAAAGAACCCGTAATACCTGCACCGTTATCATTGACCACCAACTCGTAGAACAAGGAGTCGCCAAGCGTACTGCTATCGGGTGTTCCCGCGATCTCGAATGTACCCATCACACCAGAGCATACGGTATCGCGATAAATGACCGATGTATCGACAGTTGCTGTAATCACTCCGTCGGAGAGCGTAACTATGGCATTAGGAACGTCTTCTACGACTATAGTCACCGAGTCGATATTTCCATCGATGATGTCGGTACACATCCCACCAAAGTTGGCGCGCATAACAGACTCCAGGAAGAAAGTAGAATCTTGTGTCAGTCCTTCATCAGAAATCTGGAAGGTATCTACGGCTGCCAGTGTGAAGGTCTCCCCATTAATGACAACCGTAAAGCTATCGGTAGCACTCAGCATCGTATCGCTGGCCGCTGTGAAGATCACCTCAGGCATAGAATCGATACAAACCGAACCGTCGAAGGTCAAAGTACCGGTCGGTGCTATGAAGATGTCTACAAATACCGTATCGCGAATCAGGGTATCATTTACGCAGCGAACAGAATCGCCTACTGCTACTGAATCGATAATGAAGCTTACCGTATCTAAAATAGGTCCGGCTACATAAGTTCCCATACCCATGCTATCGAGCATAAAAGAGTCGAATCCCATACCGCCGTTCAAACTATCGGCCGTTATATATACCTCCGCATTGGCAGTACCTACATAGTCTATACTAGTAGTCTCTCCCTGACAAATCAATAGATTGAGATCACTAGTGACCTCAGCTACGGGAGGCTCTACCACCGTCACCGTCACGTCGAAAGTATTCGTATTGGTACAAATCGGGTTCACGGTTGTATCGGTAGTGATGTCGCCGACGCGGAATATAGTAGTCGAATCTAGGCCGCCTGTATTGTAGAAACCTTCACCAGTTGCGTTGAAGAATACGGTATCAACTGTGCCCATAGGCAGATTGCTATCGTCGCCAGAGAATACCTGTACGGTTACAGAACCATTATTTGGACCGGTAAAGTCCAGGAGAGCCGAATCACCCGCACAGATAGTTTGGTTACCACCGAAGGTAGCGTTGGGTGTTGGATTAACAACAACTTCGAATTCGAGCGAGTCACCCATACACGAAGCATTAAACAAGGAGTCAGCCTCGGTAGGGAAGTTGTCACTATCCAACAGAAAATCAGCACCATCCGAATAGAATGGAATAACCAAGTACTCGATGTCAATTGGTACCTGGAAAGGGTTGGTGTAAGTTACCGGAAATGGAATCGGAAGGATTGGATCATTCACTTCAGGTGAGGAAATGTAAAGTGTATCCTGACCAAACACACCACTGGGATCCTGCAGAATTTCCACTCGGAAATACAGGGAATCGCCAGTTACCGGAGAAACACTCGGATTGCCCGCACCAGCTAGGAAACTGAATATTATCGTTTCACCATCACAGATGGTATCGCTGTCGGTGAATGGTCCGCCATCAGTAGATAGCTCTATTATATCAGGCTGCAGGAACAGATTGCCTGAAATGGTTACCTGCGGCTCAAACTCAACATATAAGGTATCGAAAACATCCGTGAATTCAGCAGCACACATGAGACCAGTCTGATTCTGGATACTGTCTAGTACAAATGGAATAATACCAGGGGCAGGAGGCACAATACTTACAGAGGTATCTCCCATTGCGGTTACCGTACTCATTCCCATACTACTTCCGGAGTAAGAGTAGATATAACCTGTTCCATTACCACCTGATGCCGAGAAATTGAGGAAAGTGGAATCTCCAAAGCAGAGGGTGTCCTGTGCGAGTTCAAAAGTCTCTAACTCTGGTAAATCCTCTACGGTAATACTGATTTGCTGATTGAACTCTGTTTCACAAGGTGGCATACCGCTGCGAACAAAGTCGACAAAAGTGATGGTGTTATCCTCGAATATACGAGGCGTCAGGAAAGTACCCTGAAACCCACCAGTAATTGGTGTACTGACAGTCACATTGGTAGTTTGGCCACCGTTGTTCTCTGCCAAACGCGCAGTTCCTTCGGCACTACTGGTTATGGTAACCAATACGCGATCACGTTCGCAAATCTCTGTAGCGTCTACCGTCATAGTGGCGTCTACCTGCGCCAGAATGGTAATCGATATTTCTACGGGATCACCGAAACATTCTTCCGTGGTATTCAGCCCAGCGCTGCCATCACTTTCAAAGTAAGGCGTCGCTGTAATGGATACGGTCTCGTCTGCAAATACATTATTGGGGATGTCCAATTCGATATCGTCCAAAGAGAAGAGATCGAAAGGCAAATCGGCTATATCTTCGGTATAAGTGCCAGAGCCGCCCAGACCAAAAAGATCTCTGGGGTCGACTACCACGAGTTGCAGTTTCTCTTCACTGGTGTTGACCGCATCTATCCCATAACCATTGGCTACGTCGAAGGTCAGGTCAAATTCTGTGCCATCACATACACTGGTCGTAAGCGGTGAGCTGGCATCCACCTGGATAGGTAGGCCATTGTCGAAAGCAGCGTCAAAAATGATGAAAGCTTCAGCCTGCTCCTGAACACTAACAATGTTGCTTGTTACAGTGGCCGTACAATTGGGGCTGGTACTCAGACCGCGAATACTATCGAGGCGGAAACGAGTGTTGGTACCATCAGAGGTGCTAGCTCCCAGAGCTGCAAGAAAATCGGCCTCGCCACCTACAGTCGTAACATCGAAGCTATCTAAAAATCCAAAGCCAACAAAGTCTACGTCCCGGCTCAGGTATAAGCGATACATACCATCTGGATCACTAGTGGTATAGCTTAGACTCATGTCTGTAGAATCGCCATTACAGAAGCTGTTGTCAGGAGCATCGGTCAACGAAATCGAGCCCGTAGGTGGAGTCAATACATTAAGGATTTCTGTTTCGGACAAGCTTCTAGGGCAAGCAGCACCTGTATTGTAGCGCACTTCCACTAGTGCGAATGTGATGGTGTTACCGGCAAGTCCGGCCGTGTTAATGGTCACTGCTGTATTGGTACCAGATGGCGGAATAGTTGTCGTTTGATCAGCACCCGGACCACTGCCATCTCCCAAATCTATATTGTAGGTGATCGTACTATTGGCCGATCCCGTAATAATGATGGTAGCTGTCTCTCCTTCACAGAAATTGGGATTACCTCCCTGGATACCGCTGGTGGCCTGTGCTTGCTTACGCACCTGTATTTCGATCTCTACCGGAGGACCAGGACACTCCTCTCCGCCATCGTTGACGTCGTTGCCATTGCGGTCGTAAAAGGTAACCACGCTGACCGTAGCTGTTTCCACATTGCCGGCTGCCACTGTCAGGCCGATATTCAAATCGCTAAAGTTTGTATTGAAGACGCCGGTCTCACTCACAAATGATGCTGGCAAACCAGTAACATTACCAGCTGCAACGGTCACATCGAATTTGAACAAATCGCCAAATTGCTGCCCATTTTCCAGTGCCATATTGTTGACAATGGCCAGATCTAGTTCTTCGCCTTCGCAAATGGTAACCAAGTTAGCCGTACCGCTCCCGACACTATCGAGTACTTCGACATTCTCGACAAAGGCGTCGATAGCCGCTTCCTGGAAAGGATCGTAAAACAGCGTTACGGTTTCTATTTCTAAATCGCAGCTACCGTCGGTTGATACGGTGCGCAATTCGAGAATGACTTCCGTATCGGTGGATGCAGGCAAGTAGGTCACTACCGGCGAGCTAAGTCCGTTGAAAGAAGTGGCGAAGTTGGTCGCATTGGTGGTGGCACCGGGGCCAAAGGAGGAGCAAAAAATACCGTCTCGGCACAGCTGACCGCCACCTTGAACAATAGTCCAGGTGAGTCCAAAAATACCAGACCCGGTATAAGTGGTATAACCACCGTCCAGAGTCGCGGTTTCGCCTTGGCAGTAGGTCGTATCAGGACCAGCAGTGAATGCCTGAAAACAGTCGACCACTTGACCGGCAGCCAATTCGTCGGCTGAGATCTGCGGCTGAAAGGTCAGTTGCCTCCACTGATTGAGGAGGGTAATGGCTGAGCTTCCGTCATCTAGGAAGGCTTCCGACCCAGCGGAAGTCCCCAAACCAGGAAAAGCCGCCTTAGCGGGCAAACCGGAAAACAGACAAATGAAAAAGAGGGTAGAAGCCAATAGATGGCCTGTTCGTGCCGAGAGCCGACACGCGCTTCGAGTATACGTAGGGATCATGTGCTGAATGGTTTTAATAAATCGGTAGATAGAGGACATCAATGCACGTTCAGCATCATGCGCGATGGTCCTTGGATAGTAAATGTCATAAGGGATTTAGGGTGTTTGCGTGTGATATGAAGCTAAAGAGGGATGCTAAATAAAGCTTCATTTTACTTTTTAGGGGAAAAGCAAATTTTGGACAAAGGAACGTAATTTTAGCCATGATAGCAATATCTAAGTCACATATACATCTTCATCATACGTAAAAACTGCTCGATTCCATGCGTATTCTTCGCAATAGTTTGCTTGTCATTTTCCTGATTTATGTCACCCTGACTTACTTTATATCCAGTATGATCGTAAAGCCACCGCCGCGGAGAACGACGGATCGATCAGCGGAAATTTTGATGGAAAGATGGCAAATCGATCTCGACAGTTTTGAGGCCTTACTGCCCGTGCAGGAAGAGGTAGAAATCGAGAGTCACGACGGATTGATGCTGAAAGGATTTTGGCTTTCATCTACCCAAGAGCGGCCCAATGTACTCGATACTGTGGCAGGAAGCGAGGCAGAAGCCGAACCGAACTGCCTGGTGTTGCTGGCCCATGGCTATACCGACAACCATTCGGGTACCTTTAAATATGCGCCGCTTTTCGATTCTTGTGGCTGTGACCTTTTGATGATCAACCACAGGGGTCATGGCAAGAGCGAGGGCGAGCTACTTACGGGCGGTGTTTTGGAGGGCTTAGACTTGCGCAGGTGGCATGCTTATGCCCGTGAACGATCAGGGCTTGCTGCTTCAAAAATTGGTTGGGTTGGCGAGAGCTGGGGCGCCGCATCTATGCTACAAGGCGCCAGCGGAATGGAGGACCCTCCAGCTTTCCTTTTAGCAGAGTCTCCTTACTCCAACTGGGACAATGCCATTTCTGAGCGAGCTATTCGAGATTTTGGACCCGTAGTTCACCTGCTGCTGCCTGGCGTCTATACTTGGTGCCGCATACGTACCGGCGAATGGGTCGGCGATGCCGATGCGCAGACACGGGTTAAAGATTTGGAGGTCCCTACCCTGCTTATACATTCTAAGGCCGACCCAGACACCCACTATGAGCAGAGCCAACAAATTTACGACGCCATCCCTGAGGCAACACCTTCCGAGTTGCATTTACTCGATTGGGGTAGTCATCATGTGCATAGTATTTATGACAGACCCGATGAATACCGGGCGCTATTCTGGAATTTCGTTGATGAGGAGGCGCCCGATTTTTGTGAGTAGTCGCTCATAAGCTCAAACTCTCCCACTCTTCCGCCCGCGCCCGAAAAGCCAGAATCGAGTCATATACCTTTCTGGCAAAAGGATCGCTATCGGCTAGCTCTTCGGCGATTTCTTTGGAGGCAGCGCGCGCAGCCTCCAGCACTTCATCGGGATATGGGCGCAGCTCGACAGTGCCCAGGGCTTTAATCTTGATGAGGGTTTCGGCATTGCGCGCTTCAAATTCACAAAGGGTATAGAGATTGACCAAGTGCGTGGCCGTTTCGAGTATGGTTTGCAGGTCGGTAGGAAGTTCGTTCCAGGCATCTAGGTTTACGGTAAATTCGAAACAGGAGCCGGGTTCGTGCCAACCGGGATAATAATAGTATTTGGCAATCTCGTGGAAGCCCATTTCAAAGTCGTGATATGGCCCAATCCATTCCAATGCGTCAATCAGGCCGCGCTCCAGGCTGGTGTAGAGCTCTCCTGCGGGTTTAAGTACGGGACTACCACCCAATTTTTGAAGCACGCGCCCACCAATCCCCGGCATGCGCATTTTCAACCCGCGGAAGTCCGAAAGATCATTGATTTCCCTATTGAACCAGCCGCCCATCTGCATACCAGTATTGCCGCCTACGAATGGCCTCAGGTTGTACTGAGCATAGAGCTCTCGCCATAGTTCTAGCCCTCCTCCAGACAATAGCCAGGCGTTCATCTGTTGGGCGTTAAAACCCAGGGGTAGCCCGCCGAAGTACTGAGCAGCGGGTACTTTGCCCGACCAGTAATAAGCTACTCCGCTTCCCATCTGTGCCCCACCCTGCCTGACGGTATCGAAAGATTCTAGTGCAGGCACCAACTCACCACCCCCATAGACCGCAATGTCGAGTCGACCGCTAGACATGGTGCGCACCAGATCAGCCAGCATCTTGCAGCCGTCAGCCAAGATGGAAAGCGTCGGTGGCCAGGTCGTGACCATTTTCCATTCAAATTTCCGGCCATCATGCCCGCTTGCCAATTCTTCCTGCGCCTGCGCTTGGTCGCCCATCAGCATCCGCAAAGCCACGGGGAGGCCAACCACCCCTGCTGCAATGCCTTTGAAAAAAGTAGATCGGTCCATAATTTTCATGTTTTCGGAGGAACTAACGAACGCTCGCAAGACCTGCGGACGCTGCGAGGTTTTCTATCCCTTGTCAAGCGCAGCGCACACAAAACGGGCTCTCAGGCATAAGCACCAATCGCATGGGCGGAATATCTCGACCACAGCGTTTGCACTTACCAAAATTGGGCTCGTCGATACTAGACAATCCGTGCTGGAGCTTGGCCAGTTTGGCCTTCGCCTGACGAAGCGAGGCTTGAACCACTGCCTGGTTGTTTATGGCATCCATCCGGCTGATTCTGCCAATGCTATCATCTGGCGTAAGAGAGCCTATCAGGCCTTCATAATTGGCTATCTTTTCTTTTGTCTGGGCAATTTGCTCCTTGAGCTGCTCCTTGATATCGACTTTATCCATTGAAAGGCCAAGCTACTAAGAATTCGGGCTATCGCACTACAATCCTTTTGTATTGCTGGCCAAGTTGTAATATATACACTCCAGATTGTTCTATATCGAAAGTTGTTTGCTCGCTCTGCACGATAAATGCATGGATAAGCTGTCCGCTTAAATTAATGAGCCGTGCCTGCTGTCCAATTAGTTTGCTGTCGTTTACAAGAATAGAGACCTTTCCCATGCCCGGATTAGGGTACACTACCCAACGCGTGTCATCCTGACTTATCTCAAAATTGGAATTGGGGCTAGATGCGCATCCCTCCAATTTGGCATTGATTTGCTGTGTCAGTGCCCAGGAGTAGATGTTGTAGTCTTTCTGATGAAACCCCATAAACAAGAAATCAAACTGTCCTTCTAGCGGCAGTAAGTCATTGGGTCGCATATCTGCCGGGTCATCCACATAGTCGACAGCCAGAACCGCTTTGAGATCAGATGTCCGTTTCATGCGGGCAGTAAACATACTATCGAAAGCGATAAAATTAGTCTCTACATTCAAATCGAAATTGGCTGATGGGGAGATGTAGTATCGCAGTGGCGAACTCTGAGGACCGTAAAACAAAGAGTCTGAAATGACTTGGTCTGATTCTGAATCGAGGGTTCTGAACACGAGTCCGTTATCTACTAAGGTCTCGTTGAAAGGCGGCAGGGCAGTAGCCAGATTAGGAATATTTTGAGTTTCCTTAAAACTGCGCCAATTATGGATACAGCCGCACTGGTTGACCTCACTACACAATGGAATATTTTCCCACCAGCCACCTATTAAGTCACCTGCATCGGCATATACATAGGCCATACCGCCCAGCGAGGCTGTAATCAATAGATCGCGCAATTCAGGCGAATCGTCGAATAGATCGCGAAGTAACATCCCGAGGTGAAAAGAGCCCTGAGAATGGCCAGCTAAAATAATTTTATTGCCTCCATTATAATTTTCCAGGTAGTTTAGAAAAGCAGCTTTTACATCTGAATAAGCCTCGATTAAAGCGGTGCTGCGATCTTCCTCGGAAATACTACCATCGAGAAATGCAGCGGGACTTGCCTGACGATACCTGGGCGCAAAAAACCTACCGTATTGAGCCAATAGACCACCTTGTGCAATAATGGTAGGCAAAATTACAGTGGCCGGCTGGTCGTCTAGTGGAATGGTTGTCGGAAAAACAGGTGGATTTACCAGCTGAGTCGGATGTACCCAAAATATATCTACTCCCGTATTTTCGGTAGATCGGTTGGGAATGGCCAGTACCTCTTCGAGGCTAAGGTCTTTACCAATTACAGATAAATCTAAATTGTAATTGGCTAATAAGTTGATGAACTTATCTGGGTGAAAGTACCAGTTGAGTAGATCGTCATAATCGGTTTGCGCTTGCACCCTAGAGGTCAACAAGCAAAAGAGCACCAAGATCCTAATCATAGCAGAACAAATTAAAACACGACTCTTGGACCACCATTCTAAAGGATGGTTTAATTCCATTTATTTTCTTGTACGCAACCTCAGTGCATTCCCGATAACCACCAAATCACTAAAGGCCATAAAAGCCGCAGCCCAAAGCGGATTCAAAAAACCGAGAGCAGCTAAAGGGATAGCCACCACATTGTAGCTAAATGCCCAGAAGAGGCTTTCTTTTATGGTGCGAAGCGTTAGTTTACTCAGGTCTATGGCTTCGACCAGAGCCGTCAATTTATTTCCTAATAAAACGACCTGAGCAGCATTTACGGCCACTCCGCTGGCTCCACCAAAACTAATGCCCACATCGGCTCTACTCAGGGCTGCTGCATCGTTTATACCATCGCCGACCATGGCTACCAATTGCCCGCTTTCGCTCAGCTTGTTGAGGTATGCCAGCTTTTCGTTGGGAAGTTGCTCACCGGTCCATTTAGATATGCTCAATTGATCGGCGAGCGCTTGTGTTCTTGTGTTGCTATCGCCACTCAATAGGGAATATTCGATGCCTCGCTTGTCGAGTTGTTCTAATGCATGGCTGGCTTCTGATTTTGGTGGATCCGTTAGATAAATCAAGGCTAAAAGCTCATCGTCTTCAGTCAGAAATACAGAAGCCGCTGTTGGTGAGGCTTTTTGCTTCAGAATACTGCTCGATCCCAAGCGATAGCGTTTTCCGGTCTTCACATCGATAGCCATCAATCCCTCGCCAGGCATTTCCATGGTTTCCAGGGAGGGAAGCTGTACATCTTTAATTTGATCTTTTAAAAAATGCCGAATAGCTCTGGCTATAGGGTGCGAACTCTCCCCTTCCATTGCATAAATGATCTCATTGATTTCTTCTTCTCGGCCATCCGAATAAACTACTTCATCGATGGTGATTTTTCCTTGAGTTAGTGTGCCCGTTTTATCAAAAACAATGTGGTCTAATTCAGCTAGCGTCTCTAAAGTTTGCCCGCCTTTTACCAGGATGCCTCTTTTAGCCAATCGCCCTACACCTACCATAACGGCCGTAGGCGTGGCTAGCCCCATGGCGCATGGGCATGATATCAACAAAACGGCAATGGCATTCAGCACCGCCTGAGCTGCTGTTGTATAGGCAGTAGCCCAACTGATCAGGAAAGTGAGCAGGCTTATCGTAATAACAGCAGGTACAAATACTGCACTAACCCGATCTGCCAGTCGCTGGGCTTTGGGTTTGTCGCGTTGAGCTGTTTTGACCAGCTCGATCATTTGGGCCAGAGTCCCATCTTGTGTTGTCTGACTTACGCGCAGCTGAACGGCTCCGCCTTCCATCAGACTTCCACCTATGAGCTCATCACCGACTGCATAAGTTTTTGGTATGCTTTCGCCAGTGAGCAAAGACTCGTCTATAATGGCCGTTCCTTTTTCTATACGGCCATCTACTGGTACGCGGTCTCCTGTATTGACCTGTACGAGATCTCCAGGTATTAAATCGCTAGTAGGTGTAGAGACAAAGCGGCCATCGGGACTAATGCGCAGTGCATTCCTCTCTTGAAGATCGAGCAGACTTCCTATGGCATCGGTTGTTTTGCTAACCGCCCTGAGCTCCAACCAATTGCCAATGATCACCAGGGTGAGAATACCGGCCGCAGTCTCAAAGAAATAGTAGTTGGCATCCTGGACATACAAGCCAAACAGGCTGTACACCATGGCCGCAGTGGCACCCAGCCAGATCAGCACATCCATATTCAAATAGCCCGCCCGAAGACCACCCACAGCAGATCGGCCAAAATGCCAGCCACCTACTGCATACACAGGAAGTGCCAAGGCCAATTGCCACCAAGGACTGTGCAGCCAAGCCCAATTTACCCCAAGCGCCATAAGTGGATGGGCTAGCAACAGGGGGGCAGTCAGCAGAGTACAAAAGATAAGTCTGCGGTTGGCCAGTCGTTCTATCCGGTTTGGTACATCTGCTGAATGACCACCATCTTCATCAACAACCAAAGCGTAGCCCAAACGCTCGATTTCGGCCTCTACCTCTCCGACAACAGGCTGGTCTACCTTAAAATGGTACCTGACTTCTCCTGTTTGAAAATTGACGAAGACTTCATCGATGCCGCGCTTTTTCAGAGCCTTCTCGATACCCATAGCACAGTTCTGGCAGTCCATGCCAGACACTTTCAATGAAATCGTCTTAGAATCTTGTACACCCATATCTTTGTCGTGAAACACTCAACATAGAACACTTGAAAAGATGATCCGTTTTTTTACTCTAAATACAATTTCAGGGCTTCTCGGTATGGCTAGTTAGCAAGATAAGGCATTAAAATAAGCTCTCCCAGAAGAGCGTCGATGTGCCTAACAATCCCATTACCCGAATAATAACTGTATTTTGAAAACCAAGACCATAGGCTTAATATCAGACACCCACGGCTGGCTGGACCCAAAGTTATGGACCTACCTGGATCCTTGTGACGAAGTCTGGCATGCTGGTGATGTAGGCAGCAAAAGTGGCATACTCGAAGCCGTTAGCCACCGGAAACCACTCAGAGCTGTATTCGGCAATATAGACGGGCAAGACATAAAAAACCAGGCTCCGCTCAATCAGGTATTTTCCATAAACGGGCTTAAGTGCCTCATAACACATATAGGCGGCTATCCAGGTCGCTACACGCCCAGAGTCAGGCAGCTTTTAGACGAGCACCGACCGGGACTATACATTTGCGGCCACAGTCATATTCTCAAAGTCATGCCCGACAAAAAGCGAGGCCTACTACACATGAATCCAGGCGCTTGTGGCCGTCACGGTTTTCACCGAATCCGCACCATCCTGCGCTTCGATATTTCGGCTGCTGGCCTCATCGAGCAAGTCCAAGTCATCGAACTAGGCAAGCGCGGCCAATAGAACCTTCCAGCGTCCGACGCAAGAGGTCCTGGAAGCGTTCGGCGGTTTTCCTTAGCAGCAGGCCCTGGAAGCGTTCGGTGGTTTTTCTAAGCAGCAGGTCCTGGAAGCGTTCCCCATTCCTAATCCACCACTATCGATTCCACTTTTATCCAACCGTCACCAATCAACCTGAGGAAATACATACCATCGGGTAGTGCGCTCAAATCCAATTGATGACTGATGGTACCTGCGGCTTGGCGGCCCAGGTCGAAGGTATTGATTTTTGTACTTCCGCTGGTCAGTATCTCTACTTGCAGGCGGCCTGCCCGATCTTGCTCGTACTCGATGGTGATTTGGCCAAAGCTTGGATTGGGGCCGATCTTCAAATCGATATTTCTTCCCTGATCGACTGTGCTCGCTGGCTGAGCTTCTACAACGGCGCCTATCAGCCATTCGCGTTCTTCTTGCCAGGTGTCGGTATCTTCTATGTTGTGCCAACTAAAGTCTTCCCAGAGCTCCCAGCTGGGGTTGGGATCGTATGCGCAGCCCGCATCAGTCATCCACAAACCTATGTTGCCGATTGGAGATTCGTAAATATCTGTAAAATCTATACTCACGAAAAACTCGTCTGACGACATATCCACTGGTTCCGAAAAGGTAAAAATAGTGGGCAGCACTACACCTTCCTCCACATTGAGGTCACGAACAGCTATGGGCTCACTTTCGGCCAACAGCTCTCCTGGAGATCCATCGGCCTCTGCCTCTGAGATAAAGGCAACCAGCTCCCGGTCGTTTATTGCGGCATCATCTGCCGGAAAAAAGTAAGCGACAACCTCTGTGACAGTGAATGGTACTCCACCAGCGTAAGTCAAAAAGATAGCCTTTTCCTTGTCGAGAAAGTTATTCGTTCCGGCCACGTAGCCATCGGCATCATCACCGGTGGGTTCTAAGATAAATACCATCTCGCTGCAGGCTTCGAAAAGAGTGGGGCTGGTGAGGGTATCGATATCGAGTCCTCTGAGTCCAACAATGGATCGTTGGCCTTGGCTGGAAGGGAAAGCCATACGCTGTGCCGAGAGTTGTGACGCCAGGAATAGGAATAAGCAAATAGGGTATATAAAAGCTCGCATCTTTTGGGGTTTTACGAGCCCGTCCACTGGTAAAAGTGAAAAAATGCGGCTTCGTCCCCAAATATCCCAGAAGGTTTACTACGGATTTAACGACTGAGCACCGAATTGTGAAATGAACGTTAATCTGGGTAGCCAGCTCTATGATGATTTGCGTTTATGAGTTAAACCAGACTAGAGATCTTGTAGACATGACTACAGATCAGGTTCAGCAAGTCATAGATAATTTGGCTTAGCGCTTTTACAGGTTTACCTCTTTCTTATCGAATGGGTTGAGGGCTACGCCTTTGACCTCCGCCTCTGCTTCTATCCTAAAGGTGCTTTTGACCCGGCGAAGTTTGCGGGCGATCCAGGCCAGGCTGCCGTTTATGGGATTGCGATCGCCGAACTCATCTATGGGCGCTCGCATGCGTTCGAAAGGCAACACAAAATCTACTTCTACGAGCTCGCCGTTGCCTGGAATGGTGATGGGGTCTTCAAGTGTCAGTCGGCCGAGTTGGTATTCGTCGATTCGCTGCTCTTCTTTGCGGCCTCGGCTATACCGCTCGACCAGTACGATATGCACAGCGGTCACTTCGCTGGTATTTTTGGATCGGAACCGAAGCTTGCCAGCCAGACGCCCCATATCGCTATCCCAAACTTCGGGTAGTACCAATTCGAGTTTTACCCCCTCGATACCCAACCACTTTTTGACTTTGCCTAGCATAATAACTTGATTTGTACGCTTCGTTTTAACTCCACAGGATTAAACGACCGATACAATAGTAACACATTCCACCTGCGGAAGTCTAAAAAAATAGACCGGTGACGGGTAAAAATCGATAATTTTACGCCATGCAATTGATAGACAACGAGCAAATCAGAAATTTGGGCAATCTGGATCTACTGGCCAAGCAGGTAGTCGAAGGCTTCATCATCGGTTTGCACAAAAGCCCCTTTCACGGCTTTAGCGTAGAGTTTGCAGAGCATCGAATCTACAACCCCGGCCAAAGCACCAAAAATATAGACTGGAAGGTGTTTGCCCGCACCGACAAGCTGTTTATCAAGCGATTTGAGGAAGAAACCAATCTGCGATGCCAGATCGTGATCGACCGATCTTCTTCCATGTATTTTCCGGAGGTTAATCAAAAGTCGGATGCTGCCATCAATAAAGCCAGATTTTCGGCCCTGGCAGCTGCCTCGCTCATGCATTTGCTGCAAAAGCAGCGCGATGCCTTTGGGCTAAGCTTTTTCGACGAAGACGTGAGCCTACACACCCGCCCCAAGTCCAGCATGACACACTACCGGCTGCTGCTGACTTACCTGCAAGAGTACATAGATGTGCCCAGCCGGGGAACGGGGACCAGCACGGCCCAGGCCCTACACCAAATCGCCGATAGCATTCACCGGCGTTCGCTGGTCATTATCTTCAGTGATATGTTTGAGCCGGGCACCAATCAAGACGAACTCTTCAACGCCCTGCAGCACCTGAAGCACGCCAAGCACGAGGTTGTACTTTTCAATACGGTAGATAAGAGCAAAGAGGTAGATTTTGCCTTTGAAAACCGCCCTTACGAATTTATAGATCTGGAAAGTGGCGATCGGGTCAAGTTGCAATCCAACCAGGTAAAAGACTACTATATCGAGCAGGTAGCAGCCTATAGAGAGCGCCTAAAAATGAAGTGCTTGCAATATCGTATAGATTTTGTCGACGCCGATATTCAAGCCGGATTTCGCCCAATCTTGCAGCAGTATCTGGTGAAGCGCGCCAAAATGAAATAGACTACACTTTTTTTCGTAAATGTTTTGTTATCTTTCTGCTATAGAAAGAACCCACCATGATTAGAAACCCTACGCTACTCATAGGCCTGATGTGCCTATCTGCGCTTGTATATGCGCAAGATCTACCCGAAATCGAGTTTGGCCAAATTGCAGTTGGAGATGTCTCTATGACGAGCTTTGAAGCGGATACGTCTGCCGAGGCCTATGTTTTGTACGACGGTGTGCGCCATAGCATATTTGACGATGGCGATAGTTACAAGCTCACTTCCTATTACCACCGACGGGTTAAACTGCTCAAGCCTGAGTCATTTGATCGGGCAGATATTGAGTTGAGCTACAGGCGTAGAGAAGAAGACATCAGAGATGTAGAGGCCATGATCTTTTTGCCATCGGGCGAGCGCATTAAGCTCCGCAATAGAGACATCATCAGAGATAACCTGAGTGACGAACGCGCTACGGTTAGGTTTACTTTTCCGCAGGTCACTGAAGGTGCTGTACTAGAGTACCGCTTCCGAAAAATAAGTGAGGGCCTATCGCAGATTCCCATGTACATTTTTCAAGAGCGTATACCGGTCAGAATGGCTAGTTACGAAGCGGAAATGAAGTCGCTTTTTTCCTACATAGCCATTTGCAACGCCTTTGACCAGCTATGCCTGAGAAAGGAAGATCAGCTCAGGGGATCTGAGGAGGCTGCTCATGCAGGTGGAATTACGGCCATCAGATACAAATACGTAATGTGCGACTTACCCGCTTTCGATACGGAGCCGTACGTCAATAATTTTCAAGATTACCTGCCGCATGTATACCTCCAATTGGACAGCTACTTCAATCGCGCCACCGGCTGGGCAAAATATCTAAGCACCTGGGAAACCACAGCCAGAGAGCTGCGAGAAAACCCCAACATCGGTATGCGGTTTATGCGAAATGGCAGTGGCCGCCGAATCGCCAATGACATAGGTCCACTGATGGGTCAGAACGAGCAGGAAAAGGCCCAATATGCCATGAACGCCATCAATCGTAAAATGGAGTGGGACCGGTACTACCGATTTGGTGTAGACGAATCCCTGAATAGCCTATGGGACAAGGGAATAGCCAGTTCTGGTGCACTCAATATGATGCTCTACACCGTACTCAAAAACAATGACATAGAGGTTCAGCCAGTCCTGACGGGCTTGCGCGATTACGGTCGGCCTATTATTGAGTTTCCGGTGCTCAGGCAGTTTCAGCACCTGATGGTCATGGCTACACTCGATGGCGAACCTTACTTGCTCGACGTAGATGGAAATGCTTCTATTGCCGGACTTCCGCGGGTAGGTGCCCTCAATGAAGCCGTCTGGGCATTTGGCGAAGACGAACCCTACTGGGTAGAGGTGCAAAGCCCCGTAGTAACCAATGTCTACCAAATCAATGGCCAGATTGGCGAAGATGGTATGGCAGATCTAAGCATTAAAAATCAGGCTAAGCAGTATTTTGCACTGAATGCATCGGCTGATCTGATGGATGAAAACGACGAGATAGAAGGGCCTGTCATCGATCATCTATTGGCTAAATTTCCAGAGACCGAACTAATAGGTCGGGAGTTTGAACCCTGGACAGACCCCACCGAACCATTCGTGGTAGATGTAGAGGTAAAATCACCCATTGGCCAGCCAATTGATGACTACCTATACCTACAGCCCATACTGATAGATGCTTTGCAAGGGGAACTGGTAGAAGACGATCTGCGCCTTTTCCCTATAGACTTTGCCTATCCATTCAGGCAGGTTTATCTGGCTACTTTTGATTTGCCTGCCGGTTATGTTCTGGATGAAATGCCAGAGCCCATCAGAGTAGAAAGTCCCGATAGGACTGTAACTGTCCAGATGGTGATGCAACATAAAGAAGTCGAGCATCAGCTAGCCATCAACTTTGCAGTCAGAGTAGGTACTTCGCTATTTCCCGCCGAACAGTATGATATGCTGCGGGAAATATTTCAACACGTAATAGATATACAAGAGAGTATGGTGGTGCTAAGAAAGATCGATTAATCCTTTCTTCCTATTGGTGCACCGAGTAAATCGTCTGGTATACCGAAGGCATCGACTAAGACACCAACATCGGGTCTGATCTCTGCGCATAGTATGTCGACTAGTTTCCGAATGGCTTTGCTCTTGACCGCGGCTATGTAATTGCTTTCCATGTACCATCCTCTATGCGCTTCGATGGTGTGTACTGCATATAGCGAGCAAAGCTTGGCCAGTAAGGTCTTTTCTGGCCCTTCGGGCAAAGCCTTGACCCTGGCTAAAAACTGTTCGAGGGTAATGCGTTCGACCCAGGCTTCGGCCGCTGCCATCATGTGTGACTGACAGTGGAGGGCGGCGGAAAAGGCGTCTTCACCATCTTTTAAATAGGCTCTGAATCGCGCAGCTAAAGTCTGGGTCAAGCGGCGATCCCGAAATTGAAATGCTGCCAGATAAAAGCCAGGCGTATCGATTTGCTTGCGGTCAGTTTGCCTGATCACCACCGGGTTTTGCTCTGTGATGACCGTAGATATGCGGCGGCCAAGATAGCGCAGCACCGCCAGGTTACCGTCTTCCTGAAACGCTTTCTTAAAATCGGCCAGCAGGCTTTTGGCCACCAACTGCATGAGCACGGTATTGTCGCCCTCGAAGGTGGTAAAAATGTCGGTGTCGGCTTTGAGGTCGGCAAAGCGATTGACCGCCAAATAGCCCTTGCCGCCGGTGGCCTCGCGACATTCTTGAACACAATCTGTAGTGAACCAGGTGACATAAGACTTCATGCCGGCTGCCATGGCCTCGATCTCGCGCATGTCTGCCTCCCCTTCCTGGTCTATGAAGCGATCCAGTAAATAATCGAGTGCAAACTGGCTGGCATAGGCTTTGGCCAATCGCGGGATCAATCTTCTCTGCTGGTTGGGGTAGTCGAGCAGGAGGGTCTCCGTAGAATACTGGTCGGCACCAAACTGACGTCTGCGCAAGCCATGGCGAATGGCAATGGTCAAGGCCGACTTGGCTGCGCTCAGCCCTGCCCTCGGTACACAAACGCGACCGCCAACCAGGGTACCCAACATGGTAAAAAAGCGCCTGGACGGATTTTCGATGGAGCTGTAGTATTGGCCCTCGTCATCTATTCCGCCGAATCGGTTGAGTAAGTTGGCTCGCGGCACCCGCACCTTTTCAAACCAAATGCGTCCATTGTCGATACCGTTCAGGCCCATTTTATAGCCATTGTCTATTACGGTAATTCCTGGAAGCTCCTGATGATTTTCATCGCGTAGGGGAACGACTATGGCATGCACCCCCTGGCTCTCTCCGCCAACAATCAGCTGGGCAAAAACGGCTGCATGCGTGGAATGGAGAGCGTTTCCAATGTATTCTTTACCGGCACCAAAACCGGGTGAGTGAACTATGATTTCATCGGTTTTAGGGTCGTAAACAGCCGTAGTTTCCAGGCCGCGCACATTTGATCCATGGCCGGTTTCGGTCATAGCAAAGCAACCGGGAATATCTAGGGTTCCTGTGCCCTTCAAGTACTTGCGGTGGTGGGCTTCGGTACCCAGATTGGCTACGGCCCCACCCCACAAACCAAATTGGACGCCATATTTGATGGTTAGACTCAGATCGTGATAGGCCAGGGCTTCCAGGGCATAGGCGTAATCGCGCATGCTGCCTTTGCCCCCATAAGCAGAGTCAAATGCAAGCGCACCGATTCCTTCCGAAGCCAGCTCCTTCATCCATCCCAAGACCTGCTCTCGGTATTCGCCCTTGTCTCTCTTGAGGTGCCGCTCGAAGGAAGAACGCTGCAAGATTCCCCTCATGCGCGCCATCATTTCCTTGGATTCGCCTTCGATGATCGTTTGGATACGCTCGGCCGTTGTCGTCGCATTTACTACGGTAGAATCTCGATTGAGCCGACTGTCATAATCGGCGTATAGGCTGCGATATACCCCTTCACCGACTTGGCCCAGACCCTTTTCCATAAGCGCCAATGCCGGCATCTGATCTACCCACCAGGCGGCCTTGCGCTCGGTATCGGCTTCGGCACCGAGGCGGGCACAAAGCTCTGCAAGTGTAGGTGGATGCCGCTCGGGTACAGTAGCTGCTATGCGCTTAATCTCTGTTTCCCACAACTTAAACTGCTCTCTTCCCGGTGGTGTAGCCGGGTTGCTCAACGCCATTAGCTTGCGCTTGTCGTCACTGCTTAAAAAGGGCAATTCTGCAGCCAACTTGCGCAGACCGTTGATTTCTCTTCTATTGAGACTACGATCGGCCCAAGCCGCATACAGCAACGGCCACATGGCCCGTAAACCCGGAGATGAAGGAACCAATGCAGGAATTTCGACACCCATTTAGATAGATTTTAAGTTTGCGATGGAAATATAGTGCTCACCTAGCTTTTTTTGGGAGATGGCGACTTGCGCAGGTCGGTCACCTAAACTAGGATTCTGTACTTAAACGTTCTAATCGTCAAATATTCCTTATGAAGTTCCCATTTATCTTGGCTATTGTCAGCTTATTAGTCAGCTGCGGCCCAACGGAAAATACGGCAAACGAGGCCGTTGAATCTCGTGTCGAGCCCATCGCAACCACAGAATTAGGCTCAGATATCAGCGCCGCAGAGCCCGATGCAATGAAAGTTCTACCAGTTGAGCAAGCGGAGACTGACGCAACTACTGATGAGGCCGATCCTGCGGAAGTCCAAACATCTACACAAAACAGCGGTAGGCTGGAAGACTCTGAGGAATTCGCAAAAACGAAGGCATCAAATCCTACATCAGGCGGAGCAGAAGCTGAAAACGAGATAGATACAGGAGTTTCAGCAATAACACAGCAAGAATCTGATGCGATACAAACGGAAATCGCTAATGCACAAGATGTAGAAATACAAGCGGAAGCAGATATGAGTCAGCGAGCTACCGAAGCCTGGGGGCAGTTGCTATCGAGTGCAGTATCTGAATCTGGAAAGGTTAATTATACCCGCATATTGGAAGAGCGAAATACGCTCGATCAGTTTTTGGCTGCTACCTCAGGCGGGCCACCATCTGGTTCATTGGCAGCAAGGGCCTACTGGATCAACCAGTACAATGCTTACACCATTAAACTGATCATCGATAACTGGCCCGTGCGCAGCATCAAGGATTTGCAAGATGGCAACCCATGGGATGTGCAATGGATAACAATAGGTGAGCAAACGCTGAGCTTAAATCAGATCGAATTTGAGCAACTGCGGCCGGGTGAAGAAGATGTACGCATACACTTTGCGGTAAACTGTGCAGCGGCCTCTTGCCCACCTTTGCACAATGAGCTCTTCACCGCAGACAATACCAACTCGAAATTGGAAAGTCTGGCCGTTAGTTTTGTCAACAATCCCAGATACAACGTCGTAGATAAAACACCCTGGCAGCTAAGCAGCATCTTCGACTGGTATGGTGAGGATTTCAGAGATGTCGAATTTTTCATCATGGACAAGGTGCGTGGAGAACTGGATGCGCCTGGAGAGATAGAATTTTTGGAATACGACTGGAGTTTGAATGATTGACCAGTCCTTTTTTGCCTACTTTTAGGGTTATGATTCGCCCTTTAATCTGCATACTTTGGCTGTTGCTCTTAAGCGCAGGCTGTACACCTTACTACCAAGCCGAATCTGTTGCGGCCAATCGCCAAGCGCTCAACGCCGCTTCCATTTCCAATACGGAGACCCAGCAGGAAATCACGGACATGATTGCTCCCTACAAGCAAGAACTGGAGGGCGCCATGGCAGAAGTAATCGGGCAGGTAGAACACAATCTGACGCTCTCTGCGGGCGAAAGCACCTTGGGCAACTGGGTTACCGATTTGCTCTTCGACGAGGCCGTGCGTTTGTTTCCCGACCAACCTATAGATTTCGCCATCGCCAACCGGGGAGGGTTGCGCATCGACGAGATTCCCGCAGGACCGATCACAATGGAAGATATGTACCGACTGATGCCGTTTGACAACGAGTTGGTTCTGGTCAATATCAATGGTGTGGTTATGGAGGAGTTCTTGAAATACATGGCCGAATTTTGGAGTGGCTGGCCGCAGAGTAAGCATCTGCGCTACGAAATAGTCGATGGCCAGCCGACGGAGGTCACCATCAATAATATGGCTCCCGTACTCAATCGCAACTATCTGGTGGCAATGCCCGACTATGTAGCCAATGGTGGCGATGATGCAGAAATGCTGGCCGACAGACCGCAGATCAAGAGTGGTCAGCTGATACGGGATCTACTGATCAATGCCATTAAAAGAGACGGATCTATTCGAGCAGAACTGGATGGGCGAATTCAGTAAATTATAATAGCAATCCAGAAAATAACAAGCTATGAACAGGAGGGTATTTTTAAAACGGTCATTTCAGGGAAGTCTGATGCTTGTGGTACCTGCTGGCCTGCCAGGACTATATACAGATCGCAGACTTACCAAACTCACTGTTTTACATACTAATGACTGGCACAGCCAGATTGAGCCCATGCGTCCGAGTAGTCGGCGTGGGGAAACAGAGCCACTTGGCGGAGCGGCCCGTCGAGCTGCAATCATCGATCAGATACGACAAGAGGAGGAGCGCGTATTGCTACTGGACAGCGGCGATATGTGGCAAGGTACGCCCTACTTCAATGTGTTTGGTGGTGAGTTGGAATACAAACTCATGAGTAGAATGGGCTATGATGCGGCTACCATTGGCAATCACGATTTTGATGCCGGACTCGATGGTCTACTCAAGCAACTACCTAATGCCAGCTTTCCACTCGTATCTTCCAATTACGATTTTGGCCAGACAATAATGGCTGGTAAGACGCTACCCCATCTGATCATAGAGAGAAAGCCGCTTAAGATCGGGATATTCGGACTTGGTCCGGAGCTAGAGGGGCTTGTCCCTAAAACAGGCTATGGCGACACGGTCTGGCAAGAGCCTATAGCCCGCGCCAAAGAGGTATCTAATATGCTTAGGAACGAGAAGAAGTGCGATTTGGTAATATGCTTATCCCATCTGGGCTATGAAATGCTGCCCTGGGAGCCCGACGACCTGAAGCTTGCGGCTGAAACCGAGCACATAGACCTCATCTTGGGTGGCCATACGCATACCTATTTAGAAAGGCCCACCGAGGTCGCTAATGCCGCAGGTCGACCGGTCCTG
This sequence comes from Bacteroidota bacterium, assembly GCA_039178745.1. Classification (GTDB taxonomy): domain Bacteria; phylum Bacteroidota; class Bacteroidia; order Chitinophagales; family Saprospiraceae; genus Neolewinella. The sequence goes on along the minus strand of JBCDFE010000011.1, from coordinate 178 downwards.
ATCAGTCAGATGGGCTATGGTGCAAAATACATGGGAAGACTCGATTTGTTCTTCAGTCCGAGCAAGGATCGCGTATGTGTGAGTTGCAACAATTTGCGCGTTGAGTAGTATGAATTATCGCCTTTTGCGAATGCTCGATTCATTTATGAGGGCTTTATACATAAGAGAAAAATATCTT
>JBCDFE010000010.1:0-31535 GCA_039178745.1 Bacteroidota bacterium | reverse complement strand
CTTGCGCTTTCAAACCCGCAATGCCAATGTACTGGTCGATGAACTCAATAAGCGAACCAAACTGGATGTAGGTGTAGCGCTACATCACCTGACCCGACCTGACCAGTCTTTTTTCGATAGCGATAAAGTGCCCATCGAGCGCAGACTAAGTCCGTATGCCATGCTCACCCTACAAGTGAGTAAACCTGTTGATTTGGTCGCAAATCTTACTTATCAAACACAAGGACCTGCCTACGAAGAACTAGTAGGTATGGCAGCTGTTCGCTTTTATCTCAATAGAAGACCAGGGAGGCAGTGGAGCTTTCTCGCCGGTGCAGGTCTGCGCCGAAATGTCATTCAAGATGCCTGGTGGCCTACCATCGAGATCGGACTTAACAGCCTGCGCATTGGCATCAACTACGACTTCAACGTAAGCCGATTTGATATAGCAACAGAAAACCGAGGCGGTTGGGAGTTTTCCATGCGCTACCTGTTCCGATCAGCCAGGCCCCTACCAGGTTTCAGAACCTGCCCACTTATTTAAATCCCACTAACGCCCAGCATACCGATGAACAGACGAATCACATTCACATTTGCCATATTGCTTGCGACTCTGAATCTGGCCGCACAAGCATACAGCTTCACAGGCTTTGTAGGTAGGGGTGATTATGCATACGATAATCAAGACTATTTCAGCGCCTTCAAGTATTATGAGGCAGCTCTTAAATTCGAAGACGATCTCGAAACCCAATACAAAATGGGGGTAGCTGCTTTCGAGGCCCGGGCTTATCCTACTGCTCAAACTGCCCTGCAAGCAGTAGCTTCGACCGAAGAGGCCAATAGCTATCCACTGTCTTATTACTACATGGGCTTGATTGCCCAAAGGCAACAACAATACGAGGCGGCCACTAATCTTCTGGAGCAGTTTCTAGCCCAGTACCCTGATGCAGATCCCGAATATCGGCAACGTGCCGAACAGCGACTCGTCGACATCTCTTGGGCAGACAGCCAGGAAGCAGATACCTACGACCCTCAGTTGCAGCACATGGGCGGCACCATCAATACTGAATATTCTGACTTCGGCTATACCGTGAGTCCAGCTGGCTTGGTCTACTATAGTACGCATAGCACCCACTGGAGAAGAGATACCATCAGACCCAAAAGGACCCTTTCTCGCATCAGGAGCATCTCCGATCGGAATAGCACGATGCCCCTGCCTGAGCTCATTAATCTCGATAATGAGAACGTAGCACACTCTGCATTCACACCCGACGGCAAAACGGTATTTTACAGCATCTGTGGCTACCGAGATGAAAATGGTGGTTTTGATAAAGTCATCTGCGACTTGTACAAAGCCAAAGTCGGTGAAGATGGTCGTTGGACTTTTCCCGAAGCTCTAGACATAAATATGCGAGGTTACAGCACGGCCATGCCCAGTGTTGGAACCGATATACAGGATGGTGTCGACTATCTGTATTTTGCTTCCGACCGACCAGGAGGCATGGGCGATATGGATCTGTACAGAGCCCCACTCAATGAGGAGCACGTACCCGGCCCACCAGAAAATTTAACGAGCATCAATACATCCGGCCAGGAAGTCTCCCCCTTCTTCTACAGCCCTCGCCAGACACTGTTTTTTGCAACCGACGGGCGCTTTTCTTTCGGCGGACTGGATATCCATAAGAGTGTTCGATTGGAAGAAGGCTTCTCCAGGCCACTCAATATGGGCACGCCAGTCAATACTGGATATGAAGATTTGTACTATAGCCAGTTTCCCAATCAGGAAAAGGCTTATCTGGCGTCAAACCGTCCGAGTGCGGAGGCGATCTTCTACGACGAAGACAATAAAATCTGCTGCTACGACCTCTATAAGTTCGTCCCCGACAATCGCATCGACCTTCTTGCGTTGACCTACGACCTGTTGTTGGATGAAGACCTGGCCGGGGCTACCGTTGCGCTTTACGAGATTACGCCTTCGGGTCCGGTTCTCGTCAGTGAAAAGATCAATATGGAGGGCAACGACTTCAACTGGAAGCTCGACCCTGGAAAAGTGTACGAATTGCGCGCGAGCAAAGACGGTTATACCGGTGTCATAGATCGCTTTGATCTCAATGATCCGGAACTGGCTAGTCTGGGTTTGATCGTTCGGCCGCTTTATTTGAATCAGCGTGTCATGCTCGATGTGTATACCTTCAATCAAGGTAATAATGAAGAGCTGCCCAACACACGCGTTTCTTTGTATGAGGTGGCCGAAGGCGGGTCGGAAACCCTCATCGCAACCGATATCGACCCCCTTTCTAATCAAGTCGAATTTCCATTGGATATAGGCAAGCGATACATAGTCAGAGCGGAGCGAGACGATTTTGGTGTATCGACTGAAGAGGAAATCGATCTGCGCGAGTTCAGGCCCCAAGGCTCGACCCGTATGCGCAGAGACCTATACCTCGGCCAGTTGCTGCAAGTACTCGTTATAGACGGGCTCACCGGAGAACCGCTTCCAGGTGCTACCGTCAGCTTGAGCCAACTCGGAGGTGGCGCCATAGGCACACGCACCAACGAGACTGGCAATGATTTTGAATTCGTCGTAAGTCTGGATCGCTTCTTCTTACTAGATACAAGGAGGGTAGACTACATACCCAATCCGCGAATTGATACCTTGACTTTTGACCAGGCTGACCTGGAGCTGGGCAACGGCGTTCTCGTATTTGAAGTGCCGCTCTTCTATGGCAATATTTGTGATCTGCTGCCCTTGCAGGTCTACTTCGATAACGACCACCCCAACCCGAATACCACCAGGCGTACGACCAATCTGGCCTATGATGAGACTTACTACCGCTACGAAGGTCGCGAGCAGGTATTTATCGATTCCTTCACCATGGGGCTTTCCGAAGAAGATGCTTTCGAGACAGTTACTCGGGTAGAGAATTTCTTCGACGATCAGCTGCGCAGCGGATTCAATAGACTCGAAATACTATCGGAGTTGCTGCTGGCCCACCTGGATGCCGGAAATGAATTCAGCTTGACGCTAGAGGGCTTTACCAGCCCGCGTGCACCTACGGAATACAATGTCTATCTAAGCTCGCGTAGAAACAATAGCATTATAAATTACTTCAAGCGTTGGCGCAACGGAGCCTTGGCCCGATACATCGATACGGGCAAGTTGGATTTTCCAGATCCTACTGACCATGGAGAAAACGGACCTGGCGAAGCACCTGTCAGTGACCGTTATGACGACCCCCGAGAGTCTGTATACAGTATCGTAGCTTCTATTCGCCGACGTGTAGACATCGATAGCGACTGCGATGCAACCAGCCTGTCAGAAGAAAACCGATAGATTTTTGCCCAAAAGCTAAAGCAACCATCGTGAAAAAGCATACCCAAGAGATCGCGACCCTTTCCCACCAACTTCTAGCATACATACTATTGTTGGCTTGCCTGCTTGTTGGGTTGCCGCTCGATGCCGAAGGCATAAGGCAACTGGCACCAACTCAGGATGATTCACCCGTAATGCTAGACATAGACCGAGATGCTTTTGGGAACTTTGCCGCTGTTAACGGGCCCGCTGCAAGCAGGCTTTATGTAACTATAGGTGATGCTAATGAAGTCATGTACATTGGGTTATCTTCTGAGGTCAACTTTAAGGGTGAAATTCTAAATAACTCTTTAGCAAACCAGTACACTTTTCAAATCAGACAGGATATAGGTTTAGATGATCTAAATCCAATTGTACATGGACCTTTCAATCTGGATCAGAATAGATTTAATATAGATTCATTCCCTCAAGCTGAATTTGGAATGTATTCTGTAGATGCAACTACTTCAGGTGGAGATAGTATTTTCGTTTTTAGGCCTGGAATAGCGGGTGATTTCTACATTGAGTTTTCTGACAATAATTCAAATGAGCCGAACGAAACCAGCAATAGTCTGTATATACCGCTTTGGGACTTTACCGTAGTTGATATTCTTGGAGTAGTTCAAGATGGCCGCCTATGGTCTAGAAACTGGGCTTTTCGGACACCAACTCTTCCCGAAGAAACGCCCGATGAGTGCGTTTGGGATCGTCCCTTCAATGGAGAGATATACACCTATACAGAAGATGGGTTCGTCTCTAAGATCGATTTCCAAGACTCAGGTATGCAGGGGCTATCCTTCAACCTGACCTTCAACTCCAGGGGACCTGGAAATACTGGCGACTTGGGAATGGATAGAATGAGTATTCCGGGAGTAAATGCCACTCAAAACTCGGCCTTTCATCAGATTTTCCTGAACGAACCGGATGAGGGACTATTTCCGAGTGGTGAATGTGGCGAGATATCTACTTCGTCTTCATTCGAATGCACAGGCAACAACGAGTATTGTCTGGATGTAATGGTAGACCGGGCCGGTCAGGTGGAGATTATACTTGACTTCGACCGAAACGGTATGCTCGACGATAGTAGCCAGGACCTTACCTTGGTCGTAGAGTTTACAGATTCTACACTTACACAATGCGTGCCCTGGAACGGAATTAGAGGAGATGGTACTACAGCTGACTCTGGCGATACCATAAACCTAATCTTCATATACGCACAAGGTATACAGCATTGGTCTGTCTTTGATTTGGAATTCATAAAAAATGGATACTGTGTAGAAACCGTAAGGCCAGTTTGCCCAGATTCTGAAGATGTGTCTCGGGATCTATACTGGGATGATAGAAATATACCGGAAGATCCCGGAACGGGTGCAGTAAAAGATGGTCGGGCAGGTTGCCCCTGCGAATCGGGTTGCCGGACCTGGAACTTCTTTGAGGTTGGTGGAAACTGCAATAATTTCGATGACGATGATACCGAAGGCTATGGTGATAAATCGACCATAAATACCTGGTGGTTTGCCAATAGCAGGCAAGTTTTTACGGCAGATATTCCGTTGGTTAGTATAGGTATCGATGGTTTGGATTCCATCTGTTTAGGTGATACGACTACTTTTATGACCGATGCCACCAGCACCTCCGGAATGGTCACTTACCTATGGTCCGGTCCTGGTGTAGATGGCGATTCGACCGCCAATGTAGACGTATCTGAACCCGGTGAATACTGTGTCACGGTCACCGATGAGTTGAATTGTACAGCTACTGTTTGTAAGACCCTTACGGTTGTGGATCTGACGGATGAAATTTCAGATTATCCGGATACCGTACAAGCTTGTCCGGGTGAAGAGATAATGCTCATGCCAGATATGGTGGTTGCTGATGCGACTTATTCCTGGTCTCCGGCAGCTGATCTGGATGGAGCAGATACCGCAACACCCAGTCTAACAGTTCCAGAAGAGGGCTCGAATACTTACGTAGTCACAATTACCCAAGGTGATTTGGGTTGTATTTTTACAGATACGGTGGTTGTCGATCCTTTTCCAGCTGTTGTAGCAGATTTTACCTTTAGCTCTCTTTGTGTAGACACACAGCTCGACTTTGTCAACAACAGCAGCAATGCCGACAGCGTATTTTGGGACTTTGGCGATCTGGCTACCGACACAGATACGAGTAGTTTAGCAGATCCAACATATTTCTATCCCAGTCCGGGTATATATACAGTGACCTTGATCGCTTTTTCTGAAGATGGTTGTGTAGACTCCACTCAGGTAGATGTTGTAGTCGTAGAAAATAGCCCGATCAATATTTCTGCCGATGTCAATGGGCAGTTGGTTGATCCGCTCATTAGTGACCTGGGTAGTGAAGCCAATCCGGTCATCACCTGTGAGCCAGAAGTGGTGATTACACCAACACCAGGTCCAGGACTCGACTTCGTATATGTGGATGAAAATGGGGATACCCTTGGTATGGGAGATATGGTCACGGTCGATCTAAGCGGAGAAATCATAGTCACGGTCATCGCTACAGACTCATTGGGTTGTACGAATGAGCTACCTATTTCTATTGCTGGTGGCCCTGTAGACATCAGTGTGCCGGACACGATAGTTGGTTGTTTACCAGCCATCATCAATCTGCCGGTGACCAATAATGATCCCAACGATACCTTGACATTTATGTGGGAGCCTTCGGATCTGGTGGATGACCCGACCAGCGGAAGTCCAAACTTCACTGGCCCATCTGGTGAGTATGAGCTCGTGGTAACGGCTACCAATCAGTTTGGCTGTGAAGGCTCAGATACAGTTCAGGTTTTGGTACTCAATGAAACCGATACGCTCGGATTTACCGCCCAGGTAGATTGCGATGGGCAGACGGTTATATTTACCAATACGAGTACAGTAGGTTTTGGATACTTATGGGATTTTGGTGACGGCAATACCAGCACAGAAATCAACCCTGTTCATGTCTATGACTCGTCGGGTACCTATACCGTAACTTTGGACACGGAATTCGATCAGGATTGTATCGAACCATTTTCTATGGATGTCACGGTGCAGGAGCTTCAGCTAGAGGCAGACTTGACCGCTGAGCTTGGGGAGTGTCTGGACGGCGCGGCGATTATCAATTTTATGGATAATTCGATCAATAATACCGGGCAGCCACTGACTTATATGTGGACCTTTAATCCGGGTGATCCGTCGATGAGCGAAGAGCAAAATCCCGATGTAACGGTGACGGAAAGCGGTCCTGTAGAGGTGACCCTTACTGTAATGAGCGCCAACGGTTGTGAATCGACCATCGATACCGTAATTACCGTTTCCATTCCCGATGTAGATCCGCCTACGACCATTGTGCTTTGTCCTGGAGATACTACGGGCTTGAATCCGAATGGGACTAGTGACCTCATCTACGACTGGACTGGGCCGGGTGGATTTATGTCTGATGAAGCCAACCCCATGATCACCGAGCCAGGGGAGTATATCGTCACTGCTCAGTCAGATACAGCAGATCTGAATTGTACGGATATGGATACGGTTTTGGTAGAGGAGGGCTATGTGCCAGATCCAATCATAATCGGTCCTGATGGCCCAACGGATATCAACAATGACGGTACCATCACGATTGTCGATCCAGGATTGCCGGATGGCGGGCGCGGATTTTTCATGATGGATACTATAGCTGTTCCCTATTTACAGACCTGTGGTGAAACGGTCACCCTGGAGGCTGAGGATACCGATCCAAATACGACTTTCACCTGGACGGTATTCCCCGATGGAACAGAGACGAGCGAGGAAAATCCGATAGACTTTAATGTACAGCCCAATGATACCTTGCTGGTGTTGCTCACAGCAACTAGCGAAGATGGTTGTATTAACTACGATACTGTAGCCATCGTCAGCGCCGAGATCATTGCAGATCCTGTACCGGGTGATATGGTGTCTTTATGCCTCGGACAGGATACGACCCTGGCTGTTGAAGTGAGTGGAAATACAGACGGGGTGACTTACGAATGGACGGGTGAACCCATTATAGGCCCTACCGATGGTCCCAGCATCCAAATTACGGCCATTGACGAGGGTACTTTCGTTTATCAAGCTGTCGTGACTAATGCCGCAGGTTGCACAGATACTGTAGAGATCATAGTCGATGTACTGCCATTCGTACCTAATGAATATCCAGATACTGTATTTGCTTGCTTTGGAGAGCCAACGGTTATTTCGGGTGGTGCGCTCGTCGATGGATATATCTATGACTGGGATCCTGATGATGGTGTGGATTTGAGTGACCCCGCTAATCCGGTGGTAGTGGTCAGTGAGGATGGTATCTTCACCGTGACGATAACAGACCCGGTAACAGGCTGCTTTGAAACAGATACGGTATTCGTGGAAGTAGGTCCGGAAATCGGCATAGAGATCGACCCAATGGACACGATCTTGTGCGAGCTGGACTCAGTAACACTTACGGCCACAACCACACTCGATGGAACGGAGATCAGTTGGTATGATGACGAAGAACTCGACAATCAAATAGGTACGGGAAGTGTGCTGGTCTACACAGCGACCGAAGCGGGTACGGTTACGATTTTTGCGTTGGGTGAAGATCCTGAAACCGGTTGTACCGATACAGCCATGGCCACCATAGAGGTCATACCCTTTGAGCCCAATGATTATCCAGATTCTATTTTTGCTTGCTTTGGTGAGCCTACGCCAATCGGTGGTGAACCCACAGTGGATGGATATATCTACGAATGGAGCCCTATGGACGGCTTAGACCTAAGTGATCCTGACAACCCGATCGTTATGGTCATGGGCGACGCTACCTATACTGTGACTATTACTGATCCGGATACGGATTGTTTCACGGTAGATACCATCGTAGTTACCAGTGGACCAGAGATCGGGTTGGAAGTTGATCCCGCCGATACAGTTCTTTGTGAACCCGGCCTAGTTGATCTCACAGCAACAACAGTACTAGATGGCGCAGAAATTGTCTGGTATGATGACGAGGCGCTCAGTAATGAAATAGGTACTGGTACGGAATTGACCTTTGATGCTAACGAAGAAGGTGCCTTCACCATTTTCGCTTTAGCCACTGATCCAGTATCTGGATGCACAGATACAGCCTCGGCTGTTATTACGGTAGATCCGCTCGACGATGGCCTGCCAGCTGCTTCGGTTAATACGTGTGCTGGAGACGAGGTAACTTTTGACTTGTTCCCAGGTGGATTGAACCCTTCTTATATATATACCTATGAACCAGCAGATCTGGTGAGTGATGATGGTTTTTATATAGGAACCGATGACACGACAATCATAGTTACGATACTGGATCCGGCTACGGGTTGTGAGGTCATTGACACAGTAGATGTGACTTATACAGATTTGACCGGTCTAACTATTGTATCATCAGCCGATACCGTGTTTATTCCCGCCGACGTAGAAATTACCGTTTTAGGCTGTGATGACTGCGAATACGACTGGATGACCGATAATGGAACCATCGACCCAGCCGATGACGATACCGTCACTGGTATGCCTGAAATAGGTGGAACGGCCGAAGATCCTGAAACAGTCACCTATGGAGTTATCGTGAGTCAAGATGGTTGCTTCACAGAGCTTACTCTTACGGTATTTGTAGTCGATGCTATTTGCGATATTGATCATGTTTATCTGCCTAATGCTTTTTCCCCCAATGGCGATAATATGAACGATGTACTCAAGGTGCGCTCTAATTTCCTAGATGAGATTTCAGAGTTTGATCTGATGATCTTCAATCGATGGGGGCAGGAGATGTACCGCAGCTTTGATCAATTTGGCGAATGGGACGGCACCTTCGAGGGTGAGGCCCTGGAGCCAGATACGTATGGATATTACTTGAGATTAGTGTGCCCGACTGGTGAAGAACTCATACAGCAAGGCAACATTACGATTTTGAAATAAACCCAAGAAAATGGACTCAGCAGCTGGGGCCTTAAATCTCAGCTGCTGAGCTCACTATTTGCATACCCTTGCACATGACAGATAGTTTTGAGTAGATAGGCCCATTATTTTATTTGGACTACCGGGATGTCCCCCCTTCGTTTTCCGGTATTCCTTGATTTAACATTTATCCCGTGAAATTGAACGTTTTATCCCTCCATGGGCTATTGGGTCGCTTCTTGTGTAGCATATTGCTTGCTTTGCTATGTCTTCAACTGGCATGGGCGGAGGGTGTCAAGCAATTGGCGCCCAGTGAAGACGATGGCCCCGTTATGCTTGATACCGGTCTTCCCGACTTTGGGTATTTTGCTGATCCTCAAGCTCCTGCAAGTAGTCGACTCTACGTAAGTATTGCTTCTACCTCAGAGACCATTTACCTGGGACTCTCCCCCGAATATGACATCAATGGCTTGCCATTTGTAACGGGCTCTTTGTCGGCTCCGTACTATCGAATGCGTATTCGACAGGATCTGGGCCTAGGTGTCAATAATCCTATCGTCCACCCGGCTTCGCCCAATCGAGATTGGTTTACCGTCAACGATAACAACGCCAATGTAAACAGCTGGTCTGAGGCGGAATTTGGTCAGTACGATACGACGACCACACAGTTTGGAGAAAGCATGTTTATCTTCAAGCCCAACGCCGTAGGAGATTACTACATCGAGATCGAGGAATTTATAGCAACCGACAATTCGGAGCGTGTAGCCATACCCTTTTGGGATATTACAGTAGCTGAAAACGGGCAGCCTATCCCTGGCCGTTTGTGGTCGCGCAACTGGGGATTGCGCACACCCAATGTGGTGAATGGAGTAGCAGACCCCTGCATCTGGAATAAAAATTTCAATGGCCAGTTTTACTCTTACACAGAAGATGGATTCGTGTCGCGCATCGATTTCGATGGCTCGGAGATGCAAGCACTTTCTTTTGTTATTGCGTTCAATTCTTCAGGCCCAGGAAATACGGGGAATTTGACGGAAGATCGAAAATCGGTATTTGGGCAGAATCTAACCCAAAATGGGGCAGAGCATCGCATTTTCTTGCAAGAACCCGATCCGGATCTCTTTCCCGACGGCTTTTGCGGCGAACTAAACGCGGCCAATGAGTTTGACTGTCTGCCAGGCGGTGAATTTTGCCTACCCGTAGCAGTCACCAAACCTGGGCAAGTACAAATAGTACTGGACTTTGACCGCAACAATCAATTAGATGACAATGGGCGCGATACGGCCTTGATCTACAATTTTACGGACCTGGAGCTGAGTGCATGTGTTCCCTGGGATGGGCGGCGAGCTGATGGCTCTTTGATTGATTTTAACGACACCATAAACCTACTCTTCAACTATTCGCAAGGCGTACAACACTGGTCGGCCTTTGACCTGGAGATTTTGAGTAATGGTTTTTGTGTGGAGACCATCAGACCTGCGTGTGCGGCGAATAGTGGAACGTCTTCACAACTGTACTGGGATGATAGGAACATTCCGGCTTCACCGGGAAATGGTTCAGAAAAAGACGGTAGAGACGGCTGTCCGTGCGAGACTGGCTGCCGATCCTGGAACAATTTTGATATAGGCGTTGCTACTTGCGAAGAATGGCAATTTGACAGCACAACGACCGGCTATGGCGATAAGTCGACACTAAATAGCTGGTGGTTTGCCAATAACTTTACCAGCGGACTGGCAAACATACCGCTGGTGACTATAGACATAGGTGGGCCAGATACCATTTGCCTGGGCACCACCGCAACATACGCTGCCCTCAATGTAGAAGGTACTGGGCAGATCAGCTACAGCTGGAGTGGCCCTGGGTTTTCGCCCGGCCAGTTTACCGACTCAACGGTCGTGGTTCGCGATGCCGGGGAGTATTGCGTAACCATTAGAGACGAAATAGACTGCGCCGTGACTACCTGCCAGACCCTGGTAACCGTAGACAACAGCAATGATGTGGTAGAGTACCCAGACGAAATAAGAGCCTGCCTTGGGGATACTATTTCTTTGACTCCCGCAGGTCAGACCGGAAACTCGACTTATGCCTGGTCTCCTGTGCTGGGTCTGGATGACCCACTCATTCCCGATCCGTCTTTAGTTGTTACACAAGGCCAAACTTACATAGTCACGATTTCGGCAGGTGAGTTTGTCTGCACATTCACCGATACCGTACGCATAGAACCCTACACACAACCCATTGCCAGTTTTGACTTTGCTTTTGGATGCAATAGCCTGGACTACAGTTTTGCCAGTCAAAGCCAATTTGCCGATAGTGTTTTCTGGGATTTTGGGGTAGCTGGCTCTGTGTCCGATGTCAGCAGCGAACAAAACCCCAGCTTCATTTTTCCCGAACCCGGAAACTATCTCGTACGCTTAGAAGCCTATGGCGAAGGTGGTTGCCTGGATGTGACGGAAACGACTATTGCCGCATCTGACTTTCCGCCTATAGACCTGGAAGTATCGTTAAATGGTAGCTTGGTTCAGCCAGGGGCAGGTCCCGGAAATTTGGGCAATCAACTTCTGATTTGTGATCCAACTGCTGTGATCAGCCCAGAAGCCGAACCCGACGTGAGTTTTGTCTACTTGGATGAAAGCGGTAGTCAAATGGGAACTGGTGCTTCGCTTACCATAGATCAGGCTGGAGACTATGTCATAACCATCGTGGCCACTAATGCAGATGGGTGTGTGGTCGATCAAACCATCAGTTTTGCCTATGGCCCGGTTACAGTGGCACCCATTTCAGCTACTTTCGGTTGTAATCGCCTGGATTACAGCTTTTCGGCAGGAAGCACCGGAGCCGATAGTCTACACTGGGACTTTGGTGTATCGGGAATGACTACAGACGTGAGCCAGGAAGCTGCCCCCGATTTTATATATCCTGAGCCTGGGGTGTACACGGTTACTTTTTCAGCATTCAGTGATGAAGGCTGTAGCGCGAGTACCGACCAGACAATTACCGTTACTGACGATCCCTCTATCGGATTGACTGTTAGTCTGAATGGAGAAACCATTGATTCCCTGGGTGGTCCGGGTAACTTGCCGGAACCCATGCTGATTTGCTCTCCAGAGGCGGTGCTTGAAGCATCGGCTGAGGCAGATGTAAACTTCATTTATCAAAACGAAGACGGGCAGACTGTGGGTAGTGGCCCTAACTTTACCGCTCCCCAGCCGGGCTTATACCAACTCACCGTTATTGCCTCGGACTCAGAGGGATGCCTTGTCGACCAGGAAGTTGCCTTTGCCTACGGCCCAGTGACGGTATCACCTATCGAGGCAGCGTTTGGTTGCAACAGGCTGGCATACGATTTTACGGCAACCAGCACTGGGGCAGATAGCCTACACTGGGACTTTGGCGTGGCCAGTACCACAGATGATGCATCTGCGGATGAAAATCCGAGTTTTACCTATCCTGCTCCGGGTAATTATACGGTAGTCCTTTCGGTATTTAGTGATGAAGGTTGTATAGCCACACAAACCAGGGAACTGGCTGTAACTGATGACCCGGCCATAGATATGGTGGTTAGCCTAAATGGGCAACAGATCGACTCTTTAGAGGGGCCTGGAAATGTGGGTGATCCCATCCTCGTATGCTCACCCACTGCCGTACTATCCGCGGCAGCAGAAGCAGATGTAGATTTCACCTACATGGATGAAAATGGGCAAATGCTGGGTAGTGGGGGAAGTTTTACCGCGCCAGCTGCCGGCAGCTATCAACTCACGGTAGTAGCCTCTGATTCGGAAGGCTGCTCGGTAGAGCAAGAAGTTGCCTTTGATTATGGGCCGGTAGAGATCGTAGCCACGGCCGATACATTTGGTTGCAACAGCCTGGGGTACTCCTTTACGAGTCAAACACTGGGAGCCGACAACCTGCTCTGGGATTTTGGAGTGGCGGGCACTAACGAAGATCAGAGCAATGAAGCCAACCCCAGCTATACCTATACCGAACCAGGGACTTACGAAGTGCAGCTATTTGCCTCTAGCGACGAAGGTTGCCTAGAGAATACCTCATTTACTGTGATAGCCGAAGATTTTCCGCCTATCGATTTGGCCTTTAATGTCAATGGTGAGCAGCTTGGCCCTGACCTGGGCGCTCTGGGTACGGCTCAAGACCCTTTACTGGTATGTGATCCGCAAGCTGTAATCATTCCCATGCCACAGCCTGGTACCAGTTTTACCTATTTCGATGAAGATGGTAATGAACTGGGAAGCGGCCCACTATATCAGCTTCCCGACCCGGGTAGCTACGTGATCAATGTGTTGGCAGAAGACGAAGATGGCTGTCAGGTAGACTGGGACATCCATCTGGATCACGGGCCAGTAGAGTCTATACAGACCGATACGGCCCAGTCTTGCAATCGGCGGGAGATCACTTTCAGTTCCCAAAGCATAGGCGCCGATAGCCTGTTTTGGGATTTTGGAGATCCGACTACGGCGGCAGATGGCTCCACGGCCAATCCGGCGACTTACACCTATCCGCAGGCGGGGACCTATCTGGTTCAGCTTTGGGCATTTAGTGAACTGGGATGCGTAGATCGCACGACAGCTAGCGTAGTCGTGGTCGATACACCGGCCATCAATCTGCAGGTACAAGCAGCATTTGTAAACGTGGGCCCTGAACCCAACCCTGCCGATCTGGGTACGCCCCTAAATCCGGTAGTGCTATGTACACCCACTGCTCAGATTGTGCCGCAGCCTCGCGATGGTGTGAGCTTTGGGTACTATGATACAGACGGCGAACTGCTTGGGGAAGGTGCCAGCTATCAGCAAGCACTGAGCGGCCAACACGACATAACCGTTTTAGCCACAGACGAAGACGGATGCGAAATAGATATGGAAGTAGCTGTGGCGGGTGGCCTCGTCGATATTTCGGCCCAGGATACGATCATCGGCTGCTTGGGTAGCCCGGTTAGCCTGCCGGTAATCAACTTAGACAGCAATGATGTATTGCAGTACGCCTGGACACCCGGCGAACTACTGGATGTGCCCACCAGCGGAAGTCCAATATTCGAAGGTCCTCCCGGCGTTTATGATTTTACGGCTACTGCAACTAGCCAGTACGGCTGTGTGGATAGTGTGCTCATAGAGGCAACGGTACTCGATGAGACCCAGGTGCTCGACTTTACATCAGAGGTTGAGTGCGATGGCCAAACCGTGACCTTTACCAATACCAGCACCGCCACCTTTGGCTATATGTGGAATTTCGGTGATGGCGAAATCAGCACAGAGGCCAATCCAGTACACGTTTACGAAGAGGAGGGAGAATTTACCGTCACCCTCGACCTGATCTACGAGCAAGATTGTATCAGGCCCGTTGTGTATGATGTGACAGTAGATGCCATACAGCTGGCGGCGGGCTATGATGTTGTGCTCGGTGATTGTGCAGATAGCTCTATGACGCTACAGATTGTAAATCAGACCATTAACAATACAGGCAATGACTTGGCCTATGATTGGGACTTTAGCGCAGGTGTGCCCAATATGAGTAACCAGCCCAGCCCCATGCTGACCATCACAGAAACCGGACCGATAGATATCAACCTGACCGTGCTGAGTGCCGATGGCTGTAGCTCGAATTACGATACGACCATCACAGCTAGCCTGCCCGTGGTCAATGTGCCCGACGAAATAGTCATTTGTCCTGGCGATACGGCTTTTCTCAATCCAGATTTTGATGCTGAGCTGAGCTACGAGTGGCTGACAGCGCCTGATTTCGATGAAGAAGCGCCAAATCCAGGTACGGTTGTAGCTGGAACCTATGTGGTTGCTGCCACAACTACGGCTTTCGATATCAATTGCATCACCTACGATACGGTAGTGGTGCGCGACGGGCTGATCCCCGAGTTGAGCGTGAGCAGCGAAGCAGGCTTAGTAGATACAGAAAACGATGGAATGATCAACCTGCCCGACCCATTGGGTAGTGGCGACATGATTGGAATGCCCATTTTGCAAACTTGTGGCGAGCCCATCAGTTTGACGGCCAATGCACAGGGGGGCACCTCGTTCAGCTATACGCGTTTTCCTGAAAATGAGACTTCCGCAGGTGGAAGCATCACCTATAACCTGAATCCTCGTGATACTATAGTTGTGGTGGTCGAAGCCATTAGTGTCGATGGCTGTCTCAGTTACGATACGCTGGCTTTGTTCAGTGCTGAGATAGGGGTTGATCCCATTTTGGCAGAGGTAACTGCTTGCGCCGAGTTGGATACCGTTCTGGCTGTAGATATCAGCGGTAATACCGATGGGGTCATCTACCAGTGGGAAGGTGACAATATAATTGGTCCATTGGATAGTTCTTCTATCGATCTGACAGTAGGGGAAAGTGGCCCGCTGGTTTATAGTGTTTCGGTGACCAATGCTGCCGGATGTACAGACGAGACCAGTGTTCAACTAAACATTACGCCCTTTACGCCGAATCGATATCAGGATACGGTTGCTGCCTGCTATAACGAGCAAACTCTGCTGCCGGGCGAGCCTACGGTTATTGGCTACCAATACGATTGGAGTCCTATGACGGGTTTGGACCTGAGTGATCCCAATCAACCTATGGTGACCCTGACGCAAGATCAAACTTATGAAGTCCTGATTACTGATCCGAACACGGGTTGTCAATGGACAGAGGTGATATTCGTTGATGTACAAGCCGATATAGGTCTTGTGCTTAGCCCGAGCGACACCCTACTTTGTGTGCCCGGAACGGTGACCTTTACCACCGCATTGCAAATTGAAAATGCGGATATCGTCTGGTTTGCAGATCCAGAACTGACAGACATACTCGGTGCGGGCCCTACGCTCGAATACTTTGCAGCCGAATCTGGTGATGTGACGGTTTATGTCATGGTGGTCGATAAGCAGACCAATTGTGTGGTGGTCGATCAAGCTTCTATTGTGGTCGATCCCGTCGATGATAGCTTGCCTACCGGAGCCATCAGCGCTTGTGCTAACGATGCTTCTACCTGGAATTTATTCCCCGATGGCATGAATCCTGATTATCACTACGCTTTCGAACCCATGGAGCTGGTCGATGAGGAAGGCAACTTTATAGGCATAGATGATGCAACGACATTCGTTACTACGACCGACTTGGCTACGGGCTGCTTTGTGGTCGATACGGTGGAGGTGACATATACCGACTTTGCCGATGTAACGCTCACCACCGACCTGGAGGTGATCATCATCCCCAACGAGGTAGAGCTGACGGTCAATGGCTGCGCAGATTGCGATTACTTCTGGACGACAGATAATGGAACCATCAGCCCAGATGATGAAGCTATTGCCTACGGGATGCCGGACTTTACCGATGAGGTGACTTACGAGGTCGAGGTTAGCAAGAATGGTTGTTCGGAAGTGTTGTTCCGAAGCCTGCCGGTATTCATGCCCAACTGTGATGAGTTCCACGTATTCATTCCCAATGCGTTCAGCCCCAATGGCGACAACCAGAATGATGTGTTGCGCGTGCGATCACAGTTTATCGATCAAGGTCTCCTCCAGGATTTCGAGTGGATGATCTATAATCGCTGGGGTCAGGAAATTTTGCATACCAGGAATCCACTTGATTTTTGGGATGGTACTTTCCAGGGAGACCCCGTCGAGCCCGACAACTTTGGCTACTATCTACGCGTCGTTTGCCCTGATGGGCAAGAGCTAGTGCAGCAGGGTAGCGTAACGGTTTTGAGGTAGGGGTGGACTGCTATGCGGAGCGTGGTGATACCGCTGGTAGCGCCACGCTCCGCGTGGCACTCCTAGATATATCTTTTTAGTTATTCAGCCGACCATCTCTCCGTTGATCCTTGTTTTCTAGCATAGTTTGGTCTAAATTGGATTCATGCACACACTTCAAGCCTTTTTATTCAGCTTACTTTCTATAAGTCTTGCTGCCCAAACTTTTACGGAGCCCGTCGAAATAGTCAATAATGAGCTGTCTATCACGATTAGGCCAGATGGATTTATACCCAGTATCAAGTATCTTTCGCCTAGTGCTGAAGATTGGGTGGAGATAGCTGACTCGATTGGTTTTTGGATTGGAGGATTAGATAATGGCGGAAATCTAAGGCTAGCCATTGCAGACAGGGGCGATATGGAGCCGGGTTTTTTCGGGACAAATCATCTTAAGGGGATATGGCGCGTAACCCGCGAGGAGATACTCGACTATTTTGCAGACTACCAAGACAATTTGATAATCGATGATGAGCACCCAGCCATTTTTGCCTGGCCTGCTATTGGAAACCCACTTTTCTCAGCTTATAACAATGGGATGGAGTTGCCAGGACCAATGGAGAATAATGGCCAGCTGGCTAGCTATTGGAATACCGATAGTGACTTCACGAGCTATAATCCTATGGCAGGGGATTTTCCCACCGTACCTGGATTTACATTCCCCATTCCTTCGAACATTCCTTCAGCTCATTACTGGCTGATGTTTCAGATCGGCAATGTCGATGATTTGAGCATTCCTATATTATCTGTTGGGCTGCAAATTTTCTATTACGAATGTGTAGGAGCCGCTGAAAATTTGGATGAATCCATATTTATTTACACGACTTTCCTAAATAAAGATCCGCAAAGCAATCTGCACCTCGCTACTTTCGGTCTGAAAGTGAGAGGGCTGGGCGATCGATATATGCACACCGATACGTTGACCAGCACGGCTATATTATATCCACCTTTCGGCTTAGCGGAAAATTGTGATTTTGATCCTGTACAGATTGGGCCGTCTTTGGGCATGAAGCTATTAAGAGGCGTTCGTGATTTTTCTGGCCATTACGTTGGACTATCTAGCAGTTCCATGATTTATGATGTAAGTGATGGGTGTGGCATTGAGTACCCGCAAAGCACACGCTATCCTTCTACTGATCAAGAATCTTTTAATCGCTTGCAAGGGTATTGGAACGATGGGTTTCCGATGCAAGCAGCTGGAGATGGCTATGACGAAGGACAAGCACCGTTAGTTTCTTATGCTTTTCCTGGCGAACTGGCTTCAGAGGATCAATGGACAGAGATTAATACGGGTCAGATACCCAGTGAGCGGACAGTGATAGCCTCGAATGGTGAAGTCACTATGGTTCCTGGTGCAATTAAGAGTCTTACTTTTCAGGTGTCAGCTTTAGAGCTGGCTTCCGAGTTCGACTTGTTTGAGCAAGTCGATAGCCTGAAGAACAAAATAGAAATACACTACAACGACTTTGGTGAATTCGGCTGCACCTCAGCACCACGGTCCCTTTTTGAGCCAGAGGAAGTCAGGGCTTTGCGTATTAATCCAAACCCGGCAGATGACCATATAAAAGTAAATCTGAGTGAAGACCTCTATCTTCAGCGGGTAGTGATTTATGATATGCAAGGCAGATTGGTACTTGAAACCGAGGCATACCGATCTCCCAGCAGAATAGAGATACCCGCATTGGAAGCTGGTATATATATACTCCAGGCGCAGACCAACGATGGAGTATTAGTGAGCAGGTTCGTAAAGCGCTAAAAAGCTCAGCTTCCCTTCAGGCGATCCACATCTAGGGTAGGGATCTCTTTTTTGAGCAACTTGAGATAGTTGACAGAAGGTGCCTTGGGCGAATTGACGCCTTTGGGCTTGGTTGTAGTGTTGGACTTGGACATGGTATGGTTGGACTTTGAGCTCTATCCCGCATCAGATCTTTAGAAAAGTATCTACCTGCGGAAGTACAAAATAAAAATAGCTCAATCCTGCTAATATGTTTTACAAAGCCAGGAATTTTAGTTGTTAAAGTCTTTTGTACACGAAGGTTCCGGAAGGTCTAGAATGTGTAGCAGTAGGGGCTTCCAATGCTTCAATCCAACCCCACCAAATCGCGAACTCCTGGCAACCGTTCTACTACGAATGCCTCTGCATAGCGGTAGCCCGCATCTCGACCATAAACAGTGGCTTTGGCTCGCTGGTAGTCCATAAATGATTCGCCGGAGATGGGGGTTTCTGGCTGGTCGGCAAATTCGTCGTTGTGTTCCTGGTTGAATTGCGATTTGAAGCATAGGATCAACTCCATCTTACGCTCGAAAAAGTCACTGACATCTACCGTGAGATCAGGTGATATGTTGCGGTCTTGAACGTAGTGGTAGAGCGCCTTTGGTCGCCATTTATCCTGTTGCTGCCCATTGTAGCCATAGGTTTCGATCTTGATTAAACCACTGTAGAAGCAGGCATCGGAAGCTATTTTGGCTGCGCGACCATGATCGGAATGGCGATCGGCGGTGGCATTGGCTAGTACGATAGCCGGTTTGGCGGCACGAATTACTCGCACGATGGCCCTGATCGTTTCCTCGCTCCATTGCATGAAACCATCGGGCAGGTCGAGATTGTGCCGAAATTCGGCACCCATCAATCGAGCAGATTCTCGTGCTTCTTTCGTCCTTATCTCTGCTGAGCCCCGACTGCCCAGCTCACCTCGTGTCAGATCGAGCAGACCAACGGTATAGCCCATGCTGATGTGGCGTAACAGGGTACCGCTACACGAAAGCTCTACATCGTCGGGATGTACGCCAATGGAGAGAATGTCTACAGGAGAAGGCGTGGTATTCATCTAATCAGTTTAAAGGTTTGGGTGCGCCCGTCGTCGAGCAGTAACTGAATGAGATAAGCCCCGCTACGTTCGGTCCGCAGGTCTACCCAGAAATCATCTTGCGCTCGAATTTGGCCACTTTGTAGCGTTCGGCCGTCGGTGGTAAAAACCTGAAATTGACCATTAGTGGGTAGCAATCCAAAACCAAATCGACCGCTTCCATCGGGTCTTACCTCAGCTATAGCGCTAGGGCTGTTTAGCACCGAGATCGGATCGGTATAGACCAACTCGCTGTCTGGCTCGCCTATACCGAGTCGATACTGATTCTCACCGATTAGGGGGTCGGTATCTGTCCAGCTGTAACTGGAGTTGCTGCCCTCGGCATCAACATTGGCTAGAAAAATAAACTCTGCATCGGTGGGCGCTTTGCGCTGTACCAGAAAATAGTCGGCACTCCCCTCTTCGCCGGTCGACCAGTCTAGGGTGATCTGCCCGTCGTTGAGTGTACCCGTAAAACTCAGTAGGGCAAAAGTCGGTGGCATATTGCTGTAAAACACTCGGCTATTGCCATTTTCGTCATTGAAGGCCAGCAGCTCATCCCAGATGGTACTGGCTATGGCGGCGTAATTATTCCTGATCTGTTGGTGGATGATGCTTGGCGGTTGATAGGCAGCAGGCACGGGCTCGGCATAGACGGCGCTGTAGGTGATCATGGCCGCCAAAAAGTAGAGATTGGCCCTGCCATGCGGTGCATCGTCTTCGTACCAGTCGGTGATGGCGACCTGATCGGTGAGAGAACTTTCTAGGAGGTCGGCTATGATCGGCCCCACTGGTACCATGCGTACTTGGTACTCGGGTCTGGTGGCGAGTAGGGAGTCTTGGTAGGTCAGCCACCAATCGTGAAATTCTCCTCGGGTATAGTTGTGGTAGTCGGCGTATTCATCGGGGCTTGGTGGAAAGCCGTTGCTCAAGAAACCACCCATATCCGGCCAGTTTTCGTAGACCAGAAACTTCATGCCAGCTTCCTGATTTTCCACCCAGTCGAAAATGGTTTCCGTTGCAGAAATCGGGGTCAGGCTGGGCTCGTTGAAATAAGGCTCGGTCGGTGGTTGATACTGTATAAAGTTTCCTGGGGTGATGATGGTCGTACTGAAGTCGGCTGCGCTAAAAGGCTCCGTATCTGACTCCCAGGCTGAGGTGACGATGTCGTAGCCCCATTGCGAAAAAGGTGGCAGGTTGATGTGTTGGGGCAAAAAACCGTATTTGCCCGATACGGCTACGGTATGTCCACCTGTCTCTGCCAGGAGATGCAACCAGTGAGGCACCGTGGTTTCATCGCTTGGCGTGGGAATAAGTGGGGGACGATGATCGACCAAGCTATGGCCAAAAACGAACAGACGCTCGTTCTGCTGCTGTGCCGATAATGCGATAGATGTGGTAAATAGTAAAAGTAAGAGGAGGGGGCGATAAAGCTTATTTAATGTCATCTTCAAATTATCTTTTATGGCTCATAGTAAACCTCCCCACCGATCACGGTCATAACGACCTGAGTATCCAGAATGGCTTCATCTGTACAACTTACCAGATTGCGATCTAGTACGATGAAGTCGGCTAGCTTGCCAGACTCCAGGGTCCCTTTAATATCTTCTTCGAATGCGCCAAAGGCATTGGCCAGGGTGTAAGAGTGTAGGGCTTCTAGCCTTGTCATGGACTGTCTGGGAAAGAAGTAGATGTCTTCCCGTGCGCGTTTTCGGGTCACACTGGCATATAAGCTCTCGAATGGGCTTAGGTCCTCTACGGGGGCATCTGTTCCGTTGAGTACGATGGCACCGGCATCTAGGAGGCTTCTCCAGGCGTAGGCACCGTCGCGAGCGCGAACCTGCCCGAGTCGCGTTTCTGCAAATAGGGCATCGCTGGTGCAATGTATGCCTTGCATACTGGCTATCACTCCGAGCTCGGCAAATCGTTCTATATCGTTGGGGTGCAGGTGCTGGGCGTGCTCTATGCGCCAGCGGTGATCTTCTTTTCCGGCTAGTTTTTCAGCCATAAGGTCAAGGGTAAATCTATTGGCCCGGTCGCCTATAGCATGTACACATAGCTGCAGATCTTGCGCTTTGGCCATATCGGCAATTCGTGCCACATCTGATGCCGGGGTGGTGTTTTGACCTTCAAAGCCCGCCTGATCCGAGTAGGGTTGTAGCAGCCATGCGCCATAGCTGCCCAGCGCGCCGTCAAGCTCCGATTTGATGGCCCGGCAGGTAAAGCGATCATCGCCAGCACCGACGATCGGTAGTTTGTTAAGGCGGTTGGGGTAAGCAGCCAGGGTGTCTGCGGGGTGCCTCAGCATAGCCCACAACCGGATACGCAGGCTGTCTTTTTCGGCTAGGCTGGTGTAGCGATCCAGCTCTATGAAGCTGCTGCCCGCATCTTGAAAACTCGTAATGCCGTAGCGCAATGCTTCGTCCTCTGCGGCCCTGATGCCCGCCAGCCACTCTGCGTAGCGCTGTTCGGGTTGAAGGGTTTGGACATAATTTTGGTAGGCATCTGTGATGATGTCCATAGCCCTTTCTTCGAATACACCGACGGCTTCTCCTGTTTGGTCTCGGACTATGCGGCCTCCTGGTGGATCTGGTGTTTCGCGAGAGAGCCCGGCCATATCCATGGCTGCTTGATTGGCGTAAAGCGAATGCCCGCTGGCGTGTCTCAACATGACCGGATTGTCTGGTGTAAGCTCGCTCAGACCCTGGTGTAGCGGGTAGCCACCGTAGCTGTTGGGATGTAGCTCCTGCCACTTTTCCTGGTGCCAGCCTCGGCCGGTGATCCACTCGCCTTCGGGTGTCTGTTCGGCACGTTCTGCGACCATTTCGACAATCTCCTCCCAAGATTTGGAGCGCAAGAAATTCAGATTGCGCAAGCTGCTGCCCAAGCCACTGAAATGGCCGTGCCCTTCGATTAGTCCGGGCATGACAAATCGCCCTCGCAAGTCGGTACGCTTGGTGGTCGGGCCTAGCCACTCGATTAGGTCCATAGTGTCTAGCCCAATACCAAGTATGCGCCCGTTTTGACCGATAGCCATGGCTGTACCACAGTAACTATCGTCTGCAGGTGGACCATTCAGTCCTGGACAATCGACGCCCGTCCATATTTGCCCATTAAAAATCAGCCAATCGGCTTTAGTACCAGAGCTGCTTCCGTCGCCATTATCTGCACACGACCAGCCTCTGGCCAAGAGAATAAAAATCAGTTTGCGCAAGGTGGATAAGTTTCTTTCAAATATAAACTAGTCTGTACGACCATTCTGTTGTTTTTCTTTATCGGATAATGATATCGGTCGGTTGATGCCCTCTTCCAGAGAGATAAAAGTCTCCGTGCGTTGTACCCCACTTACCCGTTGCACTTTACGCAGCACTTCGCGCAGGTGGTCTGTGTCGTGGCAAATTACCTTCACAAAAATACTGTATACTCCGGTCGTGTAGTGTGCACTGACGATTTCAGGTATGCTTCTCAAGTGCTTAATGGCTTCCTCGTAGAGCATACTTTTATCGAGATAAACACCCAGAAAAGCAGTCACATCATAGCCCAGCTGGGCCGGATCGACCAAGAGCGTTTGTCCGCGCACCAGTCCAGCCTCAATCATTTTGTTCATGCGTACGTGAATGGTACCTCCGGAAACAAAAAGTTCTTTGGCTATGTCTGTATACGCGCGCTTGGCATCGAGCATCAGCAAAGAGAGGATCCTTCGATCCAGCTCATCGAGTTTCAATGAATTTTGCATGTTGTAAGTAAATGTGAGTGCTGCTATAGCTTTTATGATTAGATCCTGTAGCTACCCCTTTCCGATGTTTTTGAAGGCGAGGACTTCCGCAGGTCGAAGCATCTCGGAGATACGCGTCAGGCGAGATCTAAGTGCTTCAAAGACCCTTTGATTTTGTGGTCGGTAGCTGAACAACTGAACTTTGTGTGTATTGATTTGTGCTATTTGTAAAGTGGATTGCTAGAAATTAACTCAGGTTTTATGGCTACAATGGTTATAACTTCGCGCCCTGTAAAGATGTTAATTTATTTATGGAAAACTCATTAGAACCCAATAATTTCATTGAAGAGTTCGTCATCGAAGATCTCAAGGCTGGAAAGCATGGTGGTCAAATACAAACGCGTTTTCCACCCGAACCAAACGGCTTTTTGCACATTGGCCATGCTAAAGCCATTTGGATAAACTTCGAAATCGCCAAGAAGTTTGGAGGGCAAACCAATTTGCGCCTTGACGATACCAACCCCTCGACCGAGGAAACCTCCTTCGTAGAGAATATCAAACGAGACATCAATTGGCTGGGCTACGAGTGGAAAGGCACCGAGCTTTATGCCTCCGATTATTTCGGGCAGCTCTATCAGATGGCCGTCGATCTGATTAAAAAAGGCTATGCCTACGTAGACGACTCCACATCCGAAGAGATAGCGGCATCTAAGGGTGATATTGGTGTTCCCGGTACAAATAGCCCTTTTAGAGATCGATCAGTCGAAGAAAACCTGGATTTGTTTGAGCGTATGCGCGCCGGTGAATTTACCGATGGTGCAAAGGTACTTCGCGCTAAAATCGACATGGCGCATCCCAACTTGCTGATGCGCGATCCGCTCTTGTACCGCATCAAGCACGAAACCCACCACCGCACCGGAGACGATTGGTGTATTTACCCGATGTATGACTTTGCCCATGGCCAGAGCGATTCCATAGAAGAGATAACACATTCGCTGTGCTCGCTCGAATTTCGCCACCATAGAGATCTTTACGATTGGTTGATCGAAAAGCTGGAGATATTTCCAAGTCGGCAGATCGAATTTGCGCGCATGAATGTCGACTACATGATCACCAGCAAGCGTCGCCTGAAGCGCCTGGTCGATGATGGTATCGTTTCTGGTTGGGACGACCCGCGCATGCCTACGCTTGCGGGTATGCGTCGCAAGGGGTACCCTGCCGCTGCTCTTCGGGAGTTTTGCAGGCGCACAGGTGTCGCTAAGCGAGATAATCAGCAGGAAATCGATTTGCTCGAATTTTGTGTCCGCGAAGAGCTCAATCGCATTGCCGATCGATATATGGCTGTACTAGATCCGGTCAAATTGGTTATCAGTAATTATCCAGCTGGTGCTACCGAAGAGATGGACATTGACAATAACCCTGAAGATGAGAATGCCGGCAGTCGGAAAGTACCTTTTGGCGCAGAGTTGTTTGTAGAGCGAGCCGACTTCCGCAAGGAGCCGCAAGGTCGAAAGTGGTTTCGTCTAGCTCCTGGAAAAGACGTTCGACTCAAGGGCGCTTATATTCTGCATTGTGAGGGACATGAAGAGGATGAGGCAGGCCACGTTACTCAGATCAACTGTACCTACTATCCCGATTCCAGATCAGGCAATGATACGAGCGGTATTAAGGCTAAAGGGACCTTGCACTGGGTGCATGCTTCATCTGCTGTGGATATAGAGGTCAGACAATACGATCGCTTGTTTACAGACCCACAGCCACTCAAGCACGAAGACCGAGACTTCATGGAGTTTGTAAACCGGGAATCTATGGTGTCGAGCATAGCCAAAGGAGAGCCCGGTTTAGCATCGGTAGCTGTAGGTAGTCATTTTCAATTTTTGCGGCAGGGTTACTACGTCAAGGACGATTCCTCCACGCCAGATAAACCGGTATTCAATAAGACCGTTGGATTGAGAAGTAGTTTCAAGCCGAATAAGTAGATAGTACTATGCCTTTAGATACCACAGATCTTCGCGTTAACTATACAATGGGTGAATTGCTGGAAGACCAGGCACCAGCTGAGCCTATGCCTCTGTTTGAGTCCTGGTTTAAGGCGGCTCAAGATTCGGGCACGCCCGAACCAAACGCCATGGTTGTAGCCACGATGCAGCCAGATGGAATGCCATCTGCCCGGGTGGTCCTTTTGAAAGAGGTGACAGCAGCAGGCTTTATTTTTTACAGCAACTACGAGAGTCGCAAAGGCCGGGAGCTATCTCAAAATCCTAAAGCTGCTCTCGTATTTAACTGGCTTGAGCTTCAAAGGCAAGTGCGAATAGAAGGTCGGGTAGAGCGAATTTCCGCAGAGAAGTCTGCCGCTTACTTCCACTCTCGGCCACTCGGAAGCCAACTCGGCGCCATGGCCAGCCCACAGAGCCAGGTTATTCCAAACCGAAGACCGCTGGAAGACAAGATGGCGGAGTTAGAGGGAAAATATGCTGGCCAGGATAGAGCACCCAAGCCGGATAACTGGGGTGGATATTTAGTAGTACCACAACTCATCGAGTTCTGGCAGGGTAGAAAGAGCAGACTCCACGACAGATTGGTGTATACCAAGAGTGAAGCTGGTAGTTGGAATAGAGTAAGGCTAGCGCCTTAGGGATAACGGGGCTCGACTTAGGGAACCTTCGGTGTTCTTAAACAGCCAAATGGGATTAGCTTGCTCTTTTCTCTTGTATAAAAATGGAGTCTTTATACAAGAGAAAAGAACAAACCACCTTTTAGAGGTCAAAAAATTAAAGCGTGTAGGCATTGGCCTTGATGAGATAGTCTGCGACTTCTCTTCTCAGCTTCTTTACGTTTTGCGGTGGGTACTTAGTAAATCGTTTGATACCCATAGTGAAGGTTCTCAGCAGGTCACCTTCTACGAAGCTGGCTACAGCATCAGTTGCGTTTTTAGCCATTCTGGCATTAGCATCGTGCAGATATACTTTCAGGATGGCTTGATACACTGATTCTGGGTGCTTTAGTGTCTGATTCTCCATTTTTTGCAGACGCAGCAACAGAGATTCGGCTTCTAGCAGGTCGCCGAGCATGTCGGCTACATTCATCAAGATTTCCTGCTCTTCTTTTAGGTTGAGCTCGCCATCCATCTGCTGTTTGGCAGCAGCGCCAGCTACCATCAAGATCAGTTTTTTAAAGTTTTTGACCGCTTTGATCTCTTCCCCGTAAGAACCAGATGCCGGTTCCAAAGACGGCATGGAAGCCAGCTCTTTCTGAACACTCCAGGCGGGACCAACCAAGTCGATGGCACCCTTCATGGCCCTGCGCAAGAGCATATCTACACTTAGCAGTCGGTTGATCTCGTTGGTACCTTCGTAGATTCGGTTGATCCTGGAATCGCGGTAGGCTTTAGCAATAGGCGTTTCTTCGCTATAGCCCATGCCGCCATGTATTTGGAGTACTTCGTCTATGACATAATCGAGTACTTCTGAACCCGTAAATTTGAGTAGTGCACATTCGATGGCATACTCTTCTGCGGCAGCCCTCTTGGCTTCGCCGTATACGATACCTTGGTCCTTAGAGGCCTCGGCGTGGTCTTGTAGCATCTGGCTGACGCGATACAGCGCACTCTCTGCCGCGAAAGTGCGTATGGCACAATTGCCGACCTTGTATTTGATGGCTCCGAAGTTGGAAATTGGCTGCTTGAACTGATGGCGCTCATTGGCATATTGTATGCCTTGTGATATGGCGCGCTTGGCACCACCCAGGCTAAGGGCGTGCAACTTGAAACGACCGGTATTGAGGGCATTGAAGGCAATAAGGTGCCCTTTGCCTATCTCGCCGAGAAGATTCTCTGTAGGAATTTTGACGTTTTCGAAAAACACCTGCCTGGTAGAACTTCCCTTTATGCCGAGCTTGTCTTCTTCTGCGCCCAGGCTCAGACCATCGGTATCTGCGGGGACCAGGAAGCCTGTGAATTTGTCGCCATCGACTTGAGCGAAAACGACAAAGAGATCTGCAAATCCTGCATTGCTGATCCACATTTTCTGTCCGTTGATTAAATAGTGCTCGCCGTCTTCGGTAAGGTCTGCACGAGTTTTGGCGGCAAGGGCATCAGAGCCTGAGCCTGGCTCTGTGAGGCAGTAAGCAGCAATAATCTCGCCACTGATCAATTTCGGTAGATAGTTCGCTTTCTGTTTTTCGGTACCGAAATAGAGAATAGGCAGCATACCTATACCCGTCTGTACAGCATAGGCTACGGTAAATGAAGCCGAGCTGGCTCCCAGCACATCTGTGATCAGGGTGTTGGTGTTGGTGTCTAACTGTAGACCGCCAAAAGCTTGTGGCATGTGACTGCCCAGCATGCCTTGTTCGGCCATTTTGCGCAAAAGACTGGGCATCAGACCGGGCTCTTGCTTTTCGATTCTTTCAACTACAGGCCAAATTTCAGCTTCGATATAGTCGGTGACCATACCCTTTATCATAAGCTGTTCTTCGTTAAACTCTTCGGGTGTGAACGTTTGCTCTGGCCGAGAGTCATCTATCAGGAAGGCTCCGCCTCTGATCAGTTTTGAAGAAGGTGGATTGTGCGACATTAAGCTCGTATTTTATAACATTAAATAACTACTTGCGAATTTAAGCCGTTTAGTAAAAAAGGAAAGCACAAAAGTTGGGTTATATACGATCTCCACAGTTTTGTTATCTTTGTCGTCCTTTATGAGATTCCCCACAAATCTTACGCCAGAATGCCCATAACTTTTTCTCACAAAATAATATCCTTTAGGCATGGCAGCCTCCAACCAAGCAGTGGGTCTACCCAGACAACTACGCTTTAATTTGCTCTCAGCTTGCTCCTACGTTAACAACGGTGCAAGACAACTACTAGAGCCTTTTGATCTCACTCCCAAACAATACGACATTCTCTTGCTTCTGGACGAAAATGGGCCAGAGCCACTTTCCATCCAAAATGTACGCAAAAAACTGGCCGACAAGATGTCTGATGCCAGCCGGTTGATTGATCGCTTGTACAAAAAGGGTCTTTTGGATAAAACGCCAAGCAGCGAAGATCGCAGAAGTAACTTAGTAGCACTGACTGATAAAGGACGTGACCTGCTGGAGGAGCTTTCTGCTAAGTACAGCAGCACTGATCAACAAATTGATAGAAACCTGGACAAAAAGCAGCTTGACCAGCTCAATGAGTTACTGGAAAAGCTAGTCACAGGAGAAAAATAGCAAGTCCGATAATATTGGCTGTCGAAAAAGCCTAAAGGGATTTTGAGGCAGCCTCTACAATTTATTCTCTGCGCCTATCTTTGTCGCATGAGCTTATCGTTGCGTTTAGCTTGGCGGTACCTTTTCGGTAAGAAATCGACTAACGCTATTAATGTCATTACAGCCATTGCTGGTCTCGGTGTAACCATCGGATCAATGGCCCTCATATTGGTACTTAGTTTTTTCAATGGTTTCGAGGATCTATTTCTCGATATGTTCAATGATCTGAACCCCGACCTGAAGATTACGCCCGCAGAAGGAAAAACCTTTGAGGTTAGCTCGGAATTGATCTTTCGCCTAGAACAACTCAGTGGTGTAAAGGTCGTCTCTGAAACACTGGAAGAGACTGCATTTTTTGAATACAGAGGCAATCGAAATCCAGGAAAATTTAAAGGTGTCGATCAAGCTTACGCCGGTATCAATCGCATTGATACCATGGTGAGAAGAGGTCGCTACTCCCTAGGAAATTCGGGTAAGTACAACGCTGTTTTGGGTAGGCAGATGACGCTGGCGCTTAACGTAGATATAGACGATCCCTATGAGCCTATTCGGATCTATATGCCTCGGCGTAGGCGAACAGGTGGGCCCATTGGGCCACTTAGCGGTCGCCAGCCAATACACAGCAGAACGGTCATACCCTCTGCTACGATAAGCACGCCCGAAGCCTTTGAAAACCAGGCAGTCATTATAGACATTGGCCTTGCCAGAGAATTACTCGATCTCCCAGATGGCACCGTATCTGCTCTAGAGCTCAAGCTGGGCAGCGATCGCAACAACAAGCGCATTAAGGAAGAGGTAGAAGAATTGCTGGGGCCAGATTTTATAGTGGCCAATCGCTATGAGCAAGAGCAAAGCCTGCTGAGCTTGATGAACATCGAAAAGTGGATCGCCTTTGCCATCGCCGGCCTTATGATGCTACTGATCTCCTTCAACCTGGTTGGTGCCCTATGGATGATCGTTCTGGAAAAGAAAAGAGATATAGCCATACTACAGAGTATGGGTATGACTGATCGCGATATACACCGCGTATTCCTGAGTCTAGGCCTTTTGCTTTGCATGCTGGCCCTTACATTGGGGTGTATTCTGGCACTTATCGTTTACCGGTTACAGCTGAGATATGAGCTTTTCTTATTGCCCGGTTCTGCAGCCGAGCCTTTCCCAATTGCCATGCGATTGGCAGATTTGCCCGTCATTGCAGCAGTTGTGTTGGTGAGAGGTTATTTGGCCTCTGTACTTCCTGCAAGAAGGGCTACCAAGGTAGAGGCTATCGTTCGTGAAGAGTAGGGGGCTATGGAAAGTAAAGGACCTCCGCAAGCGCAGCTTGCGGAGGTCCTTTTTGCCAGAAAATCGGGCAGTTAAATCAATTACTGCTTGATAATCTGTGTGCTGTACATTTCGCCTTCTACGATGAAGAGAAGTGTATAGTTGCCTGTAGGCAGGCCACTCATGTCAATATCATGACTACCGTTACCAAACTGGTAAGTAGACAAGAAACGACCATAGCTATCGATCAAGCTGACCTCGAAGTCGCGAATACTTGCATCGAGTGCATTGATCTGAAGCTCCTCTACAACAGGGTTGGGGAAGATGGTCAAATCAATGCCACTTGCTTGTAGATCTTCGACACTATTTGGATTAAGGCATGTGTTAACGACGGCCTCAGGTACCATAACTTCATCTATGACGTGAACGACACCATTATTGGCAATTAGGTTGGCGAGGATCACATTAGATACACCTGCGAAGTGCGTTACCTCGACAACAAGGTCACTATTGGCTTCCAGACCAAGTGTTTCACCCTGAAGGGTTGGCGCAGTTTCTACATCGCCGTCAACGATCTCTGGAGATAGCACAATACCATCGTCAGTGGCTTCACCAACAACATGATAGGTCAAAGTTGGTGTCAGGCAGTTTTGGATATCACCTACTATGCGCTGAAGAACAGTGTCTGGTACCGCTGCAAATGCATCGTCGGTTGGCGCGAATACATTGAAAGGACCATCTCCTTGCAGAGTGGTAACCAGACCCGCAGTGCCAAGTACACTGACCAAAGTATTGTGAATGCCGCTATTGACGGCAACATCGACAACGGTACCTTGTATCTCGCGTGAGCCGATATCCGGGCTCATGTCGCGAGGTAGACCAATGCGATCAGTGGTTGGTGTTTCAGAAGTGACTACGCCACCATCTACGAGAGCAGTTCCCAGCAGTGGTGTCAGGTCGATCAACGGGCGGTCGAATTCTTCTGCTTCGACAAAAAAGTCACCCTCGAAGGCAGCTTCATCGAAAATATCAGTGGCATCTAGTGTAAAGTCATCTACAGATGCATTGAAGAAGTTACCACCATTAGAGGTAATAGAACCATTGGACTCATTCTCTATAACCACTTGGCCGGCTTCTGAGTCTGGGTCAAAGCTGAAAAACGCATTGTTGGCCAAAAACAGGTTGGTTTCTGTAATGTCAGTTGGATTATCTGTGCTTTGGAACAGAGCGATTTGGTCACCTTCGGTCGTCGCTAGGTTGCCAATGAAGGTATTGTTGGCTATGTTGAATTCAACGACGTAAGCGCTGTCGCCATTCAAACCTATGGCTCCACCGATGCCGAGCATGTCGTCATTGTCTGCAGTAACGATATTCTGGTAAAATTCGCTATTGACTACATCCATCGAAATGCGATTTGTCCAGATGGCGCCACCCTGTGAGTTGGCAGAATTCAGCTGAAACTGG
>JBCDFE010000009.1:0-35315 GCA_039178745.1 Bacteroidota bacterium | reverse complement strand
CCCCTATCCCATACCAAATTAAACTCCACATATCGCCCACGGCGAAGGCGCTGCCATTTTTGCTCTTCTTGCGTTGGCTCGTGCATAATTTGCTTATTGAGTTCGGGCACATAGCAAGACAAAAAGGTTTTACCTACAGCCAGCGAGAAGTCGAACAGCTCGTGTAGAGATTTATCATCGTAGCCCGGAGACAGTCTATCGTAAAAGATGCCGCCTATACCTCGGGTCTCATTACGGTGGGGAATAAAGAAATAGTCATCGGCCTCTGCTTTGAATCGATCGTACCATTCGGGATGAAATAAATCGCAGCAGTCCTTGAGCTTTTGATGAAAGCTGGCTGCTTGCTCTAGCTCCACATAGTGGGGTGTCATATCTATTCCACCGCCAAACCAACAAACTCCACCGTCGAGCTCGAAGTAGCGTACATTCATGTGGATGATGGGACAGCGAGGGTGACGAGGATGCAAAACAATACTTACGCCAGTGGCAAAAAAATCGGTATTACTGGAATCTATCCGAAGGGATTGTGCGGCCTTGGGAGGCAAAGTACCATAGACCTCGCTGAAGTTAACCCCGCCTTTCTCAATCTTGTTGCCGTTGATCAGGCGAGTACGGCCTCCTCCTCCTCCCGATCTTTCCCATTGATCTTCGATAAAGGGAATACCACCATCTGCCTGAGAAAGACCTGCGCAGATCTCATCTTGCAATCCGCGAAAAGCATCGGCTATAAGATATTTGTCTAGTGCTGGCTTCATAGACCAAGTGCTGCTTTTGCACCTTCGACCATTTTTTTGCTGGAGCCTATAAATATGTCTCCATCTACTAGTACAACCGGGCGCTTTAGAAAGGTATACTCTTCTAAAATAAGCCGTCGATAGTCGGACTCACTCAGATCTTGATCAGCCAAACCCATAGATCGATACTTCATAGCTCTGCGGCTAAATAATGCCTCATAGCTACCGGCCAGTTCTTTCATCGCATCTAGCTGATCTGATGTAATGGCTTCCGTCTTGATGTCTTGCTGTTCCAGATTTTCAGCACCTTCTAGCTGTGCCAGTACTTTGTGGCAAGTCTTGCAGGTGGAAAGATGATATATTTTGGCCATGGCAGGTAGGTTTTTTACCTTGGTAAAAATAGTTGATTTTGGCCTTTGCAAGCAGTGAGCTGATCATAAATTCGGATAATAGTATTTATCATCTGCACTTGCAGCCAGATCAAATTGCAGATCTGATCATCACAGTCGGTGACCCCAATCGGGTAGAGCGAGTAAGTCGCCACTTTGACCGAATTGATACTAGAGTGAGTAAGCGCGAGTTCGTAACCCATACCGGTGAGTTGGGTGGGCGGCGAATTAGCGTCATCTCTACGGGAATAGGTACCGATAATATCGATATCGTGTTGAACGAGCTCGATGCACTGGCTAGAATCGATCTCAAGACCCGCCAGTTATTGCCAGCGGAACAGCAAAGACAATTGCGCTTCGTTCGATTGGGCACTTCGGGCTGCCTCCAGCCAGATTTAGCTGTAGATAGCATTCTGGTTTCCGCTTTTGCCATTGGCTTAGATGGCTTAATGGGGTTTTATGACCTTCACTATCCGCAAAAAACTCGGTATTTATTAGATCATCTTCAAGCCTCTATGGCTGCCGCAAGTCTGCACATACCTGGCACACCCTATGCAGCCCAAGCAGATGAAATGCTGTTGAACCATTTCTCAACGCCAAAAAATTATCAGGGCATAACGCTTACTGCAGCGGGCTTCTATGGACCACAAGCAAGAGAATTGAGACTAAAAACGCGATTAAACTCAAAAATCATAGATGCATTAACCTCATTCAATTATTTGCCTACAGCCAATAATAAAAGTGAGCAAGCCGCTTTAAGAATTACCAATCTGGAGATGGAGACCGCTGGTATTTACGCACTTGCCCAGGCCCTTGGTCATAAGGCCATATCTATATCTGCGCTCCTGGCTAATAGAACCAATGGAACTTTTAGTCAAAATGCCAGACAAACAGTAGATAGCCTGATCGAATGGGCGCTAGAACGATTGACTAGCTTACCTTTGAGCTCTGATGAATGATCGCTCCTATTCCAATTTAATTCTCTTTGATCCAGATGACCGTGATGATCTGCTGCCACTTACGTTCACGCGGCCAGTTGGAGATTTGCGGGTTGGCATCCTTCGAATTTTTGAAAAGTGGGAGCACCTACTTAGCGCTGAATCTTCCTTTCTCACACAAGATTATCTCCATGATCTGTATCCGACTCAGGTAGGCGAAAAGAATCTGCTGATAAACGGAAGCTGCCTTCCTGATCGGGACTTATTAAAG
Organism: Bacteroidota bacterium; assembly: GCA_039178745.1. GTDB lineage: Bacteria > Bacteroidota > Bacteroidia > Chitinophagales > Saprospiraceae > Neolewinella. The sequence goes on along the minus strand of JBCDFE010000009.1, from coordinate 32,983 downwards.
GCTATATCTCAGTTAGAAATGGGAAAAGCCATCTCTTATGATGGCCAGATAATCGCTGCAAAACTCGACGAGCAGCAATACAAACGATGGATAAATGGAGGCCATGTTGATAGTACGGCAATCGATGCCGACCTGACGCTAATTAAGCGTCCCGCAGATATTTTTTCTCATAATAGCCGCGAGATCAACCGAGATTATAAGCTGCTTACCCAGGGAGAACTCACGGTCCCATTACCCGACTACTGCCAGCTAGTTGGCTCTGCTGAAAAGGTGTTTATTGCGCCTGATGCCTCCATCGAACCCTGCATCATCAACACCGAAGACGGCCCGGTATATATTGGCAAGGGGGCGAAAATACTAGCTGGCACTATGCTACGCGGCCCTTTAGCAGTAGGCGATAAAGCTGTTGTAAAAATGGGTGCCAAGATTTACGGAGGTACGACCATTGGGCCTGCGTGCAAAGTAGGGGGCGAAGTCAGCAATGTGGTTTTCTATGGCAACAGCAACAAGGGCCACGACGGCTACCTGGGCAATAGTGTCGTTGGCGAGTGGTGTAACTTCGGTGCCGATACCAACTGCAGCAACTTGAAGAACGACTACAGCGAAGTGCGCGTGTGGTCTTATGTACAGGAAAGATTCCTGAAAACCGGTCTTCAATTTCACGGCCTCATCATGGGCGATCATGCCAAGTGCGCCATCAATACGATGTTCAATACCGGGACGATGGTCGGCGTCTTTGCCAACGTTTTTGGAGATGGCTTTCCCCGACCTTTTGTACCCGACTTCAGCTGGGGCGGTAAAGCAACCTACCGACTAGACCAAGCACTATTGACCGCAGAGCGCGTCATGATCAGGCGTGGACAAACGCTGAGTGAGCCCCAAAAGCAAATGCTGGCCGAAGTTTTCGAACAAACCAAAAAATGGCGCAGAGAATGAGCGCTTATTCGCATTTTTGCGAACACGCGAATAAAATACAATCCCTTCCTATGTCCAAAATATTCAACCTCATTGCTATCTCCGCATCCTTACTCATACTCGCTTGTGGAGGTGAGACTTCCGCAGGTGGAACGGATACTAGTGATCCCACCACAGCTACTGCTGAAAACACCCTCACCGAGATAGACGCTACGCGCGCAGATGCTCCCATTCCCACCAACCAGGATCTTCCGGAGTCTTGCGGCATACTCGATGAAGACATAGTGCGCTCTGTCTTTTCATTAGACGAAGAGCAAGCACTCATTCCCGTACACGGTCAGCTATACGGTTCTTGCTATTACAGATTTGCAACCGAAGACTGGGCTGCAGACCTGGTGCTGGAGACAATCAATGAAGATCAGAAAAATATCTTTCAGCAGCAGTTCAGTGCATCTAGTGAACGCGCTAGCTTGGCAGGAAAAAATGCGCGATGGGAAAATGAAGGTCGTATCTTGCTGGTCGATGGAGAAGAACCCTTTATCGTTAAGCTTTCTATTCTACCACGGGGTGAGTATGGTAAAGCAGTCAATGAGTCCGATAGGCGGGCATATATCGTGGCCGTAGCCGAGCTAGTCAATGAGAAAATGTAGTTTGCCTCTATGTATTTACACTACCTGATCGTTCACCAATTAAGAAAGGAAGCTGGAGATACCCAGATGGAACTGCGCCTCAGCCAAAAAACGCTGATGCTCGACCAGGCCGCCACCGAGTTGATCACCAGACTCGACCAGCTATTCGAACGCAAAAACGATATTCTGCAAGGATACTTAGCAGAACCCGATGAGGCACTCTTCCCTGGCTTATATCAGAGTTGGCTAGATGATGGTCGGCAAAAAGATGCTTTCATCAAGTTTAGTCAGGAGTCTATGAGAGCCTTGGCTCAACTCCTAACTAGTGTGAGCGGTGCTAAGGGTGGCTATATGCTATTTGCTGATTATACTTTAGAAGAAGAACGACGCATAGGTATTTTTCTGATTCGCGAGCAAGACGGTCTCATGTTTGGTCAGGCCATTGAAGAGAACGACCAGAAGTTCTCACTCGAAGCGGTACGCTACCTGGACTTAGATCATTTGGCTATGGCCGGTCGAATCTTCTCAGGTGCTGGTCGAAATGTGCAGCTCATCAGGCATGCTCGTACGCAAACGCAAATCAGCCAGTACTTTGGAGATTGGCTGGGATTGATGAAAGCTGAGAGTAGTACCGAACTTACCTACAATTTTATGGAGGTCGTTCGGGAACTACCTCTTCCAAAGGACCCTGAATCGGGCTTTGCTATGGAAGAAGCTGACTTCAACAAAGCACTCGTACAGTACGCCAACAAACAGCCACAGCAAACCATCAGAGTCGACGATTTTGATCAGTTTTTTTACGGAGATGAGAAGCCACTCCGAGCATATCTGAGCGAGCAATCTGAAGATGAATTCGACGATGGCTTTAGAGCAGATCGCTCTCTCTTGCGCAAAGCCTTCTATCTAAGAGCCAGCGACCAAGGGGTCTCCCTATCTCTCAATAAGGAACACCTGCGCCAAAACATCGTAGAAATAGACGAAGAGGCGGGGCGCATTACCATCAATAGCCCTCAGTTGGCTGACTTGCTGAAGGGGCAATTGTAATATCTTGACTTATCTGAAGATATTCAGATAAAGGCGGAAGGCGAAGATGCGATTTCGCTGTAAACCCGTAATCTCTTTAAGAATGCCTAAGGCTTCAAATCTATTTAGTAGTCTATTAGCTGATGTTGGAGGAATTACCAAATCATTTATTAAATCATCACGGCTTACAACTGGACGAGTAAATAGATAATTCAATAAGTTCAGAGCTACTTGCGGTTTATTGTACTCCTCACTCAATTGCTGTATGAGTCTTCGCTTTAAGCGTAATGCTGTTTCTAAGGCTTGAGCCGATTTCTGGGCCGATACCTTCACTCCATCTAAGAAGAAGATAAGCCAAGCTCGAAGATCATTGTTATGAGAGACACCGGCCAGATTATCGTAGTAAAGAGACCGATGCTTATCAATAAAATCCGATAGATAAAGCGTAGGCTGGCTAAGCAGCCCAGCATCAAGCAACTGCATAACTATCAGTAACCTTCCAGTCCGACCGTTGCCATCGAGAAAAGGATGAATAGCCTCGAACTGATAGTGAGTAATCGCAATTCTGATAAGTGGTGGCAGTAAAATCTCTTGGCTGTGAATAAAATATTCTAAATCACCAAGTAAACGTTCTATTTCTTCCCAAGGGGGAGGCACTATTACAGCAGTATCTGGTGTGCGCCCACCAATCCAGACTTGGCTTCTGCGGAATTCTCCAGGAGTTTTATTCTTACCGCGTACACCTTTCATCAAACGCTTGTGAATGATTCGCAATAAACGAGTAGAAATAGGCAAACGCTCCATTTCTGCCTGTGCCAAAAATAGCGCTTCTATATAATTGCTAACCTCTTCTCGATCTAACTGCTGATGTTCCGTGAGTTCGCCATCAGGTAGGTACACTTCTTCTACCTCTGTATATGTTCCCTCAATACGCGATGATTCAGTGGCCTCTTTAACCACTATTAGTCGTATAAACTGATCGATGTCATCAATTAAAGACCCATAAGCATCCAAACGACCAATGGCATGATGGGCTTCTGAGCTTAAAGCCAGTACTTTTGGATCATCTATCAGCCAATCTGTATTTATCTGATTCGGTATAAAGACTCGATAGTTATTGCGCTTTTCAAAGCGGCCGCTCTGGTAGCTGCTTAGCGTATTCATCTGGCTCTTATTTTAAGACAAGAACCAATTAAACCATATTTTGGTTTAAATTTTACATTTATTTCCAAAAAATTATCTATTTGGTTCTTATTGTTTTCTGATAACCAAATAACTACAAGTGGGGAATGCAGCACAGCCACATTCCCCACTTAAAATGAGATCAAGAAATCTCTCTAGTGGTCAGCAATAGCTTTGCCCTCCTCCAGGAAGATTCCCGCCTCGAGTTTCTTGCGTACAGCAGCGAAAGCATCCAGAGTCAATTGGATATCTTCATCCGTGTGAGTCGCTGTAGGAATCATGCGCAGCAAGATGGTTCCTTTCGGGATCATTGGTGGCAATACCACCGAGCAAAAGATACCGTGTGTCTCGCGAAGGTCCTTAACCAAAGCACCAGCTTCGCCTACTGTACCCTTCATATAAACCGGTGTAACACAGGCCTCCGGATTTCCGATATCGAAGCCGAGATCGCGCAGGCCATTCTGCAGGGCGTACACATTCTTCCACAAACGCTCTCGGATTTCCGGGCGGTTACGGATAATCTCTAAGCGCTTAAGCGCGCCAACAACCATAGGCATGCACAGCGACTTGGCAAACAGCTGACTACGCAGGTTGTAGCGCATAAAGTCCATCAAGTACTTATCACCAGAAACAAAAGCGCCGAAGCCAGACATAGACTTGGCAAAAGTAGAGAAGTATACATCTACTTTGTCTTGTATCCCCTGATGCTCACAAGCACCTGCACCCGTTGGGCCCATGGTACCAAATCCGTGCGCATCGTCAACGACAATACGGAAACCGTACTGCTCCTTGTATTCCAGGATTTCCTTCATATTACCCTGCTCGCCCTTCATACCGAATACACCTTCGGTAACAACCAGGATACCGCCGCCCAGCTCGTCAGCTTTAGCCTTGGCCTGTTCCATGCGGCGCAAGAAGTGCTGTGTATCGTTGTGCTTATAAGCGTACTTTGGTCCGGTATGCATACGGATTCCATCCATGATGCAGGCGTGGTTCTCTTTGTCGTAAACGACGACATCATTGCGGCCAAGAAGCACATCGACGATCGACATGATACCCTGATAGCCAAAGTTCAGCAAAACTGCAGCCTCCTTTTGAGTAAACTCAGCCAGCTCGCTTTCCAGTTGCTCGTGTAGATCGCTTTCGCCACTCATGATGCGGGCTCCCATAGGGTAGTGCAAACCGTAGTCAGCGGCAGCTTTCGCGTCGGCTTCACGCACTTCCGGTAGTTGCTCCAGCCCAAGGTAGCAGTTGATGTTCCAGATCACCATCTCGCGACCGTTGAACTTCATTCTCGATCCCGTAGGACCTTCTAGCTTGGGAAATGCAAAGTAGTTGTGGGCTACATCCATGTATTGACCCAATGGGCCCATGTGCTCGTGTACCTTATCGAATAGGTCTTTCATAACAGTAGTAAATTGCTTATTAGCGACTGCAAAGATAAACAATTAAAAAGCGGTGGATGTGCTACTAAAAAACAGGCACAGGTCAAAATGTGACCGATCTATGAAGTCTAAAAAATTTTAATACACCTTTTCAAAATTATCGGGCAAATAGGTGGCCCATCTTCTATTGTAAGCGTGGACTTTTTGAGTTACTTCTCCATCGAGCGTTTGCAGATTCAATCCTGCCAGCAACCAGGCATAAACGCTGCCATACAGATTGTATACCTCTGAAAAGCCTCGATCACGCAATTGCCTGGCCACCCGCTCAGATCGATAACCAATGGTACAGTAGACAACCACGGGCCTATCCTTATTCAGGTCGTCAAGCAGGTCAAAATTGGGATTCCTATATCCGATATGTTGTGCATCGGGAATATGACTGACCTCATACTCTTCCAACTCGCGAGCATCGAGTAGTATGGGGTTTGTTAAATTTTGTACTTCCGCAGGTGGAATGCTGTAATCGTCTATGGTCACCATACTCGCCAATCGCTCATTGAGTGGTTCATAGCTCGTGCGCAAGTGCTCTGGCAGTGTCTGGCTGCGGCAACTTGTAGCAAATAATATGATGAATAGAAAATAATTCGATATGTTCATTTCGATACTTTAAGATTACACTTCTGCATTTTTTGGCCTGGTAAAGTATCAAAGTTAAACTTTGCCTTAGATGATCAGGCGGCATCAGAGACATCTAATTTCTTTGGCCCATCTCCCATTCTGTCTGCTATGTACTGCCCATCTCGGCAATAAGTAAGCAATTGTTCGCGTACAAAAGATCTTACCACCACTTCGATAGATTTAGGATATAGCAAGTGCAAGTTTGGACCTGCGTCTAGAGTGAAGTATAATGGATGTTTCGTCTCTGATCTCCATTGCTGTATGTGCTTGATGGCACTGATGGTGTTCGGTTCTAGCAGCAGATAGGGTGGACTGCTTGCCATCATCAAAGCATGGAGGGTTAAAGCCTCCGACTCCAATATCTCACCAAAGCGTTCCAGGTCTCCACTTTTGAGAACTTGCACCATTTCCAGGCATCGACGCTTAGCTTGTCCATACCTGAGATCAGCGTAGTGATTGGTATCCATCAGTCCATGACCGGCTCGGCTACTGACAGACTTCTCACCAGCGGATATGATCAGTATGTCATCGTGGAACCCCTGAAAGCTTTCGTGCAGTAGGTCGGCAACTGAAATGGCATATTCCTCGTGGCTATCTACCACATCGCCTAATGTCCCCCATAGCGCAGCATGCCCATAAACTGATCGACATGCACTTCCAGATCCAAGTCTGGATAGATAGCTCGCCTTTTGCATATCCATCTTAACAGATTCAAGCCCACCAAAAATTCGATCTTCTAAATCGACCAAACAAAGCGCTAGTGCGCTCATGCCAGAAGCAGAACTTGCTATACCTGCCGAGTGTGGAAAGCTATTGCTGGTATCGATCTTAAATTCGAGCTGACTCAAAAATGGATATATGGGCAGCAGCCTTTTGAAATAAGATTTAGTTCGCTCCTCAAAGTCCACCCGCCGCTTGCCATCGAGATATAGCTCTAAATGAATGGCATCGTTTGGTGTTGTCTTTACCTGGTAGTGTAGGGTAGTGTCTGTAGCTGCTGCATCTAGCGTGAAACTTACAGACGGATTTTTAGCCAGTTGATCTCCATGCTTACCCCAGTACTTGACCAGTGCAATATTTGAGGGGCTGCGCCATCTTACAGCTCCGGCTTCCAGTTGGCTGCTTTCGATGACAAGCTTAGGATTTTCGTAAGTCATGGTATAAAATTAGCAAGAGCCGGAGGTTCTCTCCGGCTCTTACATAATATATAAATTTATTTAATTTGACCCACCACTCTCTATCTCTCGTGCGCGTCTATTGCGCTGCATCGGATTTTCACCTCCGCGGCGTCCGCGTCTTTGGTACAAATCAAAACGAGTTTCACTCTGTCGAGTAGGATAAAAGTTATCACTCCTATCTACATCGGCCAACTCCAGATATGGGTCAACCTCTACAGAGGTAACCGCTTGATCAAAAACGAAGACCTTACTCACTTCTGAATAATTGCGTCGCCAAATTTCGGCGGGAATTCTACGATCTTCTGTAGTCCCGTCAGCCATAGTAAATTGAACAACAATAGGCATAACCAGACCACCTTCATTGGCAAAGTCGAGTTGGTAGTAATACTTATCAGCTTCCAGTACAGCCCGCTCTTCATCACTAAGACCAGATAGGTACTGCTCGTACTCTTGCTGGTCTAGCACCGTCTGCTCTAGTGGATCGTACTCTGTGTAGAAGTCTCTTAGGCTTCGATCTTGCTCGTCGTAAGTCTGATCGATCTGTTCTGCATTGCGCATACTTCCTATAGCCTGAGTAGCTTCTCTTTCCGCCCTGGCAATTGGATTCTCAACCGAAGGGTTCTGTGTATTGATCCGGTAGGGTGTAAAACCAGTCAATGCAATATCTACATGATCAGTAGTGAAGAACCAGCCACGCCAAAACCAATCGAGGTCAACTCCTGAAGCATCTTCCATAGTGCGGAAAAAGTCTGAAGGCGCCGGATGACGAAACATCCACCTCTGGGAATAAGTCTTAAAGGCAAAATCAAAATTCTCTCGACCGATAACCGTTTCTCTCAAAATATTTAGAGCAGTAGCCGGCTTACCATATGCATTACTACCAAATTGCCAGATCGACTCTGAGTTGGTCATAATCGGTGTGATGTATTCTTTATCACCTCCCATGTAGTTGGTAATATTTGCAGCTGGGCCTCGACGGCTGGGATAATCACGCTCCCATTGCTGCTCGGTCAAATACTGCAAGAAAGTATTGAGACCTTCATCCATCCAGGTCCATTGCCGCTCATCACTATTGACAATCATGGGGAAATAGTTGTGGCCTACTTCGTGAATGATAACGGAGATCATCCCGTACTTAGTTCTGGCGGCATAGGTACCATCTTCTTCAGGGCGACCAAAGTTGAAGCAGATCATTGGATATTCCATACCTATGCTAGCTGCGTGAATTGACCATGCAACAGGGTATGGATAGTCGAAGGTGTAATGAGAATACCAACGTAGAGTATGAGCTACTGCCTTGGTAGAATACTGCTCCCAAAGCGGATTACCCTCCTTCGGATACATAGACATGGCCATGACTACACTACCATCTGATTGCTCGACACCCATGGCATCCCAGATGAATTTCCGAGAACTCGCAAAAGCAAAGTCGCGCACATTCTCTGCTTTATAGTGCCAGGTCTTCTCACGATCAGAACGGCTCGACTCATTTTCACGAGCCTCTTCCTCTGTCACAATGATTACGGGTTGCTCTCTTTCTTCACGTGCTCTTTCGAGGCGTTGCCGCTGCTCTCTGGTCAAGACGTTATTCTCATTTTCAAGCGTACCAGTAGATGCTACCATGTGATCTGCAGGAACCGTAATTTTCACATCGTAGTCTCCAAAAGTCAGGGTAAACTCTCCGCTACCCAGAAACTGCTTATTCTGCCAGCCTTCATTATCGGTATACAATGCCATGCGCGGATAGAACTGCGCAATGGTATATAAGTAGTTATCGTCTTCTTCGAAATACTCATAACCAGACCTTCCACCTATCTGCATACGGTCATTTATATTGTACCACCACTTAATACGCAGCTGGGTTTGAGAGCCTGATTGAAGAGGCTCAGGAAGATCAATCCGCATCATCGTTTTCACGATTCGATAGGGTAGCGGCTGCCCATTTCCATCTTGGACGTAGTCGATCTTAAAGCCACCGTCGAAGCTTGGCTCTAACCTAGACAAACCAGACAATGACATGCGGTCATCCATTTCATTACTTCTGGTCGTATAGGTATCACTGTCTAGTGCTCTTACATTTTGATCCAGCTGTACCCACAAATAGGCCAGTTCGTCTGGTGAGTTATTGTAATAAGTTATGGTCTCTGTACCGTATATCTGCTGGTTCTCATCATCCAGCCTGATTTCCATTTCATAGTCCGCTTGTTGCTGCCAGTACTCATGACCGGGTGCACCTGCGGCATTTCTGTATACATTTGGTGTAGGCAGCTCATTATAAAGCTGTCTAAATGGATTGTGATTGAGGTTACTCTCTACCTGGGCATTCATGGCTATAAAAGCACAGAAAACACTACCAAGCAGCAAGGATATTCGTCGCATGTAGGAGTTGATTGCTTATTATTTAAAAGACTAAGATATAAGAAATATTGGGGTGAAAAGTTTGTTAGAGAAGGTACAAAATGAAAAAACCAATGTTCCACGTGGAACATCAACAAGCACAATCAAGCCTCAGAAATAAGTTTTAACCGTATCTCTCTAACAGGAAATCTCTCATAGCGTCGTAATCAACAGACATAGCAGTGGCTACTTTCTCTACATCAGCAAGCCGTGCCAGGCGCTCTGGAACTTCAATTTCATGACCTATTATTCGTTCAACGTCTGGCTTGAACTTAGCCGGATGAGCGGTCTCTAAAAGGATAGGTCTTACTTTATTATTGGACTTCCGCAGGTAGGATTCTATAGCCAAATAGCCGACAGCCCCATGTGGATCTAACAGATATTGAACCTCTTTAAACACCCGAAACAAAGCCTCTTCTGTCTCCTCATCAGTAAAAGCATAACCACTAATTGACTCTTGCATAGCAGTCCAGGCAGACTTTTTGAGCGGATCTAGTCCATTAATCTGGCCATATAGATCCGCCATCCTCATAAAATTACTGGGATTACCTACATCCATGGCGTTTGAAAGGGTAGGGCTGGAGGGTCTCGGTTTGTATGATCCTGTACTTAGGTATTCAGGCACCACATCATTCTGATTGGTAGCTGCAATAAAGTGAGCAATGGGAAGTCCCAATCTTTGGGCAATCAAACCTGCTGTTAGATTACCAAAATTTCCACTTGGAATACAAAATACAATGGGCGGACCATCTATGCCCAGCTGGCGAACTGCATCAAAGTAGTAGAAACTCTGGGGTATCAGTCGAGAAATATTAATGCTATTTGCAGAGCTGATCCGTATTTGATCTCTTAAATCATCGTCTACAAATGCTTGCTTAACTAAGGCTTGGCAGTCATCGAAGGTGCCCTCTATTTCCAGTGCAGTTATATTCTTTCCAAGCGTAGTGAGTTGCTTTTCCTGCAAAAAGCTGACCTTTCCCTTAGGATATAAAATCACGACTTGAATACCCGGAGTATTATAAAAACCAGCTGCAACTGCTCCGCCCGTGTCGCCAGATGTTGCTACAAGAATGACCAGATCTCCTTCAGATGATCGGTTAAAATAACTCATCAAACGAGCCATAAAGCGTGCACCAAAATCCTTAAATGCTAAAGATGGCCCGTGAAACAATTCCAATACATGGATATGGTCATTGATTTTCACCAATGGAGCAGGAAAATTAATGGCGCCATAAACGATTTCCTTAAGGTCATTATCGGGAATACTCCCTTGAAATAAATGCCTACATATCCTAAAGCCCATCTCTGCCATAGGCATACTCGACAACTTGTCAAAGAAGCTAGCAGACAATGGAGTAATTTCGAGAGGCATATACAATCCTCTATCTGGTGGTAATGCCTGGAATATAGCCTCAGAGAGACCTGCTCTTAAGTCAGGATTATTAGTACTATATAATTCCATGAGCGTAAAATTCTAATCTATTAGTTCTATTATCTCTACCCCACGGGTGTTAATTGGAGATACGTACAACTGGCTGTTTATCTGATGACTTGAAAAAACAGCTTGCATGGCCTGTCCAGCAGCCTGAGCCAGGTAACCTGAATCAGCTAAACAAAAAATACTAGGGCCTGCACCACTGATACTACAACCCAAGGCACCTGCATCAAGGGCCGATTTACGAGCTTCATCAAAGCCAGCAATTAGTTTTTTCCGCTGTGGCTCTACCATAAGATCGTGCAGTGAACGCTGCATCAACAGCAAATCTTCTGTATATAGAGCTTTAATAAAAGTGGCCAAGTTGCCGGATTGGGCAATCGCTGTCTTTAAGGGTACTACATCACTCAATACTGCTCTTGCATCTTTGGTCAATATCTCTATGTCAGGATGAACTACAGCAACTTGCAAACCAGCAGGAACTGGAAGCTGATGTATATCCAAGGATTCGTTAGAGCGAATTAGTATTATCCCACCGAGCAAGGAAGGAGCCACATTATCCGCATGAAAAGCGCCATCTGCCTTTTGTTCGCCGCAAACGGCAAAGTAGAGTAGGGCTTCTCTAGTCAAAGGCCGGCCCAACAGTTCATTTATCGCTACTACGGCACCGGCGGCACTAGCTGCACTTGAGCCCATGCCACTTCCAAAAGGCATCCGCTTGTGCACCTCCAGATCGATACCGAGGGTTTCTTGTCCAAGATGTTTTAGTAATTGACTAGCTGCATATCCTGCTGTGTTGAGCTCGATATCATAAGGAAGTTCTTTTTCTCCAGTCCCCGTGATCTTACTAATCCTAAGACCGCTGTGCTCGTCTGTAAATCTAGCCACGATCTCATCGCCAGGTCTATTGATGGCAAAACCCAGAATATCAAATCCAACTGCAACATTAGCAACAGTGGCTGGAGCCCAAACTCTTACTTCTTGCATTAGCTCAAATAATTTCCAATTCGAATAATTTCCGAGAAAACACCAGCAGCAGTCACTTCGGCACCAGCTCCCGGTCCGGTCACTACTAACGGGCGATCCTGGTATCTTGCGGTCTTGAAGACAATCATATTGTCACTCCCACTCAAACTAGCAAAAGGACTGTTATGAGCTACAGAGCTTAGCCCGACCCTAGCTGAACCTGCTTTATACGATGCCAGCATTCTTAACATTTTGCCTTCACTTTTAGCCTTATTTAATAACTCATCAAAGTATAGAGCCGCTTGCTCAAGCTTCTCAAAGAATAACTCGATTGATTTTGCCTCCATAACTTCATCAGGTAAAAAATTATCGACCTGAACTTCCTCAGGTTCAAGCTCAAAACCCGATTCTCTGCTGAGAATCAGTATTTTACGCTTTACATCTTGTCCTGATAAGTCGATTCTAGGGTCAGGCTCAGTAAATCCTTTTTCTTTCGCCTCAGCTACAACCTCATGAAACGGCCGGCTGCCATCAAATTGGTTAAATATATAGCTCAAAGATCCACTCAGTACGCCTTCAATCGATTGCACTTCATCCCCACTATCCATTAAATCTCTCAATGTGGAGATGATCGGTAAGCCTGCACCTACATTTGTTTCATACATAAACTGCACGCCACGCTTATTAGCAATATTTCGCAAGCGCTGATATTGTAAATAACTCGAAGAGGTCGCTACCTTATTTGGCGTAGAAATACTGATGCTTTCATTGAGTATAGCCTCATAAAAGGAGGCCACCCTTGGATCTGCTGTATTGTCAACAAATATGGTATTGCTGAGATTTAGCTCTTTCATCTTCCCGATAAAGAGAGCTAAATCAATAGCTGAATCAGAAGATTTTAGCAATTCGCGCCAGTTAGATAAATCTATGCCCGCACTATCAAATAGCATTCGCTTAGTATTTGCTAATGCCACTACTCTTATCTCCAGCCCTCTATGCTGACGCAGATAGTTGTTCTGTGAGTCGATTTGCTCCAGTAGGGTGCCACCTATAAGGCCTACACCGACTATGAATAAGTGTAGCGTCTTTACATCTGAAAGGAAAAAAGATTCGTGAAGTGCATTTAATGCTTTAGTTTCATCTTCTTGACTAATAACGACAGATATATTGAGCTCGCTACTTCCCTGAGCGATAGCAACTGCATTTATACCATTGTTGCCTAATGCTTGAAACATACGACTTGCAATACCAGGCTGATAGCGCATATTTTCACCTATAATAGCGACAACGCTTAAATTTGTTTCGACTCTTATTCCATTGACTATCCCGCGCTCAATTTCGAGTTCGAATTCTTTTTGGACACAGCGCTTAGCTCTATCAGCCATATCTGGTTTGACAGCAAAGCTGATTGAGTGCTCACTAGATCCCTGAGTGATCAATATAATATTGATCTCAGCCAAGGCCATAGAACTGAATAATCTAGCAGCAATGCCTGGCACACCGAATAAACCGCTGCCAGATAGTGTAAGCAGTGCAATTGAATTGATAGAACTTATGCCTCGAACAGCGGTACTCTTATCTTTTGTCGTGCGACTTATTCGAGTACCCTCAAATTCAGGCTCAAAAGTATTTTTGATAAAAAGGGGAATATTAAGTTTAGTGGCCGGAAGTAAAGTTGGCGGATAGATAACCTTAGCGCCAAAGTGAGACATTTCCATAGCTTCCCCGTAAGTAAGCTCTGGAATAGTCAGTGCCCGATCTACTCGTCGCGGATCGGCAGTTAGCACCCCTCTAACATCTGTCCATATCTCAATACAACTTGCACCTAAGCCTGCCGCGAGAATAGATGCGGTATAATCTGATCCCCCACGACCGAGTGTAGTAGTTAGCCCTCCCTTAGCAGATGCCACAAACCCTGTTACTACTTGTAACTTAGGGTGCTCCTTATAATACGCTTGTATGCGCGAAAAAGTAGCATCAAAATCCACCTGAGCAGCGCCAAACTGTTTGTCGGTTTTGATAATTTTTCTAGCGTCCAAAAATTCTGATGGCAGCCCTTTATGCACCAGAGTCTGTGCAATGATATAAGCCGACGACCTCTCCCCAAAACTCAACACATAATCTAGCGTACGGGAACTAGCTTCTCTAATCAAGAATATGCCATATAGCAAATTCTTAAGTACTTCGTGACTTTGCTTTATAGTAGCTGCAGTCTCCTCGCGCAAATCACCAGGAGGTAGAAGATCGTTGATTACTTTTTGATGACGACTAGTAAACTCCTCAAAAAGTAGGCCGTAGTGATCATCTCCATTTTCTGCAAGTCTGCCCATTTCGACCAATGAATCCGTTATTCCTTTGAAGGCTGAAAAAACAACCGTGAACGGTTCACCTGATGCATAATCGTTCTTAAGGATATCTACTACTTGTAGAATACGATCTGGAGTACCAACGGAACTACCGCCAAATTTTAAAACTTTCATATTGCTAATCGCTGAAAATCAAGCACAAAGATGATCAATCTTCCGTGAAATAGTGGTCAAATTCGACTAATGCTGCATCCTCTTTTGCGCGCATTTTATCTGCTTCGTCATCAGTTTTGTCTCTATAACCGCATAGGTGAAGCAAGCCGTGAATGATGACCCGATGCAGCTCTTTAGTATAGGACGAGCCATAGGTAGTAGCATTCTCTTTAACTCGGTCTGTACTAATGAAAATATCGGCGCTGAGTACTGGGAAATCTTCCGAAGGAAATGTGATAATATCTGTGTAGTAATCATGATTTAGATATGCTCTATTTATTTCGAGCAAATATTCATCACCACAAAAAACATAATTAAGCTGACCTAAGGTACCTCCTTCGGAAATACCTGTCTGCCTTACCCACGCTGATATATTCTCTAAATCTTCAGCAAGAGGTATTTGACCACCGTCCTCTTCAAAAAACTGAATTTTTTCCTCCTCGATCAGGCTGATAAAATTTTGTACTTATCTACAGGTGAAAACGCATCTCGACCGTGGAACCACCATTGCTGTAAGACATTTCGTCGCACAACTGGTTCATCAGATAAACCCCTCGACCTCCACAGCTACATATATTTTCAGGAGCAGTAGGATCTGGCAACTGCTTAAAATCAAAACCCTGCCCTTGATCTTGGACCTTAACCGCTAAGCGGGCCTTGGTACAACGCAACTGGATGGATACTTTTTTGCTGGGCTCGCTATTGTTGCCATGTATAATGGCATTATTAACAGCTTCTGTAAGGCTGATCAATAGATTATCCCTTGTGTCCTGATCTAAGTGATACTTTGAAGAAATATCTTCGACCAGCTTTTCCACCTGAGCGATGTTGTTTGGGTCTGAGTAGAGCTCTGTTTTGAGCATATTGGAGTTCGATTGCTTACTACAAATGAGGATGGCCGCTCAAGGCCAGCCCTGTTTAGACGGTTAAACATAAAAGGCGTCACCGCTACTCATTGTTCTATTATAACAATAATAAGGGAAATAAGGTTAAACTCCAACTAATTTTACTCGCTCTCGCCCCTGAGCGCCTGGAAGTACTGATCAACCAGGCCTTGGAAATAAGGATTCAGACGAGGGTTGACCCGCTTGAACATATCGACTTCTGCTTCTCTTTGCCGTATATATTCTTCTAAATCGGGCGGCAGTTGTCTTCTGCGTTGCTCAGCTGTCTCGGCCTGGCGCTGCTCATCCATATCTTGCTGGCGCTCGGCCTTTTCGTATTCCAGCATGCGATTTAGGATCTCTTGCTGGCGCATCATCATCTCGTGTGTCAGTCGCTTATTGACCAGATCTTCCTCTGCTTGATCCATTTGCTCGATCAACTCTTGTAACTCACCATTCATACCCTCGCCCCGCTCTCGGCCTTCTTGTTGAGCCTGTTCCAGTGCTCTTCGGAGGGCCGCTTGTCGAGCAGCCATTTCAGCAAATTCACGACTACTGCCGCCCTCACCATTTTCCATCTGCTGCCTCATCCGCTCCATTGCTCCATTTAGGTTCTGCTGAGCTTGACTGCCAGGATTGTTGCTTGGTTTATTACCCTGCCCCTGTCCTGAACCTGGATTTTGGCACTGCTGATTGCCCGACATCATACCAGCCATCTGTTGCTGCATATTCTGCATGGACTCGCTGAGCATAAGTGCCAAATCGTTGAGACCGGTCATGGCTCTTTGCTGGTTGGCAGCTGCTTGAGGCTTGCGTCGCTCTTCGAGCTGATCAATCGATTGATCCAATTCCCTGCGTATATCAGCTACTTTTTCTGTGATAAAACTTTCAATGCTAAAGTTGCGCTTGGCCAGGGCCAATAAGGAGTCGCGAACCAGGCCAAAATCATTTTCCAATTGAAACTGCTCTTGTACCAAGTCCACATATTTTGGTGTATTGACCGTAGCTGATCCAAACTCGTCAATAAGACGCTCTTGGTCAAAACTCAGATCGACGATGTTCTCTAGCAGCTGTCTAATAGCTTCTAGATCTTCCTGCATACCCTCCATTTGTTGGCCCATCATAGCAGCCGACATACTGCTGGCCATGGATTTCATTTTCTCGCCAGCACTTTGCTGAGACTCGCTGGCATCTTCGTTATTTTCTTGTTCCAACTGCTCCTGGCTTTGCTCCATATCTTGCTCGATACTTTGCTCCATTTCATCGGTTTCGGGCATCTGCATGGGGCGCTCCAACTCGGAATTCATCTCATCCATTTGCTCCATCTGTTCTTGGATCTCTTCAAACTCCTCTTGGATTTCAGCCTGCTCTTCCTGCAGCTCTTCTTGTGATTTTTCTCCTTCTTCTGTTTCCTCAGCCAATTCCTCCTGACGCTCGGCAAGCTCTTCCAGTTTATCGATGGTTTCTTGCATCTCTTGCTCCAGCTCCAACTGCTTGTATAGCTCCAGCATTCGCTCGAGCTCCGCCTCAGCTTGCTCGTCGTTCATCTCCATCTCCTCCATCTTATCGAGAGCCTCGTCGCGTTCCAATTCTTCGAGTAGCTCTTGGATATCCTCCATCAGCTGCTGCATCTCTTCATTGAGCGACTCTTCAAAAATTTGTTGAAGCTGCTCTTGCTTCTCGCGTATAGACTCACTCTGCTCAGACTGGCGCTCCATATTTTCCTGAAAGGCCTCTTGTGCTTGTTGCATGCGCTCCTGCACTTGCTCCTGCCGCTGTGAAAGGCGCTCTATATCTTTGCGATCTTGCCAGTCGAGCTCCTCTTTCTGAAGTAAGCGCTCTTGTATGTCTTCTACATCTTCTTGCAGTTCACGCGTTTCTTCGAGAGCGGCTTCCAGTTCGTCTTTAATCTGTTCTTCGGTTGCTTCTGTCAGTGCAGCCAACTCTTCTTCGGTTGGAAGCTGATGAGCAAATAGCCCAGTCCGCGCCGACTTGGAACCATTGACTCCGTCATTATCGAAAACCTCGAAGTAGTAGGTCAGTTGGTCGCCTGGGCCAAGATCAAGCTCCGTCTCCAGATCCCAAACATAGTCGTATCGGGTTTGCTTGCTACCTGGCTCTGCGATGCGCGTACTTATGGGCTCTTCCTCTTCGCCGGTTTCGCCTCTAGTGATTCGGTATACAAGGTCAATAGTCAGCAGGCCATGATCATCGGCTGCCTCGCCTAGAAAATAGAGTACATTTTCTTCCAGACTATCCACAAATCGTTCCACGCTGATTTCGGGAAAAAGATCCGGAATAACAGAAAGTGCATAACCTATGGAATCAGGCTTGGGTAGATCTTCATTGCTGACATATAGTTTGTATGCACCGCTGCGCATGGCCTGCTTGTTGAACCGATATTGATCTCGCCCTTGGCGCTGTAGCTCAACGGTTTCTTCTTCACCCACAAATTTTACGGCCAATTGATCAGTATGCTCGGTTGTAAAGGACCAATCGATACGCGTGCCCGCTGGAACATTGAGATCACCAATATTGTAGAGCACTTCATCTGGTCTACCTAAGTATGCTGGATAATCGAGACTGACTTGAAAATCTGCGATACTGGGCTTGAGCAGCACATCCAGTTCATAATCTCGACTAGTAACCTGACCGGAGTTCAGCCTAAAGGTCTGATCAGCCTGTACATTACTGAACTGGTAGCTGAATGTTTTGGCGTCCTCTTTTTGCAAACGATAAGTGTAGCCACCAATTTCTATAAATACCTCATTGGGCAAAACATTTCCCTCCACTTGAACAGTAAGTGGGAAGTCCTCATACTGGGCAACCTGAAGAGCATCTACCTGCGGAAGTACAAAAGAAAAAGGAGCCGGCCGCTCGAAGTCTTGGTTGTTGTTGAGCAGCCGATTCGTACTGCTAGATATGAGCCCAGGAGCCGCCAGTATAACGCCCATCAATAGAAGCAGTGGGGGAAGAGCGTACTTGAGATACCTGCGATTCTGACTCAAATCTATAGCCCGACGGAATGGAACTGGACTGATCTCTGCCGACTTTTGGTCTATGGATGCCAGAATGAGCTCGGCCTGGCCTTGTTGTTCTGCCTGCCGTCGCAGTTGCAATACATTGAGTAGTTTATCCTGCACATTGCTAAAATGCTTGCCGATGATACCGGCAGCCTGATCGTGACTGATCACATCGCCCAATCGAAAATAACGAGCTAGAGGCAGTATGACCCACCCACCTATAGCAGCTACACTAAGCCCGATAAAGGAATACCAAAGCAGTTTTCTGACACCGCGCGGGAAGTAGAAATTGCCTTCTGCCAAAGTGATCAGCACAAAGAGCAGCAAGACCAAACCGCAACTGTACAGCAACCCGCGGATAAGCTGGTTGAGATAAAACTTGCGAATGAATTGATCCAATTTTTGAATCAGCAGATCATAGTTGTTGCTTGGGGCCATAATTCAGTGATATCGTGAGGTCTGGAACAGCTAAATAAGAACACACAAATTAGATAAAAGATTGCAATAGAAGAAGATCAATTACGACAAATGTCGTGCGACGAGAGTTTATCAGTTATGCACAGCCTTATCCACACTGACTAATGGATTACCTGGCTTAGATAAATAATTGAGGTAAAGTACCACAGCCAATAGAGCCACAGCACCGGCTTGATGACCTACGCCTAGCCCTACGGGTACCTCTCCCTGCGCATTGAGCAGAGTAAAAATGCCAAGCAAAACCTGAGTAATCAACACAGTTATCAACAGGTAGTTAGCGCGCCTGAATGCCTGACTGACTGGGGACTTAAAAACCCTCCAAACAAACCATAAAGTAATGATAACCAATAGGTAAGCAGTCATACGGTGACTAAACTGTACCAAAGCAGGCAAGAAGGGAGACTGGTCGTACTCCACAAGGTTTTCCACGGTCCAATTAGAACCATCTGCTAGAGTTGCTGGAAAAAAACGACCAGCCATATCTGGCCATTGTGGGAACACCAATGCAGCTCTCGCACCACTCATTATTCCGCCCAAGACAATCTGAATGATGGCCACCGCTGTAAGTACGAATAATGGAGTTTTCAACCTAAACTGTGGAAAACGCTCTGGCTTTGGGAACCAATTTTTGTAAGTGTACCAGAGCAATGCACTGAATGCAGAAAGCGCAATACTGAGGTGCATGGTCAGTTTGTAGGCATCGACCCAGGGACGATCAATCAATCCGCTGGCTACCATGATCCAGCCGAAAGTAGCCGCCAAGCCGGCTAAGCCCACAATCAAGCCGAGCCAGCGATAATCGCGTTTGGTAAATTGTTTCTTCCAGGCAAAGTAGGTAAAGCCTATAGCGAAGACCAGACCCATGATGCGCGCCCACTGACGGTGAAACCACTCCCAGAAATAGATAAACTTGAAATCGGCCATGCTGATGTCGGCAAAGACCTTTTCGTATTGAGGCGACGCCTTGTACTTGTCAAACTCAATCGTCCAGTCAGCCTCGTTCATGGGTGGCAGTGCCCCACTCAGTGGTTCCCATTCCGTAATAGACAGGCCCGACTCAGTCAATCGGGTGATGCCTCCGATGACCACCTGCCCGACCAGCATGATTACACCAATGAGCAGCCAGATCCGAATTCCTTTCCGTGATTTTCTTTCAGCGGCTTTTACCACGACTTCAGGCTGATCTACAACCAGGTTTTCCACTTCTAGCTTCATCTTAATAGTATAGTAATGGTTTTCCTTTTTTAAATTTCTTTTCTTTCTTCATCATTATTAGGGCTGTGGAAAGTGGGAAAAGAAGTATTCAAAAAGCTTGTCCATTTCGTTTTCCTCATGCACGTTTACTTAATCCACAGTTTACACGTACTTAACACTACTGTAGATCAGGCTGTTGCAAAAATATTCCCCACCACTTGGATAAACATCCACAGGAAAACTTTTGTGTAGCTGACTGTGGATTTTTGACGCAGATCTGTCAGTATGAACTGGAATGAGATCAGTGGAAAGTTGTGGAAAGTAGGAATAAGTCTCTCTTGGGACTTCCGCCGGTGGAAAGCTGTGTAGAATGCGTGGGTTTTCCCCTGCTCATCCACACTAAACTAACAGGTGATAAGTTCAGGACTCAAAACAAACTCCCCTGCTCATCATTTGGCAATAATCGAAATGACTGCCGATGATGAATGCTTGGTCCGTGTTTTCTGATGGCTTCGCGATGAGCTTTGGTCGGATACCCCTGATTGGTGATCCATTGATAGTGAGGAAACTGCTGGTGCAGGTTTCTCATATATTCGTCGCGATGCGTCTTGGCCAAAATGCCGGCAGCTGCAATGGACATATACTTCCCATCTCCTTTGATGACACAGCAGTGGCCAATGTCCGAATGCTCGATAAAATACTTGCCATCGATCAATAGAAATTCCGGTTTGATAGTCAGTGCATCTATAGCCCGATGCATGGCCAAATAGCTTGATCTGAAAATATTGTGCTCGTCTATCTCTGCTGGCGAAAACTGTGCCACGGCCCATGCGAGTGCGTTTTCTTCTACAATTTGGCGTGCTTCGTCACGCTGTTGAGCGGTGAGTTTTTTGCTATCGTTGATGCGCTCGTCTTCAAAATCTGGTGGCAGTATGACGGCAGCTGCAAATACCGGCCCCGCTAGACAACCGCGGCCGGCCTCGTCGCAGCCAGCTTCGATACGGCCCTCTTGTAGGTAAGCTTTTAGCAAAAAAGCATATTTTTGATTGAGTAATAGTCCATCAGTGGACTTACTAAAAGAGTGTCAAAATTATCATTTTATCTTTTCGATCATGTATCGCGACTTCAAATATCTACTAGCCTATACGCTACCGCTTTCTGCCTTTATGGGTTTTTATCTGGGTGGCGTGTGGTCTTTCGGATGTACTTACGTTGCTTTCGTAGTGCTGCCCATTTTAGAACTTCTACTTCCCAGCTCTACAGAAAATGTAGCTGAACACGAGGAATCTGATCGATCGTCTTTGCGATTTTTCGATTATCTACTCTATTTCAACCTGCCACTACTCTATTTTGGTGTGGGTATGTTTATTTATCAGGTGGCTTATGGTCAGCCCTCTACATTTGAGTATACCGGCTACATATTTAATCTAGGAACGCTGATCGGTACCATCGGTATTAATGTTGGGCATGAGTTGGGTCACAGATATAATTTGCCAGAAAAGTTGATCGCCCAGGGTTTATTATTGCCGGGTTTATATCAGCATTTTCAGATCGAGCACAACCATGGTCATCACAAGCACGTGGCCACACCTGCCGACCCGGCGAGTGCCCGATCCGGCGAAAGTCTATATCAATTCTGGTTTAGATCGGTGACTGGACAGTGGCGAAACGCCTGGCGTATTCAGGCCAAACAGATGCGGGCTAAAGGGCAAAGCCCGTGGAGTTGGCGCAACCTTATGGCGCGTTTCCAACTCATGAATATCTTGTATATAGGTACAGCCTGGTACTTTTTTGGATCAACGGTGGGTCTTGGTCTTCTGGCTGCGGGGGTTGCTGGATTTTTGCTACTCGAAACGGTCAATTATATAGAGCACTACGGCTTGAGTCGCAAAAAACTGCCAAGTGGTCGCTACGAACCCGTTTCGCCTGTGCATTCCTGGAACAGCAATCACGAAATGGGGCGAATTTTTCTCTACGAGCTCACTCGCCACAGCGATCACCATTTTAAGGCTACCCGCAAATACCAGATACTGCGCAGTCACGATGTCAGTCCTACCCTACCCACGGGCTATCCGGGCTGTATGCTGATGGCGTTGGTACCTCCTGTCTGGTTTGCAGTAGTTGATCGGCAAATAGCTAAAGAGGTTCAGCTTGTTAATTGACTAAATGCCTTCAGCCCGCTCGATCAATTCGCTCATGGTGATCTGTTCGACCAGCTTTTCGTTGACCAGTACGATACCACTACTCGTTTCTCGGTGTGTCTCTACCAGGCCTAAACCGTAGGCGTAGATTTCGTAGCCCTCTACTTGTGAAGGTAGGCCGCCCTGTACATCGTCTTCTACATAGTATTCGGCGATCATCTTAAATACGATAGCTTCTCGCTCCTTTCCCAGTATTTGCAGGCTGGTGTCTTTAAGATATTGACGATTGAAAGTGACCAACTGACGACCGCCCGGTGGTTGTGGAATATCAAACCGAAGGTCTGTCACATAAGCTGGATTGCTTTCTTCGAGATAAAATGGGAAGACATTGCCAGCCAGGATTTCAGCCTCGACCATTCGACTTGCGCGGGTCGAATCTGGAAAGTCAAGGGATATTTGCTGCAGCACCACTCCGTCATTGTATACGCGTTCCGTCAGCTGCTGATAGGGTTCGAATAAAGGCGTGTAAGCCGTTGCACTCAGATAGAGTCCCTCATCTATTTCATTTCCTAGGTAATACCAGTGACTGGGCGCTTTATTGGGTTGCTCGCTGTCTTGATAGACATATACTTTTCCCGTAGTCAGCTCGCGGACGGGGAAGTAGTAGTCGCGTAGGTCGCGAGGGCCCGATTCGCAAGAAATAATGAGCAATGTGCAGGCAAGGAATAGATATTTCATGAGGCAAAAATGAGATTTATAGAAATAAAAAAACTAATCCTAGCAAAGCCTCCAACTCTAACTCCCCACCAGTCTACAATATGATTATAGGTATCAATACCCGATTTGAGACCCTTTTCATCCTTTGTCAACTCATCATCTATAATGCTATTGTCGTTCATTTGCATGAAGATACGATAGGCGTATTCAGTATAATCTATACAGATGAAAAACAGCTTTACTCTCCTATTAAGCTTGCTACTTTTTGCCAGCATAGCGAACGGCCAAACTTATGTATCCTTTGAATTGGAAGATACTCCTGCCCATGCATCAGATCTGGTCGGTATTAGAGGTAGCATACCACCTTTGAGTTGGTACGAAACCTACCCCATGGAGCAAATGGATGGCAGGTATTTTGTGGAGCTGGATTTTCCTGCCAATGAGGGAGAAGAGCTGGAATTTAAATTTGTATATCAATCTTCTCCAGACGCAGATGTCAACTGGGAGAATATGGACAATAGGACACTTAGCCTCTCAGCTGAGGAAGTAAGCTATACCGGAAATTGGGATGAACCCTACTACCGCGATCCTTCTACCCTACCCATGCTGAGTGTGGAAGCCCTACAAGCCGATTATGCGCTCATAGAGACCATATTCAGAGAAGTACATCCAGGAACATATCGCTATTTGAGCGAAGAAGAACTGACTATAAACCTGGCCAAACTAAAGGAAACATTTTCCAACCCGCTATCGGTAAGTGAGGCATATCTGGCTTTAAATAAATTCATAGCTACCATCAAATGCGGCCACACGGCTTCTCCATTATATAATCAGAGCGCCGATGTAACGGCTATGCTATTTTACGGTCCCGATAAATTGCCTTTTACCTTTCAATGGCTCGATGGTCGCATGATCGTTGAGCTGGATGCTACAGTCCTTAATATTCTACCTACTGGTACGGAGATACTGAAGATAAATGGCTACAGTACCTATGATATTTTAAAAATCATGTGCCAGTATGTTCCATCTGATGGACCTGCCAATAACCCTAAAGACGGAATGTTATCCTTGCGGGGTTATCCATGGCGCTATGAGCTATTTGACGCGGCTTTTCACCTTTTATTTCCACCGGGAGAATCTGGCTATGAGATTCAATATTTGTCGCCAAATGAAACGGAGCCACAGGATGCCACAGTAAAGCCACAACTGCGAAAGGAGCGGACCGAAATAATAGCTGAACGATATCCCGATCATCCACAAAGGGCAGATGATCTATGGAGCCTAGATTTAAGTAACGACGGAATAGCTATTCTGACGGTCGGCGATTTTACAGCTTTTGGAAAGGGTGCTTTAGAGCTGGATTACGAAGTGTTTTTTGCTGATGTATTTGGCCAGATAGACGAGGCAGGGGTAGAAAAGCTGATCATTGATGTACGAGAAAATCAAGGGGGAAATGACCCTATCGTTGCCGCGATGTTTACTTATCTGAAGCATCGACCAAATAGAGAAATTCAATTTGAGGGAAGAATGCGATACCAGAACTTTTCAGAAGAGTTGAGACCCTATGTCAAGACCTGGGGAGACAATATCCCTGCCTTTTTTAATCCAGATCCTGTTCCTCTGGATGAGTCGGGTCAGTACTACATTTACCCTCAGGCATTCAAGCCAGAGCGCGGCTTTAGGGTGAAGCGTCAGGCCTTCGAAGGGGAAGTCGTTTTTCTGACCAGCCGAGTCAATGCTTCCCTTGGGTTCTATCTGGCCAATTATGTTCGCCAAAATAATTTGGGCACCATAATCGGGGAAACAACCGCCGGGTGCCAAAGAGGAATAAATGGAGGAAACTTAGCTCTGATGCGCTTGCCGAATACAAATCTCGAATTAGACTTTCCTGTAGTGGGTGGCTTTGCTCTGGAAGAAGTGCCGGCTATCGGGATTGTACCAGATATTGAAGTTACCCCATCCCCTAATGATATGGCTACAGGCCGAGATGTGGTCATGGAAGCAGCTATTGAGTTTTTAATGACTGAATAGCTACTCTATGTGCCATTATTGGCAGAGACCATTTTTAGTTTAGCGCAAGCTCCACATATTTTCTCCAGTATTCTACATGGTAATACGGCATGTTTACCAAAGTATATGGATATCCACTGGGCGTAGCTACCTGCTCTATCAAAAACGCATTGTTCAAAGCTCGCAGTCCGATTTTGGCATGAGCGCGTTCAACGAATTGATGCAAAGATCGAAGTCTACCCTGCGGGCCAGATTTAACTTCCATCGGATATACCTTTGTCTTTCCTTCCAGCAATAGATCGACTTCGGCAGAAGCGCCTGATTTTTCGCGAGCCCAGAAATGTGGTTCCCACGAATCTTCATAATGTGTTGCAATTATACCTTGTGTTACAATATGCTGAGCTATTCGACCCTTATATGCACTACTCAAATCACCTGTATCTATGAGGCTAGATTGTATCCCTCTTGCGTAGTTCAGTAGTCCAGTATCCAATAGTTGTATCCTTGGACTTTTCCTATGTTGAGTTACTACCGGGAGTTCTGTTGAGCTGCTCGGGTAAATTAATCTCAAGATACCCGCTTGTCGCAATGCTTGAAAAGCGGGACCTACTTCATCACTGCGAAAATTAGAACCACCAAACCCTGCTAGCTTGATGCGGTCATCTGCGTTTGCGGCCGTATTGAGTAGGTGCCTTAATACTTCGCGTTGGCGCAGCCCCTTAGCATACTTTTCGGCATCGCTTCTATAGGCAGACCAAATCAGTTCATAAAGGTTTTGAACTTCTGAAAGATGTGCACCCTTAGCTAGTGTCTCTACAATTTCTGGCATGCCGCCGACAATGGTATATCTATGAAAAGCATCCATGATTTCTTGGTGGGCCGCAGGTCTTACTGGAATTTCATCATAAGCAGAGGCAAGGGCATCCAGTTTCATCCAGATCAAATATTCCTTAAAGCTCAGCGGGTGAAGGGTGTAAAATTCTACTCGACCAACCGGAAAACTGCGGACTTCTCCTAATGCCAACTCAAGTAATGACCCAGCCGCTATCACGGGAATTTCTGGGTATTCTTCATATAAATAGCGGAGTTGCTGAATGGCTTCAGGAGACTCCTGTATTTCGTCTATAAACAGGAGTGTGTTTTCGTCTAACTGTTTCAAATTGAAGCGCAGGGCAATGCGATCTACTAGTTGACTTACAGGAGGCAAGCCTTCGAAGAGTTCGCGGTTGGCTGGAAGCTCCAGGTTCAATTCGATAAGTTCTTTGTATGACTGGGCGTGTTTTCTAACCAGGGAAGATTTACCCACTTGTCTGGCACCTCTTAAGATTAGTGGCCTGCGTGTCTTTTTGTACCTCCATTCGTGGAGGTATTCTTCAGCAAAACGATATAGTAGACTAGGCATACGGCTAAAATGGGGGTTATTTAGCCGTAAATTACGGCTAAAATGAGGGTTATTTAGCCAAGTAATTCAATTTTAGATCAATCTTAGTACCAATTGCTAATACCGCTGCACACTCCTTGTATGAAAGTTAGCCATTGGCAGATCGACTAATAAGCCGAAGTTGAACCGAAATGAGTTGGCAGGCTCATCGCCAAAGCGCCTTAGTTGTGGGCTCAGTTGCATACCTGCCGAGATGGACAAGGGCAAATTGGCAAACCCATGTGCATAGGCCACACCTGGCGAGAATACTTGCTGAAAGCCCACATCTTCTGGCAGGGGCTCATTGCTGCCGTCTAGCCGAAAAAGGACTAGTGCACCCAGATCGATCAAAGGGAAGAATAAGCTGCCCGATGCTCCGTTCAGGTATCGGCCGTCAGGCAGTTGGGGTGACCGTTGTATTCGAGTCTGATATCGAACGTAGGCCGGGGCCAGCGGATCGCCCTCTACCCAGCCATCAGGAGCAAATCGCCTTGGTCGGAATTTGGACTTATACCCCCAACTGAAAGCCAGGCCAACTGGGGCTGTAAAGCCAAAATTAGGTGCTACGTCATTGCCCAGGCTATTTGAAATATACTCCATGCCACCAGTCAGACCAGGATAGGCATTCAGACTGATGTTGGCAAAACTTTTTCGCTTG
Source organism: Bacteroidota bacterium (assembly GCA_039178745.1). Taxonomy (GTDB): domain Bacteria; phylum Bacteroidota; class Bacteroidia; order Chitinophagales; family Saprospiraceae; genus Neolewinella. Next base: position 6,152 of record JBCDFE010000009.1, on the reverse strand, counting down.
ATGCTGTAGCTTCCGGAAGGTAGTGCAATAGCGCGAATGGCATTTTTAATATCGTCTGAAGATTGACTTTCTACCACAGCAGCCAGGAAGGCACCGTATCGGAATATCTCATTGAGCGTGCGTTGGCTACGGGCCTGCTGCTGGCGTAGATTTTCGATAAAAGCGTCGTTGTCTTCCCCTTCAAAAGGATAGTCGATTCGGTTTTGATAAGATTCATCGATTAAGGTGCCCGCTATAGAAACCAGATTCATCACAATCGCATCGTAATCTTCCTCTAAGACAGCGGTGTAGGCATCGAGTGCCTGAGCGGTCAGCAATTGGATATCGGTCAGGGTAGATTCTTCGTCTTCGGGCAGGGCAATATTGAATATCTGTGGAATAATATCCAGCGAATTGCGCAGTAAAAAAACAAACTCAGTAGATCCAATTGTCGCATTGCCTGTCTCTCGTAAAGATTTTAGCTCCGATTGGATCTGATCTACTCGGTTGGCAAATTGCACAAAATCATTGATCAGATTACCAAAGCTGAAGCTGTTGCCCAGCAGCAGTTCATCTATAAATGACTGCTGCTCGCTAAGCTGACTCAATCGCAAGTTGAGTCTCTGATAACGAGGGACTTTATTCAAGATACCGATAGCTATGTTGGCACTGTCAGCCAGAATCAGATTATTGTTTAACTCTTCGTAAACGCCCATCCTGATTTCGTCCAGACTTCTATAGAGTGGAGCCATATAACTCAGATTCTCCAAAGCCGCTGGATACATAGAGCGATACACTTGATAAATCTCATCGAATGCAGCCTGATTATCTTCTGGTATGCTGGAATAGGCTACCCAATCTGACCATTTGTTCTCGAATTGCTGCTCGAAAGGAATGCGCTCATCGATGCTTGCTGACTCGGAAGACCCACTGAACAGATTGAAGCTTCTCCTTATGTAAGGTGCGTCATATTCGATATCGGGAACATCGTAGCGCTCGTATACCTCCCTGACCTTAGTTTCTAGTGGATTTAGCGCTGAGTCCAAGGCATTAGTGACATCGACATACTCGTCTATATCGAAGTTGTTGACCAATTCTTGATTGTACGATATGCGCTCGTAAAACATAGACAGAGCAGCGCGTTCGTCTTCGAAATTTGGATTTGACTCAGCATCCGAGATGTAGTTACTCACGATATCCTCCAGAGGACTTCCCTGATCTGTCAGTAGGCGAATATCGTTGTAATACATGATGCTTTGTATGACATCTCGCCTAACAAACATAGTATCCAATAGAATCTGGAATTCGCTACTTGCACTCAGTGCCGTAGTACTTAGTTGATCGAGTTGCGTGCTCAGGCTATTCTGTCGCCGCCTCATGGTCTGCTTGACCTTCTGATAGATCAGGCCGAAGAAGAATTCTCGCAATTGAGCATCTTCACTCAGTCTGCGCAGCTCATTTCCTTTGACCCACACCGTATTTCGTTCTTCGTCTACTGAGATGAGGCTTCGCGAAATAACATCCATGACCAATATAGCTGGCTTCACATTATCCGCTCCAGGAATGAGCTCGTCGATGTTGTCATTCAAAAAGGATAACAAAGTCGTTGGGTGACTGCCCTCACTCAACTGTTGTATAGCCGTGATGGCGAGCAAGGCATATCGCAAAATTCGCTGCCGCTTGAAACTGCGCTCGCTCATGGTGTTTAGCCGGGCATTGTTTCTGTATGAGATAGAATCCAGGACGTATCTCTCACTATAAAGCTGATCAATTATATTTTCCAGAGCAGTATTGGTAGAGTCTCCCCATGGACCATCGTAATCATAATACGTTTGTTCTACGCTTTCCAGATTTCGGCTCAGCACGTCATACTGCACACGATTGTCGCTGATTTCTGTAAGAATGCCGGCCATTTCCGCACGGCTCTTTTCCGATAGGTTTACTTCGTTGAGTTCAGCTCGTAGGTAATTGCCCATATTGAAGGGCATATTACTCAGATCCTGCTCAAAGGCGGTTTTCAAAATTTGGATCAGCAGAGAGTAATCGGCAGTGGCGGAAATATTCATTGCCCCTACCGTATTGGGGAAAAGGTAGTCTAGGTTTCCGTTCCCTATCCAGGTTTTAAATCTGTCGAAGAAAGCAATGCTCAACTCCTCTCGCATGCGCTCTGCTATCCACTTTGAGGCACCATCTAGCAAGCTACTCTGAAAAGAACCTCCACTAGGAGCTTGAATTACAATAGGCGCAAACGCTTGTGAAGACTCAGATGCCGGACTAAAGTTGAAGCCACCACCAGCATCGGCGCTCAATAGCAAAACAGACTCGGTAGAGTTTTGTAGTTCGGTTTTTTGCCGGTCTAAGGCTAAAAACTCATCCTCTATTTCCAGTAGATCCTCTCGCAACTTTGTGTCTTCGGTAGCCTCTCTCACCTTGCGCAGAATCACGGCATCTGGCTCTTGAAAATTTTCTTCTATGATTTTGAGTAAGTCGCAGTCCTGTATGTTATTGCTTTCTACGCGGCAGGTGGCCTCCACCCGCTCTTCGGCTATGGCGAGAAGCTCGTCCATCCGCCTGACAATGCTGTCCAGTTCCTGAGAAGCATCGTCTTCGCGCATTCCCAGCTCTCCGAACACGTTTTGTACACGAGCGGCCATATATTGATTGTTTCCAAAATCGGACTGAATAACAAACTCGTCTATCTGCCCGTCTTTGCCGTATAGCTTTTTCAGCTCGTCGAAGAAGCCCTGGGCCGCATCGTCGTTTTCATCTAGCTGATCGTAAAGCGAGTCCAAACGGATGGCCATACTCAGCAAACTCTCCTGAGCAGCTATAGAATGGGAGCAAAATAGAAGGAAAAGAAAAAGTACAGCATGGGCTGCCAATCGTATGGGTTGTGGGGATCTCATGGGCGGTAAACTAGGGATTATGCTACGCGAAGGTAATGTTTTTTAGGACTTCCGCGGGTCGGCTTCCCAGCTGAGAAACCGACCCGCGGAAGTCCTGATCATAAAAATCCCCTGCCAGGCTGTCACCTTTCCTCCCTTGGCAAGGTTTATGCGTTCTTATAGTGCATGTAATCATTCGGCCTGGGTTATCTTTGTGATTAGCTCTTCGTCTAGTGGCGGCAGATAAAGACCAATTATGTTCAATTCCCTCAAAAAACTATTCGGCTCCAAGCAAGATCGCGATCTCAAAACCTACAGCCCCAGGGTTGAGGTTATCAATGAAGTATACGAAGGTCTTGCCGATCTCAGCAATGATGAGCTCCGCGCCAAAACTACAGAGTTCAGAGCGCGCATAGCTGACTATCTGTCGGGTATAGATGAAGAAATCGAAAGCTTGCAGGAAGAAGCTCGTGAGGAGGAAGACTTACAGCGCAAAGAGCTGCTCTTTCAGGAAAGCGACAAGCTGCGAGAACAGCACAATGAAGAGCTCGAAGTCGTGCTGCTCGATATTTTGCCCGAAGCCTTTGCCGTAGTCAAAGAAACAGCCCGCCGATTTACAGAAGGGGATACCGTTATAGCTACAGCCACAGATCTGGATCGGAGCTTGGCGACTAAGACCAAGAAAACATACATCACCATCGATGGCGATCAAGCGGTCTATCAAACCAGCTGGCAAGCGGCTGGTGGTGACATCGAGTGGAATATGGTGCACTACGATGTGCAGCTCATAGGTGGTATGGTTCTGCACGAAGGCAAAATCGCAGAAATGGCTACGGGTGAAGGAAAGACCCTGGTGGCCACGCTACCCGCTTACCTAAATGGACTGACCGCTCAAGGTGTACACGTCATTACGGTCAACGACTATCTGGCCCGACGCGATGCCGAGTGGATTGGCCCGATCATGGAATTTTTGCAGCTTACTATAGACTGTATTGACCACTACAAGCCGCACTCGCCAGAGCGCCGTGCTGCCTATAACTGCGATATCACTTACGGCACTAATAACGAATTCGGTTTCGACTACCTGCGCGACAATATGGTGCGCAGCAATGGCGAAAAGGTGCAGCGGCCTCATCACTACGCCATGATCGACGAGGTAGACTCGGTACTGATCGACGAAGCCCGTACGCCACTGATCATATCCGGGCCAGTGACTGCAGGTGCCGATGATCAGGAATATCAGGAGTTTAAGCCCGTAATCGAGAAACTGTACAATGCCCAGCGCCAGCTGGCCAACGGATTTCTGAACGAGGCTAAAAAATTGTTCAAGGCCGGGGAGATTGGCCCAGAGCCAGGGCAGGCTGGCTTCCCACTACTACGCGCTTACCGGGCCAACCCCAAGAGCCGTCCGCTGATTAAGTTTCTGGGCGAAGATGGTGCCAGGGTCTTACTGACTAAGACCGAGAACACCTTCATGGCCGAGAACAATAAGCGTATGGACGAGATCGACGATGAGTTGCTCTTTACCATAGACGAGAAAAACAGACAAGTAGACCTCACGGATAAGGGCACCAACTTCTTGTCGAAGATGAATGAAGATCCAAACTTCTTCATCATGACCGATATAGGTACGACCATGGCTGAGGTCGAACAGCGAGAGGATTTGGAAGCCGACGAAAAAGCCCAAGAGAAAAACAAGCTCGCCCAAGACTTTGCCGTGAAGTCTCGCCGTCTGCACGCTGTAAATCAGCTGATGAAAGCCTACACCCTCTTCGAGAAAGACGAAGAATATGTCGTCATGGATGGCCAGGTGAAAATCGTAGACGAGCAGACGGGCCGCATGATGGAGGGTCGCCGATACAGCGACGGCTTACACCAAGCCATCGAGGCTAAGGAAAATGTAGAGATCGGAAAGATCACTCAGACCTATGCGACCATCACCTTGCAGAACTACTTCAGGATGTATCACAAGCTTTCGGGTATGACGGGTACGGCCGAGACCGAAGCAGGTGAATTTTGGGAAATCTACAAGCTTGATGTAGTCGTCATCCCAACCAACCGCCCCATCCAACGAGATGACCAGCACGACAAACTATATCGTACAGAGCGGGAAAAGCTCAATGCGGTCATAGAAGACGTACAAGGCCTGACGGAAGCCGGCCGGCCAGTCTTGGTCGGTACCACTACGGTAGAGGTAAGTGAAAAGCTGAGCCGCTTGCTCAGTATGCGCAAGATTGATCACAATGTGCTCAACGCCAAGCAGCACCAGCGCGAGGCCGAGATTGTTACTGAGGCCGGCCGGCCGGGCAAGGTGACCATTGCGACCAACATGGCAGGTCGCGGTACGGATATTAAGCTACAACAAATGGTCAAGGATGCTGGTGGTCTGGCCATCATCGGTACAGAGCGGCACGACTCCAGGCGAGTAGACAGGCAGCTGCGCGGTCGCTCGGGTCGCCAGGGAGATCCAGGCAGTAGCTTATTCTACGTCTCCTTGGAAGATAAGCTGATGCGCTACTTCCAAACAGAGCGGATGTCTAAATGGATGGACCGCGCTGGCCTGAAAGAAGGAGAAGTCATACAAGCGGGTCTGATGACCAAGGCCATCGAGAATGCACAAAAGAAAGTTGAGGAGAACAACTTCGGCATCCGCAAGCGCCTGCTCGAATACGATGATGTGATGAACATCCAGCGGGAGGCGATATATCGCAAACGAAACAATGCGCTGACTGGAGAAAGGCTGGCTGTCGACATCAATAACATGTTCGACCAGTTGTTGGACGGGACCGTTTTCGCACACAAGGAAAATGGCAACCTGGAATCGTTGAAGAGAGCCCTGGTTTCTACGATTGGATTTGATCCCGACATTACAGACGATGATTTTCAAAGCCTCGACGTCAATGAGTTGAGCGAGATTGTACTGACCCAATTCAGGGCATTTTATGACAATAAGATGCAGGCTTTGGTAGAGAGACTCATGCCAGAGGTCAAGCGTGTGTATGAGGCTGATCCCAACCGCTACAAGCGAATCCTGATTCCATTTGGTGATGGGCGGACTTATCGCCTTCCGATTTCGGCCGATATTCAGCAGGCCATAGATACAGAAGGGCAAAGTATTATTTCAGATATAGAACAGGCCGTAACGCTTGCCATTATCGACGATCGATGGAAGGAGCACCTACGCGCAATGGACGATCTGAAAGCATCGACTTATGCAGCCAGCTTTGAGCAGAAAGACCCACTGGTGGTGTATAAGATGGAAGCCTTTAAATACTTCGAGTCACTGAT
>JBCDFE010000008.1:0-35410 GCA_039178745.1 Bacteroidota bacterium | reverse complement strand
TCTCCAATTATGGCTACTGGGAGCATAATTCAGGCCAAGTAGATCTAGAACCCGCTAGTCAGTTAAAAAATGAAGCCGTCATATACGACTTAGGTGGTGCCTTCGATGCCATCATCGCTAATACCTCTTTCGGCAACGATGGGGTAATCATCAATAGACAAAATTATATGCCTGTAGCTGGCCAAACCTATTCCAATGTATTTCACCTGGGGGGGACAAGCTGGGGATATATCGGTTCAAACTGGTCGATTAGTCCAAATATCATCTGGTCTTTTGCAACTTATGATTTCGGTAATAATTCTCTGACCTTCAACAACATCTTACCCTATCAAATCAATCAGCTATACGCTGAAGTAGGTATTGATGGCTGTAGCAGCAGAACCTACCGCATACCATTCGCCGGAGCGCCAAACCGTCCCGAAAATCCATTATCAGACCCAAACACCGCACATGTAGACCTGACACAACCCGAAACGACCGTTTTCCCCAACCCCATACAATCCGACTTTCAATTGCGCTTTTCTTCCGCCTTGGAAGCGCCCGCTCTTATCCAGCTTTTCGATATGAGTGGTCGCCAACTGGCGCAGTGGGCAGCAGCTGCTGAAATCGGGCAGATGCAACTCAACAGACCTGCAAACACTCCCTTCGGGATATACATGCTGAGTATCCTCCACGCCAATGGCGAAGTCGAGCAGCAAAGACTTGTATTTGAGTAAATTCCTGTTTCTGTTTGTCGGAAAAGTCTTTCAGGCTCTTCCGACAAACTCAATCAAATTGTTTCATCCAATCGGCGATGATCTGAAGCGCCTCTTCAGAGAAAGTCTCTTCATTGAAGTAGACGCTTTCGATCTTATCGTCGGTACTGACTTGGAAGAAATGATTGACGTTTTCCAACTCCACGACGGTTACATCATTATTGCCAGCTCGTTTTAAGGTCTGGTCAATTCCTGCCAAATTTTGGCTCGACTCAACCGAAGTATCCAAATCGCCATTTAGGGCCAGGACTGGAATATGCAATTGCTTCAGATATGGTGTGACATCGAATTGGAGGTAGTGTCTATACCATTCGGATGAGTGGTAACTGACCTGGCTTTCGATATAGCTATCCTTTCCACCATAAGGCTCCAGTTCTTCTTCCGTCATTTGTTCGGTGATGCCCGTAAATCGCTGCCTCAGCGTTTGTTTTAGCCTGACTGGGTTTTTGGTAAACGCCATGTCTCTGTACACCAAAGCGAAGAAGGGGAAATCGCGGTCATAAGTCTCTGGATGTTCTTTCATGATGAGATCCAGAGAAGTCAGATAGTGTTCGTAGTTGGACACGCCAGGAGCTGCCAGCAAAACCACAAAATTCACAGCAGAGTCTTGTGTCGCCACCACCGGGGCGATGTTGCCGCCTTCGCTATGCCCGATCAAACCGATGTGGGAAAAGTCTCGACCTGCGTAAGTCTTTAAAAAATGTACGGCTCCACGCGCATCTTCTGCATAATCCATAGATGTAGCTGGTCTGAATTGACCTTCCGAGCGGCCGTAGCCTCTATCGTCGTATCGGAGCACGGCCACTCCTCCACTCGCCAGATGATCTGCAAAGACGGCAAATGGCTGATGCCCCAATATTTCGCTGTTCCGGTCCTGAGGCCCGCTGCCCGAAATCAAGACTACGACCGGGCAAGCCTCCTCGCCTTCGGGCAAACACAGGGTGCCGGAGAAGCGCGTACCGTCCTGATTGGTGAAACTTACCTCTTCTGAGGTATAGTTAGCGGTCTCATCGATCAACTGTGTGCGTGTAGCCTGGGGTCTGCGAGATAAAAACGCCTCCATCTCTGAATCGCCGACTCGCAGGTTACCTTCTATTCTGGTTCCCAAGGGATTAATTGATCCTTCAAAGACAATATTCAAGCCATTATGCTGAATATAAACCTGATTGGCATTATCTAAAGAGACAGAGTCTAGCGGAAGACGGAAATTAGCATTTGTAAGATCATCTATCAATCCACCGAGGCCATTCTCCTGGGTCCTGATGTCGAATAGGTAGTGCTGTTCTCGACCGTCGAGATCTACTTTGGCATACCACTTCTCTGCTACGCCTTGAGCCATCATCGTCTGTGCGCTGAGCAAGACAAGCAGCAATAGAGTGTTTTTGGACATGGAGGTATAATTGTACTAGGGCAAAGTAACGGCATGCAATCTTAACAAAACGCAGAAGCGCTTCAATTTCTCATGCCCGCTTGCAACTGGTAGCTCTTACAATAGCACATGGAATTATCCATCTACCAAGTCCCTTCTACCCAAACTGCGCTTCAATAATTCGCTCTTTGTGCTCGCTAATGTATGCCACTAAAGCCGTGGCCGCCGGCGATAGCTTTTTCCCCCTGCTGTATGTCAGGTTCCACTGAGAAAATATGGGTAAGCCCTTAACCTTGATCAACTGCATGGTACCCAACTTCAGTTCGGAGCGTATACCAATGCGAGGCATGATCGATAGGCCCATACCTGCTCGCACGGCCTGCTTGACTGCCTCATTGCTAGTCATCTGTATAGACCGCCCGATCGATACTTCGTGTTCTTTTAAGTAAGCGTACATCGCCTGCCGAGTAGCCGATCCTTCTTCTCTGAAAATTAAGGTATGCTTGGATAAGGTCTTGGGTTGAATGCGGTTAGACAAATCGGGATAATCAGACGCTGCTACCAGATGAAGCTCATTGGGCAATAGCGGTAAGGTATCCAGGGCTAGATTTTGAGGCAATACCGACACCATCGCAAAGTCGATTACATTGGCCTGCAAATCAGCTACTACTTTAGTCTTATTAGTCACATCGATACTGATATTGACCAGCGGATATTTCCGCATAAATTCCGTCAGAAAGTAGGGGATCACATACTTACCCGTTGAGGCAGAGGCAATCTTGATATCGCCGGCCAAAATACCCTTATGCTGGTCTCTGACCACCGACATTTCCTCTACCGTCTCCAACATCTGGCGAGCCATCTTTTCAATCTTTCGACCAAAATCTGTCACGTACAACTGACGACCAATGACCTCAGTAAGTGGTATTTCGAACTCCGATTGAAGTTTTTTTAGCTGCAAAGTCACTGCCGGCTGGGTCAAAAATAATGCTTCCGAAGCCTTCGTAACACTCTGTTTATCACAGACTTCCAGAAAAATACGCAGTTGGTGAAGAGTATAATTCATAAACTAAAACTAATGGCTACAATTAAAAACATAAATCAAAACTAATGAAAAATTTCCGTCAACTTTGCGTTGCATTAATCAAAAGTGCATTAGTAAACCAATTACTATCCTTCTAACGCCCCAAATCGCCTCCTAGCCATGAGTGGATTGCTGGAAAACTTAACCAACCCTGCACTGCTCTTTTTCATCCTTGGCATCATTGCTGCTCAGTGCAAAAATGACCTCAAGATACCAGATGGATCTTCCAAGTTCATCTCCATTTATCTTTTGCTCTGCATAGGATTTAAAGGAGGAAATGAACTGGCCCACAGCTCTATCAATGCCGAAATTTTTAACGGCATGCTGCTAGGTCTGTCTTTGGCTGCAGTGATTCCTGTTGTTGCCTACACGATCTTAAAGTCTAAGCTCAACCCATACAACGCAGGTGCTGTGGCCGCAGCCTACGGATCGGTCAGTGCAGTCACTTTTGTCACCGCCATATCTTTTCTGGAATTCGAGGGCATGGCCTTCGACGGTTATATGATCGCCATCATGGCGCTTATGGAAGCGCCAGCCATTGTTATGGGTTTGTTATTGATCAGACTAGCCGAGCGGAAAAAGAAGCTCGTTACACAGGAAAATAAAACTTCCATAGCGCAAGTCTTCAATCATTCGATGAATAATGCCAGTGTCTTTTTGATCCTGGGCAGCCTACTTATCGGATTTTTGGCCAGCGATGCTCAGGCAGAAGGCATCAAACCCTTCACCACCGACATTTTTAAAGGTTTCTTAGCCGTATTCCTCTTGGATATGGGCATACGCGCAGGTGGTCACATCGGCGCTATGAGAAAGCAAGGACTATTCCTGCTCGCATTTGCCTCGATCTTTCCATTCATCAATGGGTTGGCAGCTCTCGGTTTGTCATCCATGATCACCGACTCAGACGGCAATATGCTGCTCTTTTCCATCTTGGCTGCAGGTGCCTCCTACATAGCTGTACCGGCTGCATTTAAACAAGTCATGCCTCAAGCCAATCCAGGTATTTATTTACCTATGGCATTGGGTATCACCTTCCCGATCAACATCATTTTAGGTATTCCCTTCTATCACTACATCATCACCAACTGGATGCATGTCGTATAAGCCCAAAGCCCGTAGTATTTCCCCACCATTCTGTTTACCACACAAAATTCTTCAATCATGACAAATACGCTTTTCTTAGTAGCAGGTCAATTACTAGACAAAAATCTCAACGAGGTTCTAGCCCAGCAAGGTGGCGTGGCGCTCGCTATCGTATGCATGCTATTGATAGTCCGCATGGCTTCCAAGTCCAATTCAAGAATCAAAAAAGCTAAGTAAAGAAGGAAGAGTGTGTTTTTTAATTAGACTTCCGCAGGTCGGGGCATTGCGCAGAAACGCAAGATTCGAAATCGGTCGTCAACCACCTGTTTTTTTCTTTTTCATTTTTTTCTACCCCAAAAAATCAATTTTAATGCACCATACCAACTAAGTTGGGTAATCATCATCAAACCATTTCCGAGCAGGTCTTCTCTCCCTTTGTCCGATAGCTGAGTATTTTCAAGTAAGGTCGTACATTAGGAGCTATGAAGCCTGCTTTACTTTTTGGATACAAGATAGCGAGTACTGGATGCTATGCTTGTCTACTGGGCTTTGCCATGGTACTATTGACCAATTCCAGCCCCCCTGCCTTTAGTTTCGAATCCGGTCATTTACTGCTCAATTCAACCGATTGCCTGCCAGGCACTGGGTACAGCAGTCTGTTCATGGGCCACAGCTTTTTCTCCCCCGTAGCAATCAATTTTGAAAATCACGCGCACGCAAACGGCTTCCTCGATCACCAGCAGGCCATCGTACATAGAGGAGGAGTCAACGGGGCACCAGAAGCACTCTGGCTGGATCCAGAAGCCAGGACCGAAATCCAAACCATTTTGCAGAGTGGCCAAATCGACAAGCTGGGCATGACTTATCATCCAGACTTTCCCAGCGCCACTGGCTATTTCACCTGGGTAGATGAAGCGCTACAATACAATGCGAATACCATCTTCTTTATTGGCATTCCCTGGGTACCTTATCCCGAAAATGGCACCCTGGAAGAAACCACCCAAGCGTGGTTAGACCTTCAGAACATCGTTATCTACCCGCTTATAGATTCCCTGAGGTCGATATATCCCGAAAACAATTTCTATGCCATCCCATACGGTCAAGGTGCCAATCGACTCAGGCAGCTGTTTGAAGCAGGCCAGCTTCCCGATATACAAGCACTTATCGGGCCACCGCAAACCTCTATTCACTCTGATCAATTAGGGCATGGCGGCTTGATGCTACGCAGATTATCCGAGCTTGTCTGGCTAGGTTCCATTTACGATGTGGACTTATTGAATTATGATTACAATCCCAATTTCAGTATCGATCTCAGGCCGATTGCCGCATCTATTTTGGCAGAGCAGGATGTATGCTACACCTGTGGAGGTGAATCCATCTGTGGCCTTTCAAGTTCGGCATTTCCAGCAAGCGAGCCCCAGCATCAGATCTACCTCTATCCCAACCCAGCCAATGACATCGTAGCTATTTTTGCGAATACGGAAGAGCTACAAGACGAGCCATTCGCCATCACCATCCAAGATATTCAAGGCCGGGAAATGCTGAGCAAGATCATTAGGGATGGCGAATTCCTACCCATTCAAGAACTGAAATCAGGGATCTATATATACCATTTGAGGAATAGTGAGAGGCAATTGCTCAAAACTGGCAGATTGGTAGTCACCCAATAAGATTTTAGTGAACTCATCTAAAATCGGTACCCAAGTTGTACAATAAGTTTATGTAACGAATTGGTGCTTACCCCATCATTTAGAATAACTGAGCGTGTTATGAATCGCCGAGACTGAACTAGGATTCCAACATGCGTACTAGGATTCAAATTGAGCTGTATACCTGTGCGTAAGCCCGCAGACATAGAAAACCGATTGGGTCTGCCATCGATACTCAAGGGAAAAGTCTCTTCGCCTTCCGTTGTTTTTCCTATCAGATTGACTATGTAGTTTCCAGCTAATACCGGACCTATTGTGACATCTACATTTGGAAGAATTGAAATGATTCTATCTACACCTAATTGTAGACCCAATAAGTCTGTGTAGTTATTGTGGAATGTCCGCTCTTCTCTAAGTATACGCACACCTTGGACAGCGTCAAAAACAGGTTCAAGATCTCTGCTGTGGATAAATAAGGTTCGTATGCGATCATATCGTAGACTTGCTTGAATATGCCATTTATCAGACAAGGGATATGACAAGCCAAGCTTATAAGATCGTCCTCTGGCAGCCGAAACCTTTTCTTGTAAAATGTTCCCCTCTTCTACATCGAGTTGCAGCGTATTGACGCCAAAGCCCAATAAAAGCGTTATTGCTTTTTTACTTTTTTGCGCCTTTTCATCAACGGACAGGAATGGTAAGATTGCTGATGACAATAAGTCTTGCACATCTCTTCCTGGTATGCTTATCGGCAATAGGTCACCAGCTTCGATTAGTGCACAGGAAAGCTTGTTTACATTGGATGATCTAGGCCTTTCCATCCAATCTTGACGGGTTGCCTGCTCAGCATTAGCCAAACCCAGCGTTAACGTCCCATCGTAGTCATTTGATGCGGCTACTGCACTTGCGTTTGAACTGTAGTTAACCCTACCATTTGATAACCGCTGAGTCTCCTGTTCGCTCAGTTTATCTAGGCTTGAATTCAATCTTTGCTGTAGATCAGTTTCTGAGTTCAATTTCTCAACTAAGTCCCTACCCTCGATACGTTCTGTCTCACCGCCTGCTAAATCCTTTACATCGGGGTTTACCACATCCGCTACAGCATCCTCATTTTGAATGCTCGCTTTTGTAGGCTCTCCCCAAAAAAAGTAGCTACTCAATCCTACCATCAAAAGCAATAAGAGAGGGAGGAATCTCTTCCTCGACTTCCGGCTGTTCGCAGTATGATCAGGAAGGTCAAAATCCATATTCTCCCAAGCCAACTCGGCTGGCACTTCTGGATTTTCATCAAACAAGCCCGCTATATACTTATCTAGTTTATTTTGATCTTCCATGATATTAAGCGGTTAAGTGGTTGATTAGATGCTCCTGAACCCAAGCCCTGGCTCGACTCAAAATGACACGGGAAGAACCCGAAGAAATACGAAGTTGCTCAGCAATCTCATCATGTGTATACCCATCGATTACGAAAAGATTGAATACCAATCGGTATTTCTCTGGCATCTTTTTAACGAGAAATAAAATATGCTCTCTATCTATATTATCACTTATCTCGTCCTGACTTTGCTGATTTTCAAGATAACTCGCATCGTCCAGGCTTTTCACGACCACTAATTTTGAATAGGCCCTCCTGTGAGATATGATTCTATTGACGCTGATTCGAGTCAACCAGGTCTTAAAAGAGGCTAACTCAGTCTTGTATCTCGGCAAAGATTTAAACACTTCACTAAAAATTACTTGCACAACATCCTTCAGCTCGGCCTTGGGCACATCATAACGCACACATAAACCATAGACATAAGCCACATACTTTTCATAAAGCACTTTATACGCCAGTTGCTTTCCATTAAGACAATCAGCAATTATGTCTTGATCTCTCTTCATGTCATCAAGCTGAAAATTAGCGAACAGAAAGCTTCATTCTGTTCGCTAATTTCAATTTAGCTATCCGTTTTTTTGATAACTGAATTACTACTCGCAAAAGATAGTTGCACTACCGACTATCTCAGCGGTAAATTCTGCCGTGTAAGGATACTCAAAAAATTCTCCTGAATCAAAATCGATGTAGCCAAGGGTGCCCTCTATACTACCTACAATGACATTGCCGTCATTTGATTCTATATCCATCACAGCCTCGGTGCTGGTGGAAATCCAGGTTACCTCTTCTCCAGTTACCGAAGTGGGGAGCACTTGTGTACCTAGCGTAAAATTAGACGTACCAGATGATAAATTAGAATAGACGAAGTCCCCTTCCTCAAAGTCTTCCGTACTTGTAGGGCCACCGCCTAGAAGAGATTGCTTATTTGAAATAGTGACAGCCTCAGACGTATCGGTGGTACAAAAGTGAGCAAATGCATCTGTGACTAGCTCTGCACCATTTACATTCATACGAAATTCGAGTTCAACGACTTCAGGGGTCTCGATGATGTCGACGCTATTATCCTCATCGCAAGAACTGAAGAAAGTAAGGGCGAGGATGCTAAGCATCAAAAATGGCTTTATTTGGAAAGACATAAGGTAAAATTTGGTTGTTTTCAGCTCGCTTCTGTGTGATCAGCAAGCCAATGATTTGGTTTACGCTTATATCTTCGCCGGCAATGCCCTCGACGTTACAGCATTTGTAAATTTTTTCGTAAAAAGTTGGGTTAGTATGCTTGAAGGTGCATGTTACTTCTACCAATCAGCCTGCAATTTTGCCAAAACTTCATCTCCACCTACCCATAAATTGCCATCCTGATCTCGATCCAAATGGTTGATTACCACATCTTCGGAGATGGTACTATTGTATTTATCTATTCGGAGAATTTCATCTGTTTCAGGGTCGTATATGCTGACATCTTTTGAGGAAGCATAAATAACACCACTATCAGAAATGTGACCAGCTAGGCCACCACTAAAATAACCAGCGTTGGCTAACTCTGGTATGTTTCTATAATCTTGGATTTCCCCTGCTACATCTAGTAGGTATAATGATTCCTGAAGGGTCTTTACCAGCACTCCTCCACCGGGGCTACTCACCATTTGTAAAATGGTATAATTCTCTGCCAGAGGTGAATTGGGATGTAATGACCATTCCCCATCTTGAAATGTATAGAGATCATCCTCATTGGCATACCATACTACACCAGAATTATCTACTGATATAGCGAATGAAAAAAAGTATCGTCAGGGTCAGATATCAATAGATCAGAATTACTTCTATTGTACGTAAAGACCTCGCCATCTTGATAGCTCGACACGCCCTCACTATGTGCGATCCATAGTGTGTTAGTCTCTTCGTTTACTGTTATTGCCCTTGCAAAGCCCGGCACCTCGATAGTCGACCACTGTTCGGTTACAGGATCGAAAGCAGCGACTCCTCTGTATAATCCACCAGACATGACATATAACTTGCCATCTGGTCCAGCCTCTATTTCTTCTAAAAAGCGAATGTCGAAGTCTGAGGGAGCCTCAAAAATTTTAATTTCGTCGGTTGCTAAGTCATAATAGAAAATAGCTGCATACATCGCGGTACTACCATTCTGAGGATAGGTACAACCCCAGATATAGCCAGGAATACGTACCGTGAAATCAAATATTACAAAATACGCTCGCTGATTGGGCGTATCGAGTTCGAGTAAATCAAACGAAATAGGGTCGACAGCTACTTCCTCTTGCCCTGCATCTACAGGGGCTTGTATGACTCCCTCATCCTTATTACAGCTGAGAAGCAGGACTGCCAAAGCGAATATGTAAAATAATTTCTTCATTATGCTTGGTGTTTATTAGTGACTTGAAATGAACTCTCTTGAACTTTATCAATCTGACTACAGGAGAAACCGGAATGAAACAGGTTCATAAGAATTCACTATTAAAATATAGATAGTTTTATTAAGGCTCAAAAAAATGTAAACACAACAATAAGAACACGTAAAAATACAAGCCTCGCCTATCATCACCATATATTCAAAACTTCGACCGCAAAAATCTAGATCCACTGAGAAATATTTTATAACTCTATCTGCAAGATTTCGAGAAAAGATCGAAACTTTTGGAAAAAATCATCCCGCCTCTCGATCTACAAGATCTCGCGCGTGGATCGAAACTTTCATGGAAAGTTTCGACCTGCGAAAGTCTAAAATAAAATCCCCGTCCTACAGTTAAAGAAAATCGATTATAAATCTGTTTTCTTTAACGCCTTCCGATCTATCTTTCCTGTATCATTTTTAGGTAACTCTTTTAATAGCTTTATATACTTGGGCACTTTAAACTTAGCTAGCTTAGACAAACAGAAATTAATTACTTCCGAATGGGATAATTCTATTTCAGATGTCAATACCAAAAAAGCACAACCCACCTCGCCCCATTTTTCATCGGGTATGCCAATGACAGCGGCTTCCACAATAGATTGGTGGCTGAGCAATACCCGCTCTACTTCAGCAGGATAGACGTTCTCTCCACCGGAGATGAACATATTCTTGATGCGATCGACAACATATAAATAACCTCCATCGTCTTCACGGACTAGATCGCCAGTGCGAAACCAACCATCGACCTTCGATTGTCGGGTAGCGTCTTCTTTGCGCCAATATCCAGGGGTGACGTTAGGGCCTTTCAGCCAAAGCTCTCCAGACTCGCCCGGAGGTACATTCGCACCTTGCGCATCCACGATTCGATACTGCACGTAATAATTGGCCCGACCTATGGAACCGGCTTTGCGCACGGCATCGTCTTGGTGAAGTGAGGTCAGATTGGGCCCGACTTCTGTCATACCATAGCCCTGCCTGATGGGCACACCTTTTTCATGCCAGCGCTCGATAAGGGGAATGGACATAGCCTCACCACCCACAATCATGTAAAGCAGTTGTGAAGTATCTACCGTTTCAAATTGCGGTGAATCGGCCATCATCTTGAGCATAGTGGGTACGCCCATAAAAATGGTGGTTTGTTCTTCCTCAATAGCTTGCAAGACCCGCTCAGGATCAAATTTCTTAAGCAGGCAAGTGTATCCGCCTCGGTGCAGAAAAGGCGTAGTCAGCACATTCCAGCCTCCAGTATGGAAGGGCGGCATGCAATTGACTGTGCGGCTATCCGTATTCACGATCAGGGACAGGGCCGTGTTGACCGAATTCCAAAAAAGCATGCGGTGGGTGTAGAGCACCCCTTTTGGTACGCCAGTAGTTCCGGAAGTATACAGGATAAATATGGGATCGTCTGGGTCGGGCTGCGCCATATCAGGTGTTGTATCTGCTAGCGAGATATTTTGAAGGTCCTCCAAATAGATATGCCGAATATCACCACTGGCTTTAGCGACTCCTTCCATTTTAGCAAAATAAGCTCGCTCACTAATGAGTAAACTAGGCTGGGCATCTTCCAGCAAATACTCCAATTCGGCGGTAGCCAGTCGGTAGTTAAGCGGCACGAGTGTCAGCCCGCCCTTCTGCGCCATGCTGAAGAGCTGAAAGTACTCCAGACAATTTTGAGCCATCACTGCTATGCGATCACCCGGATTTAAGCCCCAATGATTTTGACCATAAGCCAGCAGTGTATTGGCCTTTGTATTAAGTTCGGCATAGGTCCAGCTTCGGCCGCTTTCAAACTCTTTAACGGCCAATTTTCCAGGCCGATAAATGGCCCATTTTCCAACCCAGTCCACCGTGGACATATCCATATTACAATCTTACAGCCGAAAGGCGGCACTTGCAAAGGACAAACCACCGCCAGAGCCGATAAAATAGACTAAATCGCCAGGCTTGACCATACTTTTCTCCCGGGCATCATTAAAAGCCATCGGTATACAAGCCGAGCCCGTGTAGCCGAAATGATGCATGACAGTATGGCCTTTTTCGCGTTCAATACCCAATATGTCCAGGGTCTCCCAGATGGCATTGATGTTGATCTGCGTAATGAAATATCGAGCCACATCAGTAGACTCCACACCTACCCGCTCATTCAATTTGGTGGCCATACCCGACCACATTTCGGGATTGAGCTCTTTTGGAAATTTTTGAACAAACTGAAGCTGGTGCCTATGCGCCTCCAGGGCTGTTTCATCAATTGGCTGATGGGTTCCACCGGCATAAATACCCATATAACCATGGTACTGTCCTTTTCCGATGAGTTCACTCGCCAAAAAACCCCGGCTTTCCTCCGTACTCGACTGTAGTAGAAATGCGCCAGCCCCATCTGCAAATAGGGTAACGGTCTTTTTATCGGCCAGATTGAGATACTTGCTCATGGCATAAGCACCGATGACCAAAACATGATCATACTGCTCATCAGCCCGGATGTATTTTGAGCCTATGTCCAAGGCGGTTACAAAGCCCGCACAAGCCGCATTGATATCAAAAGTACCTGCCTTATGTGCCCCGAGACGATCTTGTAAGACAGAAGCCGTGGACGGTGAGATGTATTCAGGTGTATCCGTCGAAATGATGATTAAATCAAGCTCACCCGGATCGAGCTGTGCGCGTTCCAGACATTGGCGGGCAGCATTTTCGGCCAGATCTGCGGTGCTCTCATCGGGTGCGCACCAGCGACGCTCGTAAATATGAACGTTTTCTTCGAGCCAGGTACTGACATTTTCGCCCAGCAACTCATCAAACCATTTATTCTCTATGACGCGTGATGGTGCATAAGCTCCGGTCGCGGCCAAAATAGCATTTCGCATATCGATTAGTGAAGTTTAGCTCTTTGAAGCGGGAAAGAGTAGGTGAATAAGAATGGTGGGCGGGAGGCAAATAAGTAAAGCGAGCGTAGCTGTCAGACCCGGATTTCCAAAGGCCAGTGAGCTCGCAGCAAAAACCTGCTCTCCGTAAAAAAACAGACCAAAGTGGATGGCTACCGACAAGATCGACATGAGCCAAACCACCCGAATCCTGGGGTACTGAAATAGAATGCCAGCCAATATGGGCGGCACAGCTGCTAAGACCAATCCATAAACCCCTACCTGCCCAAAAATGCCCAGTAACTTAGGCGGAGAAAGGTTCACAAAGAATGTCAGCACTGCAATCAAAATCAACACCAGATGACTGGTATTCAGGGCGATCTTCATGCGCTGAATGGGGTTATACTTGCCTGCCCGAAACCGATCGATCAAGTTGAGTACCAAATCGTTAGCGGTGATGGTGGAAATCCCCACCAGCAGGCCGTCTAAAGTCGACATAGCCGCAGCCAATAAGACCACACTGACCGCAATAAAAAGCCAGTTGGGAAAGACATTTTGCAAATAAACGGTCATGACCAAATCCTGTCGAAAGTCTCCGGTGCTGGCATCGATCAGTTGTTCGGGTGCGACGGCAGCATGGGCCCAAAAGCCAGCTAACAAAAGCGAGCAAAACAAAAAGAAAACGATACTGAAGACCACGATATACCGGCCCACATCTCTGCTGGTTTTGACATACAAGGCCTTGGTAAGAATATGTGGTTGACATACCAATGCTCCTCCAATGCAAAAACCAGCTACGTATGTCGATAAAAAGTCATTGAACAACTTGCTATCCGAGTTGACCCATGCCAATAGTTGGGGCTGATTTCGCTGTAGTTCTGTCCAGAAGTTTCCTTCCTGCCACATCAGATAAATACCCGACCCCAAGACTAGAACGGTCACCCCTATCATCAAGAAGCCCTGAAACATATTGGTATACACATGTGCGTAGGTGCCACCGAATATGACGTAACCCGTTACAAAAACCAGGGTAATGAGTAAGGCTACAGTATTGGAAACCCCAAGCAATCCTTGCATAACAATCGATATGCCTCCTACAAGCAAAACGATGAAAGCAAAACTCAACAAGTTGATGATGGCAAAGTAGAGCGAGAGCGATTTCGAACCGTATCGCTTACCGATCCAATCGGGTATGGTCAGGGCTTTCATATCGGCGCCCAGTTGTCTAAACCTGAACGACAGCACAACCAGCATGGTTACAAAACCCAGGTATACGCTGATGCCAAGATGCATAAAAGCAGCCAGGCCATCAACGTATACAAATCCGGGATTAATAATAAAAGTAGCGGCTGAAGCTGTTGCCGCGGCAAGGGTGACTCCAACCTGAAGTGGTGAGAGATCCCCCTTGCCGATGGCGAAGCTGCTGAAGCTATCGGTTTTCTTATGGCCCAGCCAACCGAGATAGGTGGTGCCCAACAAATAGGCAGAAAAAAGCGTCCAGGCTAAGATCACGAATCAGCAGTCTTAAGTTTTACTTTTTCTTCTTTGCTCCTAACGCTGGTAGATTGATCTTCATTTCCAAAGTATACAAACCGCGAGTCGGCGCAGAAGCGGTAAATTCTCTCAACTCCGTATTGAAGAGATTACTGGCAGCAGCAGCGATGGTAAATTTATCACTCAGCCTATACCCTACACTCAAGTCGAAGGTAACGAAACCGCCCAGTGGACCGAAATTGAAGGCATCAGCACTACGTGCACCTTCTACAATTGGTACCCCACGATAAACAAAAGGAGTTCCATCTGGACGAGTCAAGGTCTCAGACGCAATCTGGAAACTGGAGAAGTAATTGTACTCCTGCACCCAGCGACCAAACAAACTACCGAACCACCTATCACCACTGTAATTGATGCCAGCACCCATTTTATTGGTTGGGGCATTGACTAGTAGATCCAGAAAGTTGACTTCGCCATCTGGGAAGAAATCATTTTCGGGATCCAGCTCGTCAAAAGTGAAGTTGAAGTGGGAATAGTTGAAAAAGGCACTAAGCTGTGGTGTAAAGTAATAAGTCAGTCCAATATCAGCGCCGTAGGTATTAACCTGACCAAAATTCAAGTAAGTAGCTACGAAACCACCCAGACCCGCAAAACCAGATTGCACCTCAGATATGGGTGTATCACCACGAGCAGTCGTAACACCAATCCCTTGCACAGGGCTCAGAAAATCTCTGGAAATGCTGTAGTAGGCGTTGGCATCTAAAAACAGCTTATTGGGTACAATTTGCCCCCTATACCCCAACTCGAAAGTTTCTAGCTTTTCTACAGTTTGAAGAGGGACAGTTGTACCGTCTAGCAGGGTAAATCCTTCTGCATTACCCAATATCAAGCCGCCGAATAAGTCACCAAACATATTCAAAATAGTTGGTGCAGCTATGCCCTGCCCATAGGTCAGTCTCCAACTGGAATTCCCGTCTACATGGAGTATACCCAACTTGGGAACAAAGTTGAAACCATAAATCTCGTGATTGTCGAAGCGGGCCGCGCCTATGAATCGCCAATTGCGGTCCAGGTGGTAGGTCAGATGCGCATAGGCACCAAACTGGTTGATGATAATGGGATCTTCCCCACCGTTATCCAAAAGATAGCTACCCAGGCTATTTGCTCGGTCATTTTGAAACTGAGCACCAATGATATAGCCAAGCTTACCAATGTTATTGTTGTATTGCAGCTCGGCATTCCAACGGCGAGAATCGTCCTGGAAAAGTGCACCTCCATCAAAGGAATTTGCTCGCGCTTCTCTATCTGAAAAGCCTAAAGCTACTAAATCGAGATAATCTTTGGTATACTCATCGATGGCATAGGTGCTATCCGTCTGACTGGTCGTGTAGTATGCCTGGGCAAACCAGTTTTTACCGGAAAACCTCAGCTGATAGTAGTTGATCGACCAGTCGCGAATTTGGTTCCGACCTACATTGGTTGGCGATAGGTAGTTGCTGTTGCTGTAGCCCGTATTGAAGATTATGTCAATATCGTCTGTTGCAGAATAATACAGAGCAGCCTCAGCTCGTAAAAAATTGACATCCGGGTCGAGATCCAGCTCTTCAAAGGCTTCCGTTGGTCCGCGCAAAGGCAGCCCCATAGAGTCTAGACCGATTATAGGTTCATGATAAACGGAATCTGCCCAGTCAAATTCTGTAGCCCTTGTGTACTCACCCATAATCTTAAACGCAAATTTGTCACTCACAACCTGAGCATGTCGGGCCCGCAAAGACAAAAATGAATTGCCATCGCCATTTATTCCCGGATTGATAGCGATGGTCGTACCTGCGGAAGTCCTTGGATCCTTGGTAATGGTATTGAGCAGGCCGTTATGGGCATTCGGTCCATATAGAGTGGAGTTTGGCCCCAACACAATCTCGTATCGCTCGATGTCTTCTTGAATGGTCGTAGATAAAGGACCAAAAGGGAGGCCCGTAGCGATGAGGGTAGAAAAACGGCCATCCGTCACCTGCAAATTTTTGGCATTGAAGTTGGAGTTAAAACCCCTGATGTTGAAGGCAGGTGTAGCAATACCGGCTCGGAAATAGTCGACACCCTTCTGGCGGGCAATCAGCTCTGCTGGGTTGCCAGCATACTCTTCAATTTCGCGGGCGAAAACGGTTTCAATCGTCGCCGGACTTTCTGTGATTTTCTGTGGCCGACTAGAGCCAGATACCACAACCACATCAAGATCGGTACCCTCAGAAAGTTCGAAATTGAGCGTCATATCTTGAGTGAGATTGACTTCCTCCGTCTTGTTTGCAAAGCCGATATAAGAAGCCGTAATGGTGTACCTACCAGCAGGCAAATCAAAGTCGTATTGACCAAATCCCCCCGTTGTGGTTCCTTGGCCATTGTCTATAATCACGGTGGCTCCGACGAGCGGTTCACCGCTTGGATCTGTAACCACACCCTCTAGACTCACGTTTTGAGACCAGAGCAGCAGGCAACTAAATGATAGGCAGATAGTAAATAGGTTCTTCATCCTTTGGTTAGATTTATTTAACTGAAGTTTCCCAGTGAGCGAATTATTATTCTACCATTTAGTACATTGGTAAAAAATTATTCGGCGGCGTGAATGTAGAATGAAGAGATCGATTAAATCGGAAAAGCTGATAAAATCAATAGGTGGACTTTAGGTCTGAATAACCAGCCATTTAGCTATTAAGCAATTGATTATCAAATGATTAGAATGACGATATTTCAAGCGGACTAATCCATGGACCGAGTCTCCACAAAGTCTTCGATGGCTCTATTCACCAGGGTTGCTTTTTCCCATTGCACAAAGTGACCCGCTTCGGGAAGGAGCGTTAGCTTGGAATTGGGAATGGCCTCTTGAGCTGCTTCGCCCACCTGCTCTACCTTAAGATCTGGATGCAGATATTTATTGGGAATCAAGCCATCAGATTCGCCATATATAATCAGGGTCGGTATAGCGATATCACCAAGGCGATCGTATACCGGCTCATCGAGCATACCTGCCATACAGCGCGGTATCATCTCAGCAAATGCTTCGAATTCAGGCGTTTCTATCAGCTGCATACGGTCTTCAATCATAAATCTGGCGTCGTCTGGCATATCGTGAAAGTTGGCTTCAAAGTTTTTTACGACTTGCGCAGGTGGTGTCATCTTGATAAGCTGTGGGGTTACGACCTGCTTTAGCCATGCTTCGTCTTGAACCGAGAATGTCTCTATCCCGGCCGGAGCCAGCAAGACCATTCCCGTCAGTTCTAAATCGCCTTTCAGCACCGTATGCATAGCCACTTGCCCACCCATAGAATGACCGATTAAGGTGATATTCTCCAGCTCCAGTTGCTCACTAAATCGCCGAACGGCATCAGCAAAAAAAGTCATGGTGAAGGGATAGTCCCCTAAGCTGGATTTGCCATAACCCGGCAAGTCCAGGGCCACACAACGATAGGTCTCCGATAGTTCGGCTATGTTCTTTCGCCATGCTTGTAGATTACTGCCGAGACCATGAATGAATAGTAGGGTCGCCGCAGCCTCTTCATCAGGTCCTTCATCTATGTAAGCGATCTTGGTAGAATCGTCTATATCTGCGTAGTGTACATCGTATGCGTAAGTCCAGGCTTCCACGGCTTCTGGTTGGTTTTGGGCAGAAAGCTGGCTAAAATACAAAAGCAAGCTCATGCCGATGATCTTGTAGGTCACAATTAAGGCTTTTGGGGCCGGCTCATTACTTCCTTGAGCTTTTGGGTCGGCCGATGATACTGGATTCGTGGTGTTTCTCGAAATCAAATTAGGGCGAAGCCGTGCATCTAAGGAAATACAAAATAGAGTCAACCCTATAAAACATTTGTATAGAAATCTGATAATCAATACTTTGATATAGTAAATTTGTATAAATATCACTATAGTCAGTGCTACTTTAACCCTATCGCATTCCAGCAAGTCGGTATCTGTCTGTTACCTTCCGAGTCGTATCAAAATACATCATCTATTTAGTATGGGAAATCGATTAGAAGGAAAAATAGCCATTATTACTGGTGGGGCTCAGGGTATTGGCAAAGCTATAGCCTCCTGTTTTCTCGGTGAAGGTGCCAAACTCGCCATTTGGGATATTAATGAAGAGAGCGGCCAGAAAGCCATTACAGAACTCAGCAACGGAGGTCATGCTGATCGCTTGCTCTTTCAAAAGGTAGACACCACCGATCTCAAAGCGGTAACCGCTGCAGCGGTAGCTACCCAAAGTCACTTCGGGCGCATCGATATTCTCATCAACAACGCGGGAATAACCAGAGATTCTTCCCTCAAGAAAATGACTGCAGACCAATGGCAGCAGGTCATCGATGTCAATTTGACTGGGGTTTTCAATTGCACAAAAGCCGTATTTCCCCATCTCATCGAAGCCGGAGGAGGGCGCATCATCAATGCCGCTTCTGTTGTAGCACATACCGGTAATTTTGGTCAGACCAATTACGTAGCTGCCAAAGCGGGCCTTATTGGCATGACCAAAACCTGGGCCAGGGAACTCGGCAGAAAAAAAATAACGGTAAACGCTGTAGCCCCTGGCTTTATCAAAACGGAAATGATCGGGACCGTTCCCGAGAGTGTGATCGAACACCTGATCGGTCGCACGCCACTAGCCCGCTTAGGCGAGCCTTTGGAAGTTGCCCAGGCTTACTTATTTTTAGCATCAGATGAATCGGCCTACGTTACGGGAACCGTTTTGAACGTAGACGGCGGCTTGGTCATGTAAACTGCCTATGCGTAGTCAACTGCGTAAATTCACTCAATTTGCCAATGGTCTCCTCCCACACGAGACTAGGTATCTTATGTCTTGCCACAAATTTCAAGATGAGGAAAGGCTGCACATTCTTCAGCAAGTAGACTACAATGCCCGAAACATCAACCAGTTTCGGCCTTATGACACCAGCATAGACAAACGCAAATACAACCACCTAGCTACCTGGATCAAAACACGCCTTCAACAAGCTGATGTCGATAATCACTATGCCTGGATGCTCGATCTGGAAGGGAAAATCAATAATGACAGCATTGACCCAACAGAGGAAAAACAACTGATACGAGCCGTAAAAAAATACGTGCACCCGAAATTTTACTTTCGAAAATTTTACGAACTACTCAGCACCTACCACGATTTTATTTTGATCAGGCTACGGTATGCAGACCAGAGCTTGATTGCCGACTTCCTGGATACGTATGCAGATCAATACCGACGCGCCAACGAAGTAGCCGATGAGCTGAGAAAGGTCGCCTCTGAAGTGGTCAAGCAGTACAGTGGGCAACCTATAGACTCCATGAGGTGGGCCTCGTGGCTCAACGATGTCTTTTTCGATGAAAGCCTGGAAGGGTATCTGCGCTATCAAGCACTCGTTCGCCTTGTATTTATCAGCCACAATTACCGGCAGTACGATGGTATGCGCGCACCTTTCGATTATCTGGACAAAAGGTTCGAATGTGGTGAGTTTTACAGCAAGCGCCTGCTGATCAACTACTACAACAACCGCCTGATGATGCACGCTGGTTTCAGCGAATACGAAAAAGCAGTTCGGTATGGCTACCTATCTGTCAGGTCAGAAACGCACGACTACCTGCACTATGTCAACAACCTCTGTGCGGTACTGCTCAGGCAAGATCGTGCCCAGGAGGCATTACAGCTTATGCAACGCGCATCAGCTATTGCCAAGCAGACCAAAAACATGCACAATCGCGTAGGTTTCGTTGCTTTCAACATCAGGACCTTACTGGCCAATGGCATGCATAAGCAAGCAGAGCAATACGGGTCGATCTTTTTAGCGGCCTATCCCAAAGAGGTTGCCCGCCATAGGTGGCACCTTTTCTATTCGGTTTATTTCGAAGCCCTGCTGGAATGCGGGCAGGCAGAAAAGCTGATCAAAACGGCAAAAAAGAATAAACTCATCGAACGCGAAAGAGAGCTGCAAACCAGCAAATATCGCGTACCCATGCTCGGCGTTTATCACGTTATCGCTCAATATCAGGAAGGGATGATCTCACTAGATGACATCAAGCAAAAACTGCAAAAAATTGGTGTATCAGCGACAGGAGATCAACTACAAGAGAGCAAATGGAGCACCAAAACCAAAAAACTGATCAGGTGGGTACCTCAGCTAGCAGGCGATTTGATGCATTGGGGATATAAGCCGGTGGAAAGTGTAGTCTTGTGAGCTTTGAGGTCTGGCCTGGTATCGACTTTAGCTGTCCAGTCCCCAACATAAGTACTTCTTGACCAAGAAATCGTCTAGACCATACTTACTGCCTTCCCGTCCGAATCCGCTCTCTTTTATGCCACCAAAAGGTGCCTGAGCTGCAGAGATTCTCCCGGTATTGATACCGACCATACCGTACTCCAGGGCTTCTGCCACACGCCAAATACGCGCATAGTCTCGGCCGTAGAAATAAGCAGCCAAGCCTACTTGGGTATCGTTCGCTTGCTCGATCACCTCTTCCTCAGATTCAAATTCGAATACCGGACAAACGGGGCCAAAAATTTCTTCCCGGAACAAATCCATGTTTGG
Organism: Bacteroidota bacterium; assembly: GCA_039178745.1. Classification (GTDB taxonomy): domain Bacteria; phylum Bacteroidota; class Bacteroidia; order Chitinophagales; family Saprospiraceae; genus Neolewinella. The sequence goes on along the minus strand of JBCDFE010000008.1, from coordinate 14,767 downwards.
AGTGGCATTGGTGAGAACCGTCGGCAGGTAGAACAGATCCCCGATATCGGATCTCTTTCCACCAACCATCACTTGAGCACCTTTTTCTTTAGCATCGGCTACCAGGCGATCTACTTTTTCCAGCCCATCCTGATTGATCAGCGGGCCAATATCTGTGTCTTCCTGTAGCCCGCTGCCCAATCGAAGATCCCTGGTCTTTTGGGTTAGCTTCTCTACAAACCTCTCGTAAATACCAGATTGGACGTAAAAACGATTGGCGCAAATGCAGGTTTGACCACCATTTCGATACTTAGCTGATAAAGCGCCATCTACAGCAGCATCCAAATCCGCATCATCAAAAACGATGAAAGGTGCGTTGCCACCGAGCTCCATAGACAAGCGTTTAAGCGTACCCGAAGACTGCTCCATCAATACTTTACCCACTGCTGTCGAGCCCGTAAAACTCAATTTGCGTACCATTTGGCTTTGGGTCAGTACCTCACCGACTACTTCGGGTTTACTTGATGGCACAACGTTCAGCACCCCAGGCGGAAAGCCTGCTTGGTGGGCCAAGTCCGCTAGCGCCAAAGCAGACAGCGGGGTGTCTTCTGCCGGTTTGATGACGACTGTGCAGCCTACGGCCAATGCTGGCGCTACCTTTCTGGTAATCATAGCACTAGGAAAATTCCATGGCGTGATAGCGGCAACTACCCCTACCGGCTGCTTGACAACTACGATACGCTTGTCTTTTGTAGAGGCGGGAATGGTATCGCCATACACGCGTTTGCCCTCCTCGGCAAACCACTCTATAAAGGAAGCACCATACTTAATCTCGGCTTTAGCTTCTGCAAGTGGCTTGCCTTGCTCTTTGGTCAGCAATTCTGCGAGCTCGTCAGTGTTTTCTCTAATGAGCTCGTACCACCTCCGCAATCGTCTTGAGCGGTGGGCTGCTGTTTGATCTCGCCAACTTGGAAAGGCCGTAGCAGCAGCATCAATGGCAGCCTCAGTTTCCTCAACCCCACAATCCGATACCTGGGCAAGTTCAGCTCCGTCAAAAGGATTGGACACGGGAAAAGTCTGGTCGGTCTCGATCCATGTGCCATTGATATAAGCCGATTTACGCATAATGTAGATTTTTTAATAGACACGATTGATTATGATCAATCGCATATACTAAAAAACAATCGCCGCCGAAACGTTCGTTTCGGCGGCGATAATTAATCCTAAGTACTGACTATAAATCGAAATAATTCGATTACGCCTTAGCCGTTTTGCGGGCCTTCTTATCAGTTGTGGTAGTGGTCGTGCTCACTTCTTTAGCCTTCATCTCATCGGTCAGGTCGTGAACGATGGGCGTGGCCACGAAGATAGAAGAGTAAGTACCCACCAGAATACCGATCAGCAGAGCAAATGCGAAACCTCTGATGCTGGCACCACCGAAGAAGAATAAGGTAGAGACTACAAACAGAGTCGTCAATGAGGTAATGATCGTACGGCTAACGGTACTGTTGATGGCTGCGTTGATCACCTCGGTCTTGTTACCGCTGGTATAATTGTTGATGTACTCTCTGATCCGGTCGAATACAACCACGGTATCGTTGATCGAGTAACCAATTACCGTCAGGATAGCTGCGATAAATGGCTGGTCAAGCTCCATATTGAACGGAAGAATGCCGTGGAAGAGCGAGAACATACCCAAAACTATGATACTATCGTGGAAGAGAGCCACAACGGCACCTGCGGAGTACTGCCATTTGTCGAAGCGAATCAAGAGGTACAGGAAGATCAACATCAACGCCAACAAACCTGCCTTCCATGAAGAAGATCTGATGTCATCGGCTATGGTTGGTCCTACCTTGTTGGCACTCAGTACGTGAGTTGTACCCGTAAGCTCGCTATTACTGAAGTTTTCATAGCTGAGATCACTGCGACCTATAGCAGCCATAACACCTTCGTGTAAAGCTTTCTGTACGACTACCTGAGGCTCTTCACCATCGACTTTCTCTGTTACTTCAACCAGATAGTCTGTGACGATGCTGAATGTATTATCTGCATCTACACTCTTGACGGTAGGCTCACCCTCGAATGGGCCAGCTAGTGCCGTGCGCAGCTGATCGGCAGTCACGTCCTGATCGAATTCTACCGTGTAGTTGTAACCACCCTTGAAGTCCACGCTAAGGTCGAAACCGCGTGTCATGATACTTCCAAGGCTAGCTGCTATCAACACGAAGCTGATGCCATAAGCGATCTTGCGCTTACCCATCCAGTCGATATTGACATTGGCAAAAGCACTCTTGGTAGATCCAGTCCAGAAGCTGACTTCCTTCTTGCGGCCCAGCCACCATTCGATGATCATACGACCAACCAATACGGCAGTAAACAGCGAGCAAAGCACACCAATGATCAACACGACGGCAAAACCCTTGATGGGTCCGAGGCCGAAGTAAGCCAATACACCTGCTACCAATAGTGTGGTCACGTTGGCATCAATGATGGCAGAATACGAGTTGGCAAAACCGTCGGTGACGGCCTGACCTATTTTCTTACCGGCGCGCAGCTCTTCTCGCACACGCTCGAAGATGATCACGTTGGCATCAACGGCCATACCGATGGTCAGGATGACACCTGCAAAACCGGGCAGCGTGAGCACCGTGCTCAAACTAGCCATAGCAGCGAAGATGAAAATCAGGTTAAGCAGCAGCGCTATGATGGAAACGACACCCGCACCACCATAGTAAAAGACCATAAATAAGAGCAGCAAAGCCACACCAACACCCATGGCAACCAGGGAAGTGCGAATATTTTCCGCACCCAATGATGGTCCGACAACTTGCTCTTGTATGATTTCCAAACGAGCAGGCAGGCTACCTACACGCAGTATACTGGCCAAGTCATCGGCCTTTTGAACGGTAAAGCCACCATCGATACGCGTACGGCCATCACGGATGGGTACACGAACAGTTGGGGCAGAAACCACTTGGCTATCTAGCAGGATCGCAATCTGACGATTGTTGTCGCTGGCAGCATTGGTAGACCAACGCGCCCATTCGCGGGTGCCTTCTTGATCCATGGTTATACCAACCCCCATTTCACCTGCCTGATCGGCCTCAGAGCGAGCATCGGTGATCATCTCACCACTGATGCGTACCCGGCCATTGGGGCTTTGCTTGACAACATAAAGTGTATAGTCGTTCTGATCCAGACCTCGATCTTCGGCATTCTCTACAGCTTCGCGACTAAAATGGAAGGAAGCGGTACGTGGGAAGAAACGAGCAACATCATCGCGCTTGAGCAACTTCAGCACATCATCGCGATTGTTCTTGCTCACGTAACCGAGCGTAGCGAAACTGCTATTGCCATCGATGCGAATCATAGAAGCCAAAGGACCGATTTCGGTCGGTGCTTCTACCTCTACAGTGTCGATGCCAGCTACCTCAGTAGTGGGTAGCCCATCTTCACCTTCTACATAGATGGTGTCATATCTAAGCTCAATTTCCGTTTCTACTTCGGTGGTATCTCCTCGCTCGCGGCGCTGCTCAGCCAGCAGATACTGATCGGCTTGCTGTAGGCGCTCGTAGAAGTTGACACCGTCTTCGGCCATGCGATAGACATCGTAAAATTCGAGCACGGCCGCAGCCTGCAAGAAAGTACGGGCACGAGCCGGATTGTCTATACCTGGCAATTCGACCAAGATGAGGTCGCGATCGGCATCTAGATTGACGTTTGGTTGTACCACACCCAGCTGGTCAATACGACGGCGAAGCATTTCGAAAGTCTCGTTGACCGTAGCATCTGCCCGCTCGCGCAGGAAGATGATCACCTGATCGTCGGTATCGTTTAGTCCGATATCATCTCTCAGCGATGCATTGTCAGAGAAAATATCATTGGCCAGCGTCTTATTGCCGCGCACCTCACTCCAGGCTGTAGCGAAGAGCGAGATGTAATCGTCTTGGGCATTGGCTAGTCGCTGGGAGGCGAGATTTAGCGCTTCTTTAAAGTCTGGGTCTTCGGAACCATCTGATAGGGCAAGGATGTATTCGCGCAAGTTTACGCGCAGTACGACGCTCATACCGCCGCTCAGGTCAAGACCGTATGCGAGTTGAGCTGATTTGAGATCTTGATAGGTATAATCTCTCAGTAATGGAATGGAGAATACAGTAGTATTGGACACACTGTCCAGAAATTCGGAGCGCGCTGATTTATAAGCTTCGCGCTGCTCGACATTGTCTTCCATGGTCGAGGAAATTCGCTGTGCGTATTCATCGGCCTGCCGCTCGATCCGATTGGTCGGCAACAAGTACATGAACTGGGCAACAGCGAGAAGCCCCATGACCACAAGGAAGAACTTGACAATTCCCTTGCCTTGCATAAAAATTTGATTTAAAATAGTTCCGAAATTTGAATAATTCAGGCCCTAAAACCCGACTTATTCCCGGCAAAAATGACGCCTCCCAGGGGCCACTTTCGCCAAAGCGACCGCAAATATACGACTATTGTATGTTTGCATGTTATAAGTGCGCCTTTAATTATCGGCTGTAGGTCACTATCAGAATCAGCAGGAGCAAGAAGATGGCCATACCCACCAGATATACCGTGGCCATACTCCTGTACTTGGTCATGAGATACTCCAGGGCATCGTCCCACTCGAACCGCTCCTTATTGATCAGGCGCTCGCGCGCGAATAGCCGATAGCGCTTACTGCCCAATGCATCTTTGGCATCTTCGGGCAAGGTGCCGTGCCGCCTGAGAATAATGAAATCCTCGTCGAGAAAAGCCACTCCGTATAATATGGTCTCCTCCGGAATCTTGGCTCCATCGACTTGATCCGAGGCTAAAGAAGGGGAATCAAACTCATTTTTGAAGCCCAGTTTATAAGACGCATCATCGACAAGCGTCTGGCTGATCGAAATTTTGCCTTCTCCTACATCTCTCCATCGGCCAGGTTCCAGCTTCCCGTTCCTGTAGGTCTCAAATGCACCCGTAGAGACTGGATCATCGCTATCACTGCGGTGTCGAAACATGACCAAAACATCTTCAACCTGCTTGGGATCATCATACAGCTCCACCCAGTGGCTATTGACAAAGTAGGCCGTATCTAGCCCTTTTGACTTGCCTTTGAGGTCCTTCAGCACAGACTCGATCCTCATGGCCATCGTCTGGCCAATTGGTGTATCGAGTTTAAACGGCTCTGATAATTTATCGACGAGGCGCTCTTGCATGGAAAGATGGAGATTTTTGTTTGTACTTCCGCAGGTAGCTACCTAGCCGGCTAAAGCCTGATACCTCCCTACCTGCGGAAGTACAAATTTACGCACTTTCCTTTTCTAGTTGTTTTTTCTTGGGCTTATCCCACTCGCTGCGTTTCTTGAAGAACTTCTTATCGACCACCAGCAGGCCAAAACTCTCGGCTCCTTCTTTGGTGGTAATGGCGTGATGGCGACCATGGGCGCGCAGTATGGCACGGCTGTATTTACTATCGAGCTGCTTGAACCACCTGAATCTTCGATGGATGTATACGTCGTGAATCAGAAAGTAGATGGTACCGTATATGGCAATGCCCACTCCAACAAAAAATAGCCAGAACAGACCATCGACATTGCTACCGATAATGAAGGATGCCGCCGAGGGAATAGCGAAAACCAGAAAGAATAAATCGTTCTTTTCAAAGAAGCCATCTTCCTCGTGATGGGGCTTGTGATGATCTTCATGCCAGATCCACAAAAAGCCATGCATAAGGTACTTGTGTGCTGCCCAAGCAACGAATTCCATAGCTGCTACAGTGCCGAGTGTAATGCCGATGTAAAGTAGAGTTTGCATACAGTAGAATACATAGAAGGTTGGTGGTTTTTATGTAATAGATGTCGGATTGTAATTGTTTTGGTGCGGGGGTATGGAATTGGGAATTTCAATTCGGGAAAAGTCGCGAACTTTGTAAAACATGCCAGATATGCATACATCGCGAAAGAGTTTAGTAGCGGCAGCTTCTTCAAATCCGAAAGATTTGTTGAAGGCTCTGGCTTACGAGTTGGGCTTTGCACATGTGGGTGTGGCCAAAGCAGAGCGGCTAGATTCGGAAGCGTATAGGCTGGAAGAATGGCTCAATAAGGGGTATCATGGCCAAATGGGGTGGATGGAAAACCACTTCGATAAAAGAGTGGATCCTACCTTACTGGTACCGGGTGCTAAAACAGTAGTGAGCTTATTGTACAACTATTGTCCCGAAGATGATGCGCCCAGCAAGGGTTCGCCGAAAATCAGCCGATATGCCTATGGGGCAGACTACCATTTTGTGATCAAAGCCAAACTTCGGGAGCTGATGTCCCTATGGTCTGAAGAACTGGGGCAGGAAATTCAGGGGCGTGTTTTTGTAGACTCAGCCCCTGTCATGGAGCGAGAGTGGGCCAGAAGAGCAGGCAATGGCTGGATAGGAAAAAACACCTTACTCATTACACCTAAGGCCGGTTCATACTTTTTCCTTTCAGAACTGATCATCGATTTGGACTTGGAAGCTGACGAACCCATTAAGGACCTTTGTGGCAATTGTACCCGATGTATAGATGCCTGCCCAACAGAAGCTATAGATTCGGATGGCTATCTGGTTGATGGATCGAAGTGTATCAGCTACCTGACCATAGAACTCAAGGAGTCTATACCAGACGAATTTGCCGGCAGAATGGACGACTGGGCCTTTGGATGTGACGTTTGCCAGGAAGTCTGCCCCTGGAATCGAAGAAGCCGACCACATGCAGAGCCTGCCTTCTCTCCTCATGAAAATTTGCTGGATATGAGCGAAAGCGAATGGTATGAAATGACCGAAGAAGTTTTTAGAAAAGTATTCAAAAAGAGCGCCGTTAAACGCACGAAGTACAGCGGGCTAAAGCGAAATTTGAGATTCCTGAACAAAGAATCTCCTACCTCTTAAACAACCAATGCAAGAAATCGGGAAGAACCTCCCCCCAGGTCTCTGGCTCGTGTCTTCCACCCTCTTTTTCTAAGTATGTTAAACGGCCAGGGGAATCAAACCCGCGTTTTTTGAGCAGCTTCTTCAAATCTACAGTATCGTCTATGGCATCTATAATGCCATTATTGTTGCGATCTTCCTTTTCATCTTCTGTACCAGCCATAAGCCAAACGCGAAGAGAGCTAGGAATTTCGATAGTCCTCGATACGTAATCGTGGACAATTCTATTGGCATCGGGTTTCTTTTTGTTGAAGGGCTTAGACCTCCACCAAAGCGCACCACTAAAAACCCCAACAGCTCCAAAAACATCTGACCGCTGCCAAGCCAGATCGAAAGCATGCAGACCACCAAGACTAAAACCCATAATGGCACGGACCGAAACTTCCTTACTGATACAATAGCGCCGGTTTAGCCATGGAAGCAACTCTCGGGTCACAAAGTCCTGGTGCGCTTTCGACAAGTCTCCCCTACCCTGATAATCGGGCCTACCGGAAGTCCCGTACTCCCGAAGGCGATCTGCCGCATGAATACCTACCATCAGCAAGGGCTGATCAGGATATGCGCTGAAGAAAGACGCCATGCGGTCGACCATTTTCATGCGCTCAAAGTCTTGACCATCCAGACAGATGACCAGATTCAGTCTTTGGTTGGGCGACACTCTTGGGCGGATCGCAGAAAGGTGGACCCGCCGGTTTAGATACTGGCTATTTAGCTCGTATTGTCGAACGAATACAGATTCTGTACGGAACAGATATCCCCAACATTGAGACAGGAAACCTCGCAAATGCACAACGCAAAGGTAGAAACTACATCAAGCCTAAAAAACAAGGCCAAAAACCAGACTAAATTTTGCAAAACAACATATAATACATTATATTGTACCGCAAATAATAACATTTACAAAATCTACACTGCCTATGATGAATGAAGAAGTACGTACTATTATGAGTAAGGATGTACGAACAGTCTCTCCTGAAGACACCATCGAGCAAGTATCGCAACTTATGCAGTACGAGCGGCTACAGCAGCTGCCCGTAATAGACGCTCAAGGACATTTGGTAGGCTTAGTAACTTCTTACGATTTATGGCGCTGCTCCATCAATCCTGATTGTAACGAATCCAATACCGTCGGCGAGATCATGACGACTCATATCGTGAAGCTGGCTCCAAAGGATAAAGTCGGCACTGCCGCCGAATTATTCATGGACAGACGCTTCAAAACCATTCCCGTCGTTAATCTACGAAACGAGCTCAAAGGCGTTGTTACCGCCTTCGACCTGATCCGATACTCCATAAAGAAAGAGTATCCGGAACCCATTCTTTACCAGGAAGTATTGACCTAGTGCCTTCGCAGGCTTGTTTGACCCAAGCCTGCGAACAAATTATTTTGCGTGGCTCAGAACAAGTTTGTTCTGAGCCACGCTTACATTTGTGCCAGCAAAATCTATATTCGCTCCATGCACGAGTCTCACTTCCAATTTTATTCTCACCATCTCGGTCACGATGTTGACGTTTTGGTATATGGACAAAAGGGATACCCCGTTGTTATCTTTCCCACTACCCTAGGCCGCTATTACGAAGCCAAAGACTTTGGTCTGATCGAATCTGCGGCTTGGTTTGTCGAGCAGGGCCTGGTTCAGATTTACTGCCCGGATAGCGTCAATCACGCCAGCTGGTATGGCAAAGTTCACCCGGCAGAGCGCGTAGCCAGGCACCAGCGCTACGACGATTTTTTGTATCATGAGTTTATCCCGCAAATACGATGGAAAACCGGAACCGGGCGCATCGTAGCCGCCGGGGCGAGTTTTGGGGGTTTTTCGGCTGCCAACTTCGCTTTCCGCCATCCAGAATACGTCAGTCACCTATTTAGTATGAGTGGCTCGTTCGACATCAAAAGCTTTATGGGAGATTACTACAGCAATGAAGTTTACTTTCACAACCCCGTAGACTTCGTACCCAGCCTGGATCATCCCGACATCTGGAAAATGAAAATTATCCTGGGCACGAGCGAATGGGATATTTGCCGCGCACCTACAGAGAGATTTTCAGGCATACTCAAAGCAAAAGGTATTGATCACTGGCTGGATATGCGCGGTTGGAAAGAACACGATTGGCCGCTTTGGCGGGAGATGTTTCCACACTATTTGAGCCTAATTTAAAGAGGTGCATCAATTATCGCTCCTATGGCCCGGAGCAGATACTTGTCGTATCACATCGCGCTCAAACCCCATCAGATCATCTATAGTATGGGCACTGTAGTGCTCGGGCAGATTGGGTCTGCCCAGTCGCTTGGCAGTCAAGCCATATTGAATATCAAATACTAAATGAATGCCGATGCCATCGGACCTGAAGTAGGAGTGGTGAATGGCATACATCTTCTCCAGGCCTAGGCCCAAACCACTAGTTGAAATCAGAAAATAGCCTAACTTAGCCTGCTCCTGATCAAAGACGATATCCTGCAGGCAACCCAATCTATGTCCGTGTGAAGATCTGACATCTACACCCAGCATATCTCGAAGTGAAAAAACGTGTGAAGGCACAAATCCTATGTTTTCTGAATCGAAAGTAGGGCTGATTCTGGGTGCAAACAAGATGTAGGCATACTATCAGACAGATTGAGAAATTCGTACCTTGCCGAATTACCAATAAATCAACAATTACAGACACCGTGGCGCGCACATCGACCAAGAAAAAATCGAATAAGGTCACGCCACTCATGGCGCAATACAACCAAGTCAAAGCCAAACATCCCGAAGCTTTGCTGTTGTTTAGAGTAGGAGACTTTTACGAAACTTTTGGCAGTGATGCCGTCTCTGTTGCACAAACCCTGGGCATCGTATTAACTAGCCGCAACAATGGCGGCAGCGATGTAGAGCTCGCTGGCTTCCCCTACCACAGCCTGGATATGTACCTGCCCAGATTGGTAAAGGCAGGCTACAGAGTGGCCATTTGCGAGCAACTCGAAAAGCCGAGCAAAGAAAAAAAGATCGTCAAAAGAGGCGTGACAGAAATCGTCACCCCAGGATTGGCCGTAGACGATAAACTGCTGGATCACAAAGCCAACAACTTCCTAGCAGCCCTTGCCTTCGGACACGGGAAAAAAGACCTACTCGCACTGGCTCTCATAGACATCAGCACGGGCGAGTTTCTGATTGCAGAAGGTCGTAGTGATTACATCGACAAACTGCTGCAAAGCTTTCAACCCAAGGAGATCCTTTTATCGAAAGATCGAAAGCGACAGTTTCAAGACAAATACGGCGAGCGCTTTTTCCTCAGCACCTTGGATGAGTGGATATTTACCGACGAATATGCCCGCGAGCGACTCCTAGGGCATTTCAAGGCCAACTCTCTAAAAGGGTTCGGCATTGAAGCGCTCAATCTGGGACAGCGAGCAGCAGGGGCCATTCTCCACTACCTCGAATCGACCCAAAACAACAAGCTGGGTCATGTAACGCGCATCAGCAGGCTTGCCAATGACAACTACGTATGGCTAGACCGATTTACCATCAGAAACCTGGAACTACTCAGAAGTCCTCATGAAACGGGCGTCCCTCTGGTACAAGTCCTCGACCAAACCGTAACCCCTATGGGGGGAAGGCTACTGCGCAAATGGATTGTTCTGCCTTTGACTGACGCAGGTCGAATAGCCAAAAGGCAATCGGTGGTCAGCTATTTCTACCAAAATACCGAAAGCCTGCGGCAGGTAGACGAGTTGCTCCAAGGCATAGGCGACCTGGAAAGACTCATTGGAAAAGTACCACTGGGCAAAGTCAACCCACGCGAAATCAGGCAGCTGCGCAAGGCACTTTGCCAGATCAAACCCCTGCAAGAAGAACTGCTGCAGAGTAAAAATGATCAGCTAGAGGTGCTGGCTCAAAAGCTCGACGACCTCCCCGATCTCTGTCAAATGGTACAGGAGCGTATCAAAGAAGACCCACCGGTCAACCTGAATAAAGGCGGTGTCATAGCAGATGGGTACGACCCGGAGCTAGACGAACTGAGAGACATCACCAAGAATGGCAAAAATCGACTGGCGGGCATTCAGCAGCGGGAAAGCGAACGCACAGGGATAAGCAGCTTGAAAATTGGCTTCAACAATGTATTCGGCTATTATCTCGAAGTCACCAACAAATACAAAGATCAGGCTCCACCAGAGTGGACCAGAAAACAGACACTGACTAATGCCGAGCGCTACATCACCGAAGAACTCAAGATTCTCGAAAACAAAATCTTGAATGCAGAAGACCAAATTTTGCAGCGGGAGGAATTTCTCTACGAACAGCTGGTCATGGATCTTCAGCAGTACATAGACCCCATACAGCGAAACGCTGCCTTCATTGGCCAGCTAGACTGCCTGCTGGGCTTTGCTAAAGTAGCCCATAGAAACAACTACAACCCTGCCGAGGTAGACGAAAGCTTTGCCCTCGATATCAAGGCAGGCCGCCATCCAGTTATCGAGCGGCAGCTGGCTGTAGGTGAGTCGTTTGTAGCCAACGATGTATACCTGGATCGCGACGAGCAACAAATCCTCATGATTACCGGTCCAAATATGGCTGGTAAATCTGCCCTCCTGCGCCAGACTGCACTCATTGTCCTCATGGCGCAAATGGGTAGCTTCGTTCCGGCAGATTCAGCAAAAATCGGACTAGTAGACCGCATCTTCACACGCGTAGGCGCCAGCGACAACATCAGCAGTGGCGAGTCGACCTTTATGGTAGAGATGAACGAAACGGCCAGTATCATGAATAATGTGACCGACCGCTCGCTCATATTGCTCGACGAAATCGGGCGGGGCACCTCTACCTTCGATGGCATCAGCATTGCCTGGGCCATAGCCGAATATTTGCATAATAATGGCCGTACCCGACCCAAAACACTATTTGCCACCCACTATCACGAACTCAACGAGCTCGCCACCCAACTCGATCGCATACACAACTACAACATCGCCATAAAGGAGATCGGCAAGCGCATCATCTTCCTGAGGAAATTGGTACCAGGTGGCTCACAGCACAGCTTTGGAATACACGTCGCCCGCATGGCCGGAATGCCTCCTGAAATCGTTCAGAGGGCCACTTCTATCCTCACTCAACTGGAACAAAACCATCTCGGCAGGGTTGAAGAGGGGACTTCCGCAGGTCGGAACATCCCCCAAACCGAAATGTCTCCACCTGCGGAAGTCCAAAATTCGACAAACGCGCCCAGCGTGGCCAAGGCCAATGGTATTCAGGCAGACGCCTTGCAGATGAGTATTTTTGAGACTCACGATCCTAAAATCGGACAGCTCAAGGCCCTGATCGAAGACATCAACATCAATCAGATGACCCCGATTGAATGTATGCTGAAGCTCAATGAGCTCAAAGCTGTGCTGGATAAGGACGATTAATTCTTCGTTTAAATCCGACATTTGCCTTTTCAGACGTCGTATCCGATTGTCATTTTTCATACATTTACGTGAGCTACATTAGACTATCGAAACATGCGCCCAAACTACTACTCCCTATTTAGCGTACTGCTACTGGCCGCTATCTCTTTTGCCTATATGCCTAAGGCTATTTTCTCGGCTCCTCCAGAACCCGTAGGAGCCTATCTCAATGGCATTTTTCCCGATCGCAGACCAGCCGTGGGCGGCAGTTGGGAATTGGAAGATGTCCTACCTGGCCAAACCTTCTACGGCCCCAATAGAATCATTCCCTTCCCCGGCACAGAGGATGTACTCCTCCTTGGATTGGATGGCGAATTGTGGCGCATCAACTTCGACAATCAATTCTCGGATCGCGTACTCGATATCAGCGAATCTACTTTTGCTTTGAGCGATGCCGGTACGGTAGGTATCGTACTTCACCCCAGGTTTGGCGATCCCACCGCACCAGACAAGCAGCTCGCCTTTATTTACTATCGGACCAAGCCAGATGCTCAGGTCTGGGATGAAATCGGATACAATGTGCTCTCGAAGTTTAGCTGGGATCCAGTAAACGAAGTCTTCGATCCGGCCTCCGAGGAGATTCTTTTTCGGCAGTATGACCGGTATACCTGGCACAACGGTGGTGGTATGTTTTTTGACGAGGAAGGCCTGCTCTACATCTCGATAGGCGATGAAGGGGCCGACTTTTATCAAGATGTATCTACTCAAAGATTAGACGGCGGTTTCTTTAGCGGTATACTGCGCATCGATGTAGACAATGATCCCACGCGTAGTCATCCGATCATCAGGCAGCCGCTGGCCAATGATGATCCGCCCGCTGGCTGGCCGGGTACCTTTTCACAAGGTTACTCCATTCCCAACGACAACCCATGGCTGAGTCCCGATGGCGAGCACCTAGAAGAGTTTTTCGCCCTGGGTTTACGCAGTCCGCATAGTATGATCCAAGATGAGGTGACTGGCGAAATCTGGGTGGCCGATGTAGGCGGTGGCCACCGGGAAGAGATCTCGAAGGTAGAAAAGGGAGACAACCTGCAATGGCCCTGGCTAGAAGGAACCAGACCATATAATGATAATGTGCACCCCGACGTATACATCGGCAATAGTAAAGGCCCCTATGCCGAATACGAGCGCGGAACGGGTGGTGCCTGCATCATAGGTGGTAGCGTTTATCACGGCACCGAGTTTGCCTCCCTAAGGGGCAAGTACCTCTTTGCCGACTACATGAAAAATCGATTGATGGCTATCGATTCCGATGCCGAAGACGGCGAGGGAGAAATAGAAATACTGATAGACAACCTCTCTGGCAGCCACCCGACTATGCCCGATGGTCCCGGTGTGACGGGTGTATTCCCACAAGCCGATGGATCGATCATCATAACTGTCATAGGAAACCGGTTTACCGCCACCCCGGGAAAGCTATACCGACTCAGAAGGGCAGGCATTGTACCGGACCCTCCAGCGCTGCTCTCAGAAATCGGTGCCTTTACCGATTTGCAGAGTCTGACACCGGTTCCGGGCATGATTCCCTACCAGACTACATCTCAGCTGTACTCAGACAATGCCGTCAAAGATCGATGGATGATCATTCCCAACGATGGCACCTACGATTCACCCTCAGAAACGGTGAATTTTAACCGCAGCGACGATTGGGACTTTCCTCCGGGTACCGTATTCATCAAAAATTTTGCCCTAAATACCAGGCTTGGCGAACCCAATCAAAGCCGCATGTTGGAAACGCGGTTTTTCATCATAGGCGAAGATCAGAGCTATGGGCTGAGCTATCACTGGAATGAGGAAGGCACCGAAGCCTATCTGGCCGCCAACTCCGATTTTCAGGAATTCGAGGTCTTTGACGAAGAAGGACAACTGGCTTATGTGCAGCGTTGGGACTATCCTAGCAGGGGCGAGTGTATGAGTTGCCATACGAGTGCAGCCAACTTTGTACTCGGTGTAGAGACGCACCAACTCAACTCAGACTTTTACTACCCGGAGTTAGGTCGCGAAGTTAATCAACTGGCGCATTTGGATGATTTGGGCGTATTCGATCAAAGTCTGGGCGATCTGGATCAGTTGCCCAGAGCTGCTGCCATCGATGACGAGCAGGCAGATCTCGGCTTGAGAATCCGATCTTATCTGGATGCCAACTGCGCATCTTGCCATAGACCCGGTGGAGTATCTGGTGTAAACATGGATCTGCGTTTTAATACGCCTTTGTTTCTGAGCAACATCATCAATGCGCCCAACATGAGCAACGCCTCTAATCAAGATGGCGTAATTGTCAAGCCCGGCTTTCACCAGCACTCACAGCTATGGATTAGAGATGCCAGCCTTGAAGAGACCCGAATGCCACCCATTGGTCGAAATCTGGTCGATGAGTACTACGTAGATAAGCTAGCCGAATG